>NZ_JBQYLI010000011.1:0-179970 GCF_052690465.1 Sunxiuqinia sp. A32
AAAAAGATGGAAGAATTATTATAAAAAACAGATAAATTTGAATATATAACCTGTAAACTTTTTTTAGGACGAGTCAAAACAAGTTCAGCTCATCATTTTTCGAATCCTCCTTGGGTAATTCCGGGTAGTCAAACTGGTTACTGGCTTCGGGGATATTGCCTACGGCATTCTTCCCGCGGAGTCGCCGAACAGTATGGGCAGAGAGTTCTTTTTCGTGGAACGGTTTTATCAAATCAAGGATGCGTTTTTTATCGGCTTCCGACTTTACCTCCACCGACAGCCAGTCGTTAATAGCCTCTTCGGGCAGGATGAGTGGCATGCGCGGGCCATCCAGCTTGGGATTGTTATGGATACGGGCCATGAGGTCGTTTCCCTTCGTGGTAACAATGGAGAATGTTTTCAGCTTCTCGCCCGTTTCCTTATTCTCCCACTCCGACCAAATGCCACCCAAAGTCATGGGTTCGTTATTACTGTTATGAATGTAGTAGGGGAAGGTTTTGCCCTTGTAGTGGTAGTGCTCGTAAAAACCGTCCACACAAATGAGGCACCGTTTATCGTGAGCTGATTGCTTGTATGACCAGGTTTCAAACATGTCCTCGCCCCGGGCATTGAGGGTTTTGTTCCAGATAGCCATCTGTTTGGTTTCATCTTTGGTGTTTTCGGGCACGAAACCCCAGCGCGCCAGAACCGGATCGTCGGGATGTTCCTTTGTGTAAATCAAAATAGCGGGATGCTCAAAACCCGAGCAGTGAAACAGGTCTTCGGCCCCCATTTCCCGAAGCTTTTCCACAATTTCCTTAATCTTCTTCTTATCATTCAGGCTTTTCGCCCGGTTAAGTTGGGTATATAAGCGTGCTTTGACATCGTAACACATGATTGCAATTTTTAATGATACTATTGCTAAAGAAAACAAAAACAGCGAATTGAAGGTTCAGCGAGCATTGCCAATCCAACCCCGGGTTAAACTCCGGGGCTATAATATCTCAATCCGTTGGGGTCATTTTAACTTGTCTTAAAATAGGGTTACACAAAAACGATGAAAGCCATGGATTATGAGTAAGAGGATTGAAAAAATGAAAGGCTTGACATTCTGACTCTCCCCTGACTTGGATACAATCCTTCCAGGTTGATCAAACTCTTCCCCTCTCAAACAGTAGAGAGGGGCAAAGCAAGCTTGGGGTGAGGCATAATTATAGTTTCATGTTAAAATAAGCTCTTGGTAGTTAACCTATTCATCGATTCGATTCCATGTCGTTAGGCAAATGATCAGGTCTTCTTTGCTGATATTCATCATTCATTTTCATAAAAAAAAGTGATTACTTGAATACTGCCCCAAACAGGCTGAAAGCCTTGATATGTAACATTCAATCGTAGTCATTATGGAAACAGAAGATCAATTTGAAATCAGGAAAGCATTCCAGAAGCTGGGAATCAAGTCTGTAAACGATGGCATCTGCACCGGCACAGAATGGTTCCCCGGAAGCGGCGAAGAACTTAGTTCGTGGTCACCGGCAGATGGACAAATCATTGCAAGGATCAAACAAGCCACCCTGGAAGATTACAAAATAGTGACCGATACTGCCAAGTCAGCATTCCAGAAATGGAGAAAAATACCCGCTCCGGCGCGCGGTGAAATTGTCCGGCAAATTGGGTTGGAATTGCGAAAGTACAAAGAGCCTCTAGGAAAGCTCGTTTCCTACGAGATGGGGAAAATCTACCAGGAAGGGCTTGGCGAAGTTCAGGAAATGATTGATATCTGCGATTTTGCAGTGGGGCAGTCACGGCAACTTTACGGGTACACCATGCACTCTGAAAGAAGGAATCACCGTATGTATGATCAGTACCACCCACTGGGCATTGTTGGAGTCGTTTCTGCTTTCAATTTTCCGGTTGCAGTTTGGGCGTGGAATACCATGCTTGCGTTGGTTTGCGGAGACGTAGTTGTATGGAAACCATCTTCAAAAGTGTTGTTGTGCGCCATTGCCGTTCATCAAATTATTTCCAAAGTTTTACAGGAAAACGAAGTTCCCGAGGGAGTTGTCAACCTGGTGGCAACCAGCTCAAAATATTTGGGTGATGAGCTATTTAGCGATAAAGACATTCCTTTAATTTCTTTCACCGGATCAACAAAGGTGGGCAAAAAGGCAGGTGGTTTGATCGGAAGCAGGCTTGGAAAAGCCATCCTTGAGTTGGGTGGAAACAATGCCATTATTGTTACTCCAGATGCGAATATGGATATGGCCATTCGGGCAATTGTTTTTGGTGCGGTGGGCACCTGCGGACAGCGTTGCACCTCAACCCGACGAATTATTATTCACGAATCTGTTTACGACAGTTTGAAAGACCAATTAATTGCCGTTTACCAAAGCATCCGAATTGGTCATCCGCTGGATTCAAAAACACTGGTTGGCCCCATGATTGATAAATCAGCGGTGGAGAATTATTTGAATGCGCTGGATCAAGTGAGAACCCAGGGAGGAACAATTCTTTGCGGCGGAACTGTAAAAGAAGGCCCGGGTTATGAGTCGGGTTGTTATGTGGTGCCGGCCATTGCCGAGGTTCAGAATCACTATCCAATTGTTCAGGAAGAAACCTTTGCACCCCTGCTTTACCTGATCAAATACATTTCTTTGGAAGAAGCAATTGCTTTGCACAACGACGTGCCTCAAGGATTGTCATCGGCAATGTTTTCCAACAACCTGATGGAAACGGAGCAGTTCCTATCGCATGAAGGTTCTGACTGTGGCATCGCAAACATCAACATTGGCACATCCGGAGCAGAGATTGGCGGTGCTTTTGGCGGAGAAAAAGATACCGGTGGAGGCCGCGAGTCGGGCTCAGATGCATGGAAAGCCTATATGAGGCGACAAACAAATACCATCAACTTTAGCACCGATCTTCCCCTGGCACAAGGAATTGAATTTAAGGTATGAAGAAAATCTTAATCATAGGAGCCGGACGTTCGTCCACCAGTCTGATTAATTATTTGCAAAAACAATCATCAGATTATCACTGGGAAATTACCATTGGTGATATGAATATTGAAGCTGCCAAAAGGCGGTTGGGAGAGGCCGTGCAGATGATTCCTTTTGACATCAACGATGCGGAAACCAGCAAACAATCCATCCGAAAAGCTGATTTGGTTATTTCTATGCTACCTGCACGATTTCATATTTTGGTGGCAAACTACTGCCTGGAATTTGGGAAAAACCTGCTTACTCCATCTTATGTAAAAGATGATATGAAAGCATTGGAACAGGAAGTTCGAGATAAAGGGCTGATATTCCTTAACGAAATGGGACTTGATCCCGGGATTGACCACATGTCGGCAATGAAAGAGATTGATTCTCTGAAAGTTGCCGGACATCAATTGCTCGGATTTGAATCGTTCACAGGCGGGCTGATTGCCCCTGAGTCGGACAACAATCCCTGGCATTACAAGCTAACATGGAACCCACGCAATGTGGTATTGGCCGGTCAGGAAGGAACTGTTAAATTTCTGCAAGAGGGCAAATACAAGTACATTCCGTACAACCGGGTTTTTAAACGGACGGAACGTATCAATATTGAAGGATTCGGGGCTTTCGAAGGTTATGCCAACCGGGATTCGTTAAAGTACATTGACCGCTATCATCTTCAGGGTGTGCCAACTATTTACAGGGGAACGCTTCGGCGTCCCGGATTTAGCAGGGCATGGAATGTCTTCGTGCAATTGGGAATGACAGATGACACTTACGAGATGAAGAACATCGACCAGATGACGTACCGTGACTTTGTAAATTCATTTTTGTATTACCACCCAAGCGACTCCGTTGAAACCAAGCTTTTCCATGATCAGCGAATCGATCAGGATTCCAGTATCATTGTCAAACTAAAGTGGCTGGGCATTTTTGACGATACTCCGATTGGTCTGAAAAAGGCTACTCCTGCGCAGGTTTTGGAGAAAATCATCAGGGAAAAATGGAAGCTCGAACCCGATGATAAGGATATGGTGGTTATGTGGCACAAGTTTACCTACTTAGATGCTGTAACAAAAAAGCGTCTCGTGAAACACTGTTCTCTTGTTGTCATTGGTGATGATCAGATTTTTACAGCGATGGCTAAAACCGTTGGATTGACCATGGGAATGGCTGCAAAACTGCTCTTGACTGATGAAATAAAACAACCGGGATTGCTCATTCCCACGCTTCCTGAAATCTACGGTCCAATCCTCGACGAGCTGGAAAACTATGGAATTAAATTTCACACAATTCTAAAAAAGGATCACAGATGATCGATAAACTGTTGGATGGTTATTTGCTATATACGATAAATTCAATCTTAAGAATCAATTCATTTAAATTCTACCCAATATGAAATCAAATAGAAATGAAATTTTGACCGCCCTTTTGGATGCCCTGTGGAAAAAATACCTCAAACGGGTTTCTTATGCAAAAACCTATGTCGGTTTGGTTAAGGAAAAAGGTGGGAAAGTGGTAAACGACCACATCGCATTTCGGACATTCAATACCAATACTGGCGAGCAACCATCGGGAATTGAAGCCATACGCCACATTTTCCTGGCGCTTGGATACCAACCTGCAGGACACTATACGTTTAGACAGAAAAAATTGAACGCTATTCACTTTCAGCATCCCAATCCGCTATTTCCCAAAATATTTATCAGTCAGCTTGAAGTCGCTGAACTACCAGGCTGGGCACAGAAATTAATTGATGAACAGGTTGAAAACTCCCCTTACCTGTTAACGAGCCAGGCTGAGAAAGAAATTCGCAAACTGACCGTTGATGGTGAATTGGAAAAAAGCGAAGCCGAACATTTGCTGGATGAGCTTCCCGGCTATTTTACCCGTCCGTGGGGTATTCCTAAGCAAAGGAGTATTGAAAAGCTCAATGAAGTTTCACAATACGCAGCATGGACCCTTTTACATGGTAATTCGGTTAACCACTTTACGGCCTTTATTAATTTTCAGGAGGTGAAAGAATGGCCCGACTTACAAACGACCTGCGAAGCACTTGCCGAAGCTGGCGTCCCTATGAAAGAAACCATTGAAGGGCAAAAGGGCAGTAAGCTGCAGCAATCCTCAACACAAGCGGTAAGCGAAATGGTTGAAGTGACTACAGTGGATGGTTCCATTGGAAAAATACCGTGGACTTACGCCTACTACGAATTGGCAGAACGTGGCTTGGTTGAATCCAATGGGAAGCAGATCATGTTCTCCGGATTCCTTGGCGAACAAGCCACCCACCTGTTTGATATGACCAGCAAAAAATAGCAACTGATTATTTAGGAGGTGACTTCAAGTCATCCCCTAAATAATCTTTTTACTCTGCCGTTTGCTTCTTTCTCAATATTTCATTATTTGTCAAGATGCCACGTGCCAAATTTTTAAGATTTTTCCAAATCGCACATTGCCATGCCTCCACTTTTTGAATTTCTAAGCAATGGCGCGATGCCATGGCCTAACTTTTTGAAATTTGGATGAATGGCACCATCGTATAACGAAATCCCCCATCCGCACCAGTGTTCATAATTATTTTATAGTAAGTTTTTGATCTGGGTCAGTTACAGGATTGAAATTTTGTAAATTAGGAACTGATTTGGAAAAACTACAAACTGCCCCAATCTCGAACAAACGAAATTTATTGGTGGTTGGCTTTTTATTGAAAAGACCGAGGATGGTTTTAAATTTTTGGCTAACCCACATCTTCGGTTTTTGAAAAACCGATTGGTAAACTTGTAATATCGAACAATGACGACAGATGAAAAAATAGACCAAATCTTATCTGATATTTGCAAATCAGGTAAATACTGTATTGATTTCAAATCAGGCTCCCATTTTTATCAAAATAGGGAATATTTAAATTTAATGATCACAACCTATAGATTGTTGACAACAAATATTCAGAGACACTTGCATCTGACTTCGTTAGGTAAAAAGGTCTGTCGAAAAGGTGGATGGCTGAAATACAATAAAAAGAAGAAAAGAAATAAAATCATCTATCGAGCTATAACATATACAGGAATATTAGCAGGATTATTTTTTGGATGTGTTCAAACGTTTCACTTATTTTTAAATAAAGAAAAAACAATATCCATTGAATCAGAAGAAGTAAAACCAAAAATAGAACTTCAAGAGAATCAGAATCAACTTGATTCCATCAAAAATGAACAATTAGATTCTTTAAATATTTAATAAGATTCATAATGACTTGATATTAAATCGATAGCAAAACTAAAAAATATAAAAATGCAAACAGAACAAATATCTGAGGAGACGAGCGGAGTATTCTTTACGATAAGAGAATTTATTGACACTCTTGAAGAATCAACTGATAGTAAAAGTCAAGTAAGTGGTATCTTAACTCTTTTAAAATCAATCATTCAATTATTAGAAGCAGGTGGCAATGTCAGATCCCATCAAAGTGAATTTCTTAATAGCCTTAATGAATCTTTACAGGCTAATGTAAAAGTTCTTGTTGAACATGATCAGAGAATCACCAAACTAAATGAATTAGTTACTGAGATTGCTAAAAGTGCAAGCAGTCTTAGCCAAAAAGTGAAGAAACTTGCAGAAAATACTGCAAAGCTTCCAGCAATTAACGTAGATAATTTATTAAAAACATTAAATGAACATGCTGATGAGATTAATAAGAATACTACTTCTATTATTGAGATTAAAGATAAATTGGAATTCCCATAGTTAGCTTGGAGCTGCGATCCGTGTTTTGTATGCAAAAGCAAGTAAGTTTGAGTGATGGAACAAGAAAATTCTTAAAGTTGACTATCCCTGTGGGAAAGGAGGATTTCCGCCAACTTTTCTTCAGCTCAAAAGCTGAAACACGAATTTTCTTTATTAACCTCTCTGTCAGTCAGTCGACTGATATCTCCTCTTTTGGGGGACTGTGCAAGGGAACCTCGCTGTAAGCGACGAGGAATTATTTGATTAAAAAAGAATAGCATATGATTTTTGAAATCCCCGGAAATGATACTATTGAAATAGAAAATGTTGTATTGGACTACAACGGCACAATCGCAATTGACGGCAAGTTGATTGAAGGTGTTGCTGCATTAATAAATGAGCTATCCGGCAAACTAAATTTTCACGTTTTAACAGCAGATACTTTTGGGTCGGTTGAAAGAGAGCTAGCTTCTGTAAACTGCAAGGTGGTTGTTATTCCGAAGGACAAGCAGGATGCTGCCAAGCTGGATTATGTGCTGGGTTTGGGAAAAGATAAAACGCTTTGTGTCGGAAATGGTAGAAATGATAGGTTGATGATGAAGGAAGCAGTCATAAGTATTGCTGTTATTCAGGACGAAGGTGTTTCTGTTGAGTCATTATTAGCTGCAGATATTGCCTGTCATTCAATCATAGATGTTTTTGCATACTTCAAATCACCAAACAGGCTCAAGGCAACCTTAAGGAATTAAAAACTTTTAAATAGTATATGAACGCTTCCTTCATAAGCTAGCGCGGATCTGCGAACCATGTTCTGTTTGAAAAACAAAGAATAGTTTTGAAATACAGTTATCTAAAATGGCAGTGCAATTAGGGGCTCAGCATAAAAAACCTTATCAAATAAAGTAACCTTAGTAGCTTGAGGCCACCTCAATAATCAACCTTATTATTTTTTCTATGAGAATAGAATACAACAACTTGTACACTCATTATATATTTTCAACCTTCCAAAGGATTCCCCTGATAAAAGAAAAAAACCGGGTGCGAGTTGAGAAGTACATCACAGGAATAGTCAATAACAATTCCTCAAAATTATACGCGATTTATGCAAACCCGGAACATGTTCATCTTCTCGTGTCACGGTCACCTTCACTATCAGAAGAAGAGTTAGCTACTATAATTGCAGACAGTTCTGAACAATTCATCAATCAAAATAACCTCTCTACAGGAAATTTTAAGTGGCAACAATCGGCATCAGCATTTTCTGTGTCAAAATCTGATATTGAAAACGTTTGTAAGTATATTCTGAACCAGCCCCATCATCATAAGAAAACCAGTTTCGCAGAAGAATATCAAAAATTTGTTGATCATTATCAACATACTTTGAAGAAATAAGGTCAATAAGGTTCGGTATCTTTGGGCTATTAAATCACTACTGAGGTTACTTTATTTGATAAGGTTTTTAATTCGTTTCAGCAAGCCTTATTCTTTATTGTTGACTTCTCTTTAGCGCGGATCTGTGGACAATGTTTTAATTAAAGTCAAATTCGATGATTGTACTGAGCAAAGAAAAATACGTGTTAGACGGAATCAAAAAGGAGGTTTTGTGGAACGAGTTAGATAAAATTACTGCTGGTCAGAATGTTAATCCGGAGATCAGTTATTCAACTCAATATTTCCCGAGTTTTGATAATATTTTTGCAGGAAGAAAGCTTGGCAATTCCTTTTCCATTTATTTGTACAAGCCTAAAATAAACGGCTTTAGAACCGAAATACTGGCAAAAGGAACCTTACACGAAGAAAAAAATAAGATTCGAATAGATTGTTCGTTTGAAATACCATTCGGTAGTTTAATGAAATTCTTAATCCTGGGATTTATCTTTAATGTCCCATTTTACCTTTCCTCATCAACGGTAGGTTTAATTTTTAGTTTCATCATCGTTGCGATTTACGCTACTATCATTTCAGCCAACCATACAGATATCAAGAAAACACTGTCAACTCAATTGAAAAGGATTGAACAAGAAAATATTCATGCTAAGGTTTAAAGTTGAATGAATTACATCCATAACTGGCACTGGTAGGTAAATCATCAAGTGGTAGTAGGCTCATATACAAGCCATAAACTAAATCTGCAATCGCATTGTTGTTTAAAGAAAAAGATGATGAAGCGACGTGATTTTATAAAAACAACAGCTGCCAGCATGGCCGGGATGTCTATGGCTGGTATATCCTATTCTTTTACAAAAAATGGTATTCCATATCGTACATTGGGTAAAACCGGATTGGAAGTCTCTTTGCTCAGTGTTGGAGGAGCACACATTGGTAAAAGGTCTGTTACTGAAAAAGATTCTGTAAAAATCATCCGAGAGGCCATTGATAATGGGATTAATTTCCTCGATAATGCATGGCACTACAGCGAAGGACGAAGTGAAGAACTCATGGGTAAAGCCTTGCGGGATGGTTATCGCGAAAAGGCTCTGCTGATGACCAAGCACCATGGCCGCGATCCGAAAATAGCTCAGGAGCACCTGGAAGCCAGTTTAAAACGATTGCAAACGGACTACCTTGATTTGTGGCAATTTCATGAGATAGAAAGTCTTGATGCTGTTGAAAGAATATATTCGAGTGGTGTACTCGATTATGTGCAAAAGAAGAAAGAGGCAGGCATTATAAGGCATATTGGTTTTACCGGGCATACACGCCCCGATATCCACAAGGCAATGCTTGATAAAGGTTTCGATTGGGAAACAGTTCAAATGCCAATCAATGTTCTGGATCACCATTATCTGAGCTTTTCACAGGAAATAATTCCAATCCTTCGAGAAAAAAATATTGGAATTATTGCAATGAAAACAGCTGCATCAGGGGCAATTGTGAATGAAGGGATTGCAAGCATTGAAGAAAGTTTGCGTTTTGTGATGACTTTACCGGTTTCAACGGTCGTTTCGGGAATGGATAAAATAGAATATCTGCGACAAAACCTTGAAATTACCCGCAATTTTAAACCGATGACAGAAGATGAAATTGCTTCGCTATTAAGCAAAACATATAGCTACGCTCAGGGAGGAAAACACGAGTGGTACAAGGACAAAGTGTAAGTGCAATTTTGTTTTCTCTGCTAGCACAGCTTTGCAATTCAAGTATTGTTTGCAAAGCAAACACCTTAACACGTTCGAATTGATTTGAATTGCTACATAATTGGGTCCAGATTGTAGATCTGCATTCGCAGAGCTTACATTCAATAACAATCTACATGTAAACAGGATCTCGCTGCTCCCGCTGCTTTCTATCTTTTGATTTAATGTATATAGGTGGATATTTCAGATTCTTGAAACTCTTCTTACCATTCGGTTTTGTAAACAAGTTTACCCGGGCGATAAAAAATTCGTGCTTGCCGTTGTCAATTGACATCGGGCGATCAACTACGCCAAGTTCCAATTCTGAATTAAAAAATTCATTGAAAATAATATTTACAGAATCTTTGCTTTCAACTAAATATTTATGAAAAGTTCGGGTGGTATGGTCTTCGATTGTTATTAGAAATCCATTATGGGTGGTTGATTCTAATTTTTCAGCTGTTGGGCAAAATGAAAAGAAGAACACTGCAATAACAAGAACAACAATAATTTTCATAACCAGTGAATTAATTTTTTAAGTCGTTTATTTTATGTTTATCAAACCATCAATCGCTGTCAATAAAAATAGAAAACTTGATTGATAAAAGAGATCAAACAGCCTAAAATCGAGTAGTTAATAAACAATCTAAATAAAAATTTAACTATTTAAATATGTGAAGCCATCATATTAATAGTACATATTATTGAACCTTATAGTTGAAAAAGCTATTGTCTTCATTTCCAACAACCAGGTTAAAGTATGAATTAGAGCGATTGAAATAACCGATACTGAAATCAGTATTTCCGTGCAGAGGGAATCCTTCATAAATATTTCCGTTAGAGTTTACTAAGTAAACGCGGTTTTCTTTTCTACAGACTACGCCAATTTTTCGGTCTGTATTGGAAAAGATATAGAGGTTTGGTCTTTCGGAGATCGCTGAATTAAAGCGTCGTTCCAACAATTTCTTCCCTTGATCTGAAAAAGCATATAGCTTATTATCATCGGCAAAAATGTAGTCACTTTTACCGTCAGCATTAACGTCTCTGGCAAGGAAAAAATGATCCTTTCCAAAGCTTTCAGTTTTTAGAGTTTTAGAAGCGCCATCAAAATATTGGAGATGGATTTCACCATTGATATCGGTAGTCGCAATAGCAGGTGTCGTTCCTTTAGTCAGGAATAGATCATTTCCTGAGTGCTCGAAATTCCCCGCAGTTTTAACCCTTATATTACCTTGCCTGTCCAGAATGTATGTTTTGTATTGGTCAGCACAAACAATATAATCTTTCATGTTCACACGAAAATGTTTGATGGGTTGACTTACCAGGTTATCAGTTCCTCCAAATTTCCATCCATTGACAATTTTACCTTCCCGATCATACGCATAAACCTTTTTATTCTCACAGGCGATAAAGAAGCGATAATTGCGGTTGTTATCGTAGTCAATTAATGCCACCCCATTGCTTGCAGGAGATCGGAAATTAATTGGGAAACGAGCAACATTATTACCATTCCTATCGATCAGGTAAAGCTTATCTTTGGTGTTGAACAGGTATTGCAGCTTGCCATTTCGGTAGAAATCGACCTGGTAAATTTCACTCATAATTTTGCCAGGTAGTTTTACTTTCCACAAGCGTACACCCTCTTTGTTGATGAGGTACAGATTGTTTTTATTGTCCTGAATAATGACTTCCTTGTTTTTAGGATCATTGTGATTGTCGACTAATTGAGGTTTGATAGCCACAGTGCTATCAAGTTTGCTTTGCCAAACGGTTTGTGGTTCTTCTTTTAGCACCGGATCAAACTTTAGGTACAGGTTATTTAAAAATTGCCCGGAGTTACCAGAGAATTGCCAGCCCAAAGCATGAAATTTGCGAATAGATTCCTCATTTTCTTTCAGTACTTCGCTAAATTTTTCATTCAAATAATAATCTTTTAAAAAGAATGCTTTCGAAAAATTCAGGTATAAATAGAAGGTAGATTTTGATGCTAATTGCTGTTCGAATTTTTTATAATGAATGTCCCTGTCAAGCGTTTCGGATAGCACGAGATCGTGAATATAGTTTTTGATAGAAGAAACATTATCCGAAAAGATCAGGTAATTTTCGTAAAAACACAGGTAATTACTTTGAGAACCTGTAAATGCTTTGCCAAAAAGTAGTTGGGGTAAGTTCGCAAATGGAAATTCATAAATATCAAAAGATTGTTCATTCTGAATTTGATAGCTGGTTTTCAAATCTTTTAATGTTCTTTTTTCGCTTTTTGCATTATTCTCGAGCACTTTTAACAGTCGTTCTCTGGCTTGCGACTGACTTTTTACGCTTGCGATAAAGAATCGATTTGAAGTAGGTTGATTTTGCGTGACATTTCCAAAAACCATAGCAAAATTGTCATCAGCAATTTCGGTGAAAAGTTTGATGAAATTACTTTTGCCGGCTTTTTCAATTTTTTGCAATTCAGTTTCCCGGGTGTAAAAGTCACCTTGTTTTTTCAGGAATTCTTCATAATCCTGAAAGAAAACGGATAAATCATCCAGGTTTAAATTGATAAAGAAACTGGCGTTTGCCGAAATTACGTCTTCCATTCCCGATCGACCTGCTTCCTGTTTTCGAAATACATTCAGATAGTTATTATTGGAGTCATTTGAAAAGCTGAATCCACCCATTAACAGGGACGTTTCATCGATTGTTACATCCAACTCAGACCAGTCGGCAAACTGCCCAAATGCATTGACAGACTTTCTGAAATCGCGGGGAATAGCCCGGCCAATTAATTGCGGAAATTTATCGTGGTTAAAATAAAGGTTGAAATCGGAACTGGTTCCAACAGTGCCGTATAAATCCTTAAATTGTTTTTGATTGAGTATGTTTTCTGCGGAGAGTTGACGGGTTGCTTCTTCAACAAACAGAGCATAATGGCTAAACAGAAAAACACCATCTTTAACTGCAAAATGATATTCTTGCTGATCATTGGTCCATCGATAAATTTCAACATCGTCATACATACGTTTGGTGAATTTACCAGTCGGATAGTTATTAATCAGGCTTAAAATTTGGTTTCTTTCCGAACGGTCGTTCAGGCTGATAGCGATTAACGAACCAATTTCATCTTTCCCAGCAAAATTGAAAGAGATAACTGCTGCTTTGCTTTGAAATAGTTTTCGAGCTGTATTATTATCCTTGAATAGATTTCTTAACACATTTATTTCCTGGAAGAATTTTGAAAGCTCATTGATGGATTGAAGCTCTTCAATCAAGGGAGTTTTCTCATTGAGTTCGTTCAGAAAATCTTTAATCTGGGGAACTTCAACAATTAGGGGCGTATGAAGTGGAACGGCTTTAAATGCTGAATTTTCTGAATAGTTTTTACTTTGATTGGTAAGATAAATGAAGAAAGCACCAACCAAAATAACTAAAATAAGAATAGCTGGAAAGACAAATTTACGCATAAACCGTGTTTTAGCTCAAAAATACAAAGAATGCTAAGTAGAATAAAAGGTTGACTCACTGAATTTCAGAGAAGATACAAACAATTGATTCTTAATAAACGCTGAATTCAGCACTTAAAAGGATAAATCTTACTTTCGTTGATGCACTTCGCTGGCACCTACAATTTTATACAATTTGTCTGAACGTCGAATTTTTTCGTCTAGCTGAATTGAAAAGAATTCACCTTTTTGGGTTTCTTCAACTGGCTCTAAATTAACCCTGATTTCTTTGACTTCTGCTTCAACAACCCCGGTTGTAGGACCGGTTACTAAAATTTGATCACCAACTTTTAGATTTCCGGATTCCATTTTAAACTCTGCCACCTTTATTTTAGGGAAGTAGTTCATTCCTTTGCCAATGTATAATTTGCGCTGAGTGGCCATTGAACCATAGTTTTTACTCCATTCACCCAAACGTTGGCCAAGATAGTATCCATCCCAAAAACCACGGTTAAAAACGGTTTTTAACCGTTCGTCCCAGTTCGCAATTTTTTCATCTGTAAAGTCATTATCAAAATACGCGTCAACAGCTTCACGGTAACAATCAGCAACTGTTTTCACATACTCGGGAGAACGTGCCCGACCTTCGATTTTTAAAACCGAAACGCCTGCATCAAGCACTTTATTTAAGAAATGTATAGTCTTTAAGTCTTTCGGAGACATGATGTATTCGTTGTCAATCTCCAACTCTGCCCCGGTTTCATTATCGGTAACTGTGTATGCTCTTCTGCACGTTTGCATGCAACTGCCACGATTGGCCGATGATCTCATTTCATGCAAACTCAGGTAACATTTCCCGGAAACGGCCATGCAAAGTGCACCGTGCACAAACATTTCCAATTTCACCAATTCTCCTTTTGGACCGGTAATATTTTGCTCTTTTATTTGTTTGCTGATTTCCCAAACCCGTCCTAAATTCATTTCACGGGCAAGAACGACTACATCAGCAAATTGTGCATAAAACTTAACCGCTTCAAAGTTGGTAATATTGACCTGTGTTGAAATGTGAACTTCAACTCCAATTGATCGGGCATAGGAAATAGCTGAGATGTCGCTGGCAATAATAGCAGATATTCCTGCTTCTTTTACAGCGTCGATAATTCGGTGCAGCTTTTCAATCTCGTTGTCGAAAATAACGGTGTTAACCGTGAGGTATGTTTTTACACCATTTGAATGCGCTTTCTCTGCAATATTTTTCAGATCTTCCAGTGTGAAATTGTTGGATGATCGGGCACGCATATTCAATTGCTCCACTCCAAAGTAAACCGAACCGGCTCCTCCCTGAATAGCGGCAGCCAGTGATTCATAGGAACCTACCGGAGCCATAATTTCAACATCTCTTCTTTCCATGTCGGTAAATCAATTAGATCGGCAAAATTACATTTATTTTGGCACTCTCCAACAGTGGGTTGTGGGCAAATACTATTGAGCTAAGGTGAACCTGAAGCTTAATCCAAAGTTGGTGTTTGATGTTGGGAATGACAAGGATGTAAATGGCTTATTAATCACTTTGTCGTAATAAACACGCAATTGGAATCGATCACTTAGCATGTAATCAGCAGTTGTTTTTATCGTGATAGCATTTTGTCCGGCGGTAAGTTGACCCGGTTCCAACAGTTTCCTCAACAGTGTTTTGTTCTTGCGGAATGAAACATCTGCCCGTATATTCAAGTCATTGGAATATGATTTTTGAGAACCTTTTGTTTTTACAATTAAATCCATGCGCTGGAATCTGTAACCAACACCAAATATCACCTCATTGCTAAGAACTTCTGTCAGCTGGTTGTTTGCAAAGTTTAAAGTTAAGTTTCGTGTTCTCTTTATTTCAGCTCTTGTTGTTAGATCATTAGTCCAGGTCACATCCATATTGATCAGCGGACTGAACTGCTCATTGATACTTACTGAATTAATATCAAAGCGATTGACTAAGTCTCCATTTAATTGGTTGGTTACATAGCTAAAACCATCTCCATAAACAGATTCGTCATATCCTAAATTGGAAATAAATGACCCAACGTTATAGGTAGACCGGTATGCATGACTGAAATTAAGTGTTTTAACAATCTTGTTCAGGCCTTCGATACGGGAAACAATACCATCATAAGTGATGCGCCAGTTGGGTCGCATATACTTAATGGAAGGGAATGGATCAAGTGCAACTTTTTCAGCACTTTGTCCGGTGTAGGCCGCAATGAATGAAGGAATTAAAACTTGCTGAGATGTTGGACCAAAGCCTTCCGGAAATCCGGTTTCTGCATTTGTTGCTGTTGGATCATAGCCTGCAGCTGCATTTGGAATTCGGTTTGCTGCCAAACGGCGTGCAATTGTAATACGATTGTCTAACATTGATTGGAATGCATCAGAAGCTTCAACAGTTGCGTCGCCCATTTTGTCGAAGGCGGTGTTCCATGTGTTGATAGACATGGAGAAGTTTCCGCGCAATGTTCTGTTTTGAGCTTCAAATGCCCCTGTTGACGAATTGTAATTGTAGAATTCGCTTATATTTTCGGAGTATGAACGATTGGCATTAATATCGATTCTCAAGAATGGTAAAGGTTCAACATTTGCCCGGATACTGAATGTTTCGTTATGATTCATCAGGAATGGAGAATTCAGGGTTGAATCATTGGTGATCCAT
This sequence comes from Sunxiuqinia sp. A32, assembly GCF_052690465.1. Taxonomy (NCBI): domain Bacteria; kingdom Pseudomonadati; phylum Bacteroidota; class Bacteroidia; order Marinilabiliales; family Prolixibacteraceae; genus Sunxiuqinia; species Sunxiuqinia sp. A32. The sequence continues at coordinate 15,920 of NZ_JBQYLI010000011.1, forward strand.
CCTTTTTCACCAGCTTTTCTTGCAAAGTTCTTATCCTGCCATCCAAAAAGGAAAGGCAAGCCAGGCGCTGTACTTGAGGCAATATCTCCAAATCTGCTTGGATCAGGAGTATATCTTCCTGATCCAAAAATGGTAGGCTCAGGCATAAAACCAGGCATTACGGTACCATCAGAAGTTGAGTAGGAAATGGTCAGGTTTTTCACACTCATTAGGGTTCGAGCAGTGTATTGGGCTATTTTAAGTCCAATATCGTCCTTCATTTCTCGCCTTCCTTTAACCAGGATATTTGCTCCTTTTACATCTTCTTCGGGAGTGAAAACGACCCTGTTCTCGCTCATTATTTTTGTTTCTCCCTTGACCGGCTGGCCAGATGGACTAGTAACAATCACTTCAACACTTTCTGTTCTTAATTTATGGTTGATTGTTTTTGCCGTTTTACCTTTAAAACTGACATTTTTATCTTCAAATTCAACTTGCTTAAAGCGTGGTTCTTCTTGCTTTTTTGTTGGCTGTTGAGTTGCTCTCGCCCTGCTTCGCGAGCTTCTGGCCGAGCGGGTAGAGGCACCAAATTTTTGGTTTACTTCTTTTAAGAAAGGTATTTTGTTGTACAGGTTTAGCATGCTTACTTGACCATTTGCCTGAGCAACTCTTGAGTTTTCGGCTACATTACCTAATTCGATGGTTTCGTCGGTTATTGGACCTGCATGCCAATCATACATGGCTTGGTAACGACCTGATAAGGTCATCCAGTTGAACATTGGGATTTTATTCAATGGGGCGACATATGACGCATTGAGCATATGATGATACAAAACCGGACGACCAAGATTTAGCAAGTTCGTGATAATTGAGTCACGTTTTAATTCATAATCGTCGTCACTTCGGTTTATTCTTCCAGCAGGCTCGTCAATACGGGCAGTCCCTTGCGATGAAAAGTCAATCTTTAAAGTACGTGTCAGATTGTACCGCAGATCAAAATAACGATTCCAAATGAAATCCTTTTCATACGTTCGTGGTAGAATCAGGTTTGGATTTGTAATATTTCTCAACTTAACTTCCTTGTAATGCCTGTACATATCCGTTCTGAAGGATATTTGCGTAGGCATTGGGTAGAAGTTGAAATCCTTGATCAAACGGAACATGCTTCCTTTCAGGAACTTTGCCTTTTTGAAAGGTTCAATAAGGTCTGGACGATTGTTGAAATTATAAGAGAATAAGCCCCGGTAGTTTTTCTCCAGGTTAATCTCGGTGTTAATATTTCGTTGATTTAATTCATTAAAGGAATACGTAAGTGAAAAGTTGGTTGGATCGTAAATACGAGGTTTACCCGACTTATTCATTTTATCCACTTTCACATTGGTGAAGTTGATGGTTTTTCTGCTAACAAAGTCTTGCGAGATCTTTTTAATCGAGTCTTTCTCTGCTTTAGTATCAACCAGATCAAGAGCATCCTTCATTTCAATATCCGGATCCAATGGATTGTATTTAGGATTACTGATACTCTTTGAAACTCCCACGTACATTGGAATTCGAACCTGCGATTCTTTTGGGAAGAATTTACCCAATTCGAGGTTTGAAGAGATATCATATTCAACCAGATTGTCCATGGCACGTTGGTTAACGCGCTGGTCAATGCTACCGAATCCAGCCGTGCGGGTACGACCTGCCATAACTATAGATCCCAAGTCGGCCAATCGGGCAGAAACCCGAGCGTTTGCAGCCCAACCACCATCTTCTTCAAAGTCAGTCAATCGAAGTTCGTTCAACCACACTTCTGCCGATTTTGGTCCCGGATTAAAGTCTCCTAATTTCTTATGACGAATACCGACCATCATTACTTCCACGTTGCCAAGGTTCGGATTACCTTTTATTTTCACCACACGTTGACTTCCCGAAAATTCATCCGTATGACCGACAGAATACACTTCATTTATACGAATGTTAGAATCGGCACTTCTCATGTCTGCATTTCTGGCCTGTTTTGCATCGGTGAAAAGCGAAAGCGGAATATTAATCCGGTTCTCATCCGGCCAAACTTCCAGACGATCTTGAAGAATATCTCCACTATAAACACCACTCTCTGTTAATTTCAGAGGTACTTCATATTCATAGTAGTTAAATTTATAGTCAGAACCCAACCGAATGAAAAACTGAAGTTCTCCATCTTTTAGAGGGTAGCCGTCAATTTCTTCAGCATGAACTTCCAATTTTATTCTTCGATATTGGCGGAAGTCCATGTAAATATTTTTATAGGCAGCACGGGCATCTTCCTGTTCCAGATCAATAACTTTTAGTGAAAGCGATTGCTCATTAAGCTGACGAAGCTGAGGATTTGCAGGGTCAATCACCCGATCAATATCCGGGGGCAATATGTAGTTTACAGGCTCTCTGCTACCATTTTCTTCAATGTTAACAGCTGAAACATCAAACTCGGTGTTAAAGGTTTGCACGACTTGCGTGTTGTCCAGTTCCTGAGTATATTTTCTCCAATCAGCGCGAACCAGATCCAATGTGGCAAAACGCATTACTATTGGATCTTGAAAGCCTTTTAAAAACATCCTTAAAAAACGGATAGATTTAAAATCGCTAATTGATCCAAATACCTGATCGGGTTGTTTTACAGGGACTTTAAACTGGAACCACCGTACTTCACCAACTTGCCCGTTGGCAAGTGGAACTTTTGCAGGTTTAATATCAGTAATATAGTTATTCCCCAAAGTCATATCTTCCCTGCGGATACTTAATTTATATTGATAGTACCGTTCGTATTCGTTTAATGTATTATCATCATTGATATCCTCCACATCAGGCATGGTCGATGCTGAAGTGGTGAGCGAAAGGCCTGTATTCTCATCATTCACAGAGTTCCCTTCTGTACCGTTATATCGTTTGTATCGATCAAGAATGCTTAATTTTTCCTGATCGTAATCAACACCCCGATAATAGTGGTAATTATCGTTTGCGGGATCATCAAGTGCTTTCTGCAAAGCGTCCTGGTTCAATATGTTTTCCAGTGTTTGGAGATAACTTCCATAGAATGTTCGTTCATTATCGTCGCCTAAACCGTCAAAACCAACATCTTGTCTTCTTCTAACATTTTCATCGGCCACAAATCCTCGGGTAATTTGTTGTCTTTTTGATACCAATCCCCAGATCGTTGTGTCGATCTCAGCTATTTCTTCAGTTTCAGGAAGACCATTTTCAAATGCTTTTCTGGAGTCTTTTAGTACATCTTCAGAGATGTCTCCCAAGTTGAAATACAGATCTCCACCTTCATTTTGATTGAGGGTGTCATTGACAAATGGATCCATCATCCAGAATTCAATGAACTCAATATTTGCAGCTTCAAAATCACTGGTCTCAATTTTACGCATGATACCACCCCAGCGTGATTCTGGCATGGCAAGTGTTCCATCCGGGTTTATACCTGCTGAATACGAAGAAGCTTGTGCATCATAGTTATAGGGCCCTTTTTCTTCCGGATAAAATGCCAGGTCGAAAACCGGAATATTAGTTGGAACCCCAGTTGGAGTTTCCCTGTCCGGGAAAATTTCTTTTTCAAAAACCTCACGTACCAAATGATTGGATTGCTGGTTTTTGTCGTTTTTAATGTGATCTGGTGTGTTGGCATTGTTCCGTAAGAAAGATGGATCAATGATGTACCAGGCAAGTTTTGCACGGTTATAACCGTATGCCAAATCATTTGTCAAGTCTCCTTCCGGAAATAGAGTGGTTTGCTTCTGTGGTGTACTTGCCAGAGCCCATGCTTGGCGCGCTTTCAAATCAATGGATGTTTTTGTTGCCTCAAAATCATCAATATAAGCAGTTCCGCTTTTTTCAATTACTTTGGAGTGACCCGGTAGCAACTGCGCAAACTCTGCTTCCGCTGTGATAACCGATGGCTCTTTCGTTTCGATAAACGGTAGTTTGTCAATAAGCGTTGTTAGTAGTTGTGATTCTGTGTTGTAGCTTAAATCGACTCCAAGCATCGTGTTGGAGATAGGATCATCTCCATAGTTAATTTTTTGAGTTAATGGCCGTTCGCTCATGTGAAGAACAGTAGCACCCATATTGAAATTGTCCGAGAACGTATAGTTGGCATATGCTCCCAACATTGTCTTTCTTTGAACACTAAACAGGTCTTCACTTTCCGTAGAAATTTGAATAGGCGTACCAGATTCCAGGTATGCCTGATTAATAATTTTTACGCGTCCCAACGTATAATCAACCGTATAGTCGATGTTTTCAATTAATTCACGTCCACCTGCTGTTACTTTTACCGAACCTCTTGCAACATTTAATGTCCCCAATGCAATTTCCGAACTGGATGAGCCCTTATAACTACCTTTTAAGATATACTTGTTGTGTTCTGCGTCTTGCTCGGCTTGGGTTTGTGTCGAGTCATAAAGTGATTGATAAACGTATTTGTCTGCCAATTGTGGATCCGATATTGAATCTCTCAGGTGGCTACCAAATGGCTCAATTACCGGGAAGATAATTCGCCCACTGGATGAGTTTACAGTCACCCCTTCAATGAAGTCGAATACTCCATCCCGACCGGGGTCAAGTTGAGAATTCAGGTTGTCAACGTTCATTACGTCCAGCAATATATGTCCTTCCAAATTAGATTCCGGCAAATAATTAATATGTGTTCCTGTTGAATCGTTTAGGTAAAGAATATCCAGAATAAAGTCGTCTGCCGACAATTGAAAGGCATTCAGGTTGTAAATATTCTTCATCATCAATTTCCAGGTTGGAAGCTTAGGGGAAAGATTGGTGCCTTTTAGTAACTTCAACACGAGTGTTTGCGGAGCTTCAATTCCATCTGTCGAAAATTCACCAACTTGATAGGTTTTTCCATTGGCGGTGTAATTGAATGCAACAGCTAAAACTTCATCGGTATTCAACGAAGAGTTGAGGGAAATATATCCCAGATTCTCATGAATTGTATATTCAGAAGGATTTAGCTTACGTGCCTGTTCAATCTTTTCAAAATCCTGACCACCAACAAAATTGTTAGCAGAAAATTGAGCCATGGTTGAAGTAATTTGGTCTATCTGACGAACTGAGTTGTAGTTCGACGTAAATTCATCGTACATGCCATTTGCCCCGTTGTAAGGGTAAATATTTTCAGGATACGGCTGACCTCCACTTTCTTGAAATCCAGGTACTGTATTGTAAATATTTTGGTTATGTTCGGCCAGGTCCATTAGTGCCAAAATATTTCTGGATTCGTTGTAATTTCCTGATTTATTGGTCACCCAGACTTCTATTTTATTAATCGTAATGGAAGATTGGATGATTGGCAGGTTTGATAGGGACTGATCGTATTGATCCCGGAAGTATTGTGCAAGGAAAAAGTGTCTGTTAGCATCATAGTTTGATGCTTCAAATTCAAAGGTAGTTTTTTGTGCTCCACCCTCCGTTTCAACAACCTTGGTTTCACCTTTGTTTTGAGAAACAATAGTGGTTAGATTCAATCGGCCAAATTGCATTTCAGCTTTTAAACCAAACAGGTTTGTTCCTCCGGTTATCAAAGATCCTTGCAATGGCAGAGAAACATTTCCAACTTCAATTTTCTTCAGTATTTCATCCTCGAGTCCGGTGTACTCGATGTTCATTTTATTTTCGTAGTCAAAGGTGGCTTCAGTATTATAATTGACCCGCATTTTCATTTTCTCACCGATGTTCCCCATCACATTCATTTGAATTTTCTGGTCAAAATCAAATGTTGGGGTTTTTCTTAGGCGTTCAGGAATCGCGGGGTTTTCCGTGGTGTTCATCTGGTAACCAAAGCTCACCTCAACATATCCTTGTGGTCGTACGTCAATTGTATTACCTCCAAAGATGCGACTGAAGGCTTCACCTCCCACTGTTAATTTTGGAACCAGTGAGCCTTGATTTTCAAAGTCTTCCTGGTTGGTTCGTTGTCTCCAATAATTTCTGACGGAGTTCTGAAAATCGTACTTTACAAACTCTTGTAAAGACATGGTTTTAGGAAGCCGATAATTGAAATCTCCAATTTTTTCATAAAAAATATACTCTCCTGTGACAGGATCGTATTCTATTTCTGTTTTAACATTGGAAGGCTTATCTAGAAATAGAACAGAGCTGTCTTTCGAATCCGGATACTCAAAAGCTTTTTCATCTTTGAATGGGTAGGGAAGTACTCCGGTTGTGTCAATATCAAAAGTATCACTTTGTTGAACCAGCATTGACTCTGGTCCATAGGAATTTGTATGGGGCTTGCTGATCCAGCCCATACTGACTATTCCTGAAAAAATAACTAGTAGGAATATATTTTTCAAGCTCGTTTTCAATGCCTGTATTTTTCAACGTTAGAGGCCTTTTAAAGCCATTTTGATCATTTCTTCAACCGTTAGGTTAGGATTAATCTTTAGAATTTTGTCAAGTTCTTTCTCAACACTTTTCTTCGCAAATCCCAGCATTACTAATGCAGATAACGCTTCATTCCTAATAGTATTGTCTGTTTGGGAGATTAAAATTTGATCACTTGCAGGTCCTTTTCCTACTTTATCTTTCAGGTCGATAATAACTCGCTGGGCAGTTTTTGCGCCAATGCCCTTGATGCTTTTTAGGAGAGTGACATTTTCCCCCAAAATTGCAGCTCTGATTTCTTCCGGTGTCAAGGATGAAAGCATCATTAATGCAGTGCTTGAGCCAATTCCGTTTACCGAAATTAACAACCTGAAAAGTTCTCTTTCTTCCTTTTCAGCAAACCCATACAATAAGTGAGCATCTTCCCGAACAACCTGATGAAGGTATAAACGAGTTTGTTCTTTCCCGTTGATAAGGGAATAGGTATTTAGTGATATATGGATAAAATAACCGATTGATCCTGCTTCAATGATTGCATTGGCCGGGGTAAGCCCGGTAATTTTTCCATGGATATATTCGAACATGTTTCTTAAATTTCCTGATCCTCAGATTGCAAGTCAATTGTCTCATCAACCTGATTTGGGTTGATTTCATATTTTTTGAGTGGGTTCTTGCTAATTTCTTTATATAACTCCCTGCTTTTGTGAACATCTATTGCCAGGTATAATGCCTGTCTGAATGAATCCGGCGATGCTTTATCTTCGCCAGCGATATCAAATGCAGTTCCATGAGATGGGGATGTTCTGATTACTGGAAGTCCTGCTGTATAGTTAACTCCTTTTTCGAAAGAAATAAGCTTAAATGGAGTCAGTCCCTGATCGTGGAACATGGCCAGTATTGCATCAAATTTGGTATAATCTCCAGATCCAAAAAATCCATCAGTTGGGTATGGACCTAGTGCTAGAATTCCATCTTCTTTTGCTTTTTCAATAGCAGGAATAATAACGTCTTTTTCTTCGCTACCTAATAATCCGCCATCTCCGGCATGCGGATTAAGACCTAAAACAGCAATACGTGGTTTTTTAATGCTGAAGTCTTTTTCCAGCGTATTTGCCATGATTCGGAGTTTGTTCAGAATTAGTTTTTCAGTAATTAATTCTGGAACCTGGGCTAAAGGCACGTGTGAAGTAACCACTCCAATTTTCATCATCTCACTTACCATAAGCATAAGATAATCCTTGGACTCAAACTGCTCTGCCAAAAATTCGGTATGTCCCGGAAAATTGAATTTTTCTGATTGAATGTTATCCTTATTGATAGGAGCAGTCACTAAGGCATCAATTAATCCTGATTTTAAATCTTGAACAGCAGCGTCTAATGCCATATATGATGCTTCGCCTGCAATGTCGGACGATTTACCAAGTTCGACCCGGATATTGTCATCAATGCAATTGATAATGTTGGCACGTTTAGGATCAGCTTCATTCGCAGTTCGGATGTTGTTGAAGTTGAAGTTGTTCATGTCCAATGCTTTCCGGTGATAGGCCGCTACTTTAGGCGAGCCGTAAACAATTGGAGTGCACATTTCCAAAATACGGGCGTCGGAGAGGGTTTTCATAATTACTTCATATCCAATCCCGTTAATATCACCTTGAGAAATGCCTATTTTTATTTTTTGTCTGCTCATTTTCGTATGTCTAAAATGGTAAGTATCTACCTAAAAAGTTTTTTATCAGCTTTTTCAGGTAGTTGGCAAATTTAATCTATTAAATCAACTTTATCAAAAGTGATTACTGAAACCTGTTGAAGTGTATTTTTTCTGGCTGAAGTTCTTCAAATGACTTGCCGACTCTCGGTTTTAAAGGATACCCTATTGCAATAATGCTAAGAACTTTCAGGTTCTTCGGCATTGCTAATGTTGCTTGAATAAATTCTTCGGCAGTTTGCTCTTCGTTAAAATTGCGATTTCGTACCTGAATCCAACAACTTCCTAACTCCAATGATTGAGCCGTTAGTTGCAGCAGAATGCTGGCAATTGAGCAGTCTTCAATCCAAGCATCATTCAGTTCTTCATTTGCTGCGATAACAACTGCTAGCGGAGCATTTTTCAAAAAAGCAGCTCCATGAGTTTTGCAACCGCTAAGTTTTTCAATGATTCCAGGTCGATCAATAAATATAAACTCCCACGGATTGATGTTTTTTGAAGATGGAGATCGTAAAAGTGCTTCTTTTAGAAACTCAATTTTTGATTCCTCAACCTTTGTTTCCTGAAATTTGCGACAGCTTCTTCTTTCGCGAAGTATTTCAATCATTTTTTCAGACAAAAATAACAGTTTTAATTCTCAGATAAAATCAATTTTAGAAATGATTGATACTTAATGAATCTACTTAAATGTGTAAAATGGGACTTAATAAAAATGATTTTTCATGATTAAGATCAGCTCATTGTCAGAAACATAAAGATATGGCCTTTCGTAAACATAAGTGCTTTTACATTTGAGAGCAATAAATATAAAAACCGAATAATCATGGAAACAAAGAAATCTCCAAATGTGGATTTAGACCGATTCCACCATGTTTTTCTTGAGATCGGATTCGTTTTATCATTAGGCATTTGCTTTTTAGCTTTTGAATTAAAAACTGAAGTTAAATCAACTGAGTTAAAAGGAGAGTTGGTTGTCCAGGAAATAGAAAACGAGATGATTCCTATTACCAGGCAGGAGCAGGTTAAACCACCTGAGCCACCGCCTCCTCCCAAGGTTGTTGAGGTGTTGAATATTGTTTCTGATGATGTGGAGATTGAAGATGAGTTAGAGATTATAGATACGGAAGCAGATGAAGACACCAAAATTGATATTAATCCGGTAGTTTCAACTATCGAGGAAGAGGAAGAGGAAGAAGAATCTCAAGTTTTCTACATTGTTGAAGAAATGCCAGAATTTCCTGGAGGAGAATTAGCTTTGCGCAAATTTATTGCAAATTCAATCCAGTATCCGGTAGTGGCTCAGGAAAATGGCATTGAGGGGAAAGTGTATGTCAGATTTGTCGTTAATGCAGATGGTCGTGTTTCTAACGCAGAAGTAATTAGAAGTGTTGATCCGGCGCTTGATAAAGAAGCTATTCGGGTAGTTTCCAATCTTCCTATATGGAAACCTGGGAAACAACGAGGAAAGCCCGTTCGGGTTGCGTTTAGTGTACCTATCAGTTTTGTACTGCAGTGATATTGTGAATTGATTCTGTGTTGACAGTTTCAGATTTCTAATGGAATTATGGTTCATTCTTTTTTCTTGTTTTTGAACTACATGGTTCAATTTCAATCATTTATTTTGTAACTTTTCAATTAAATTGAATTTTAAATGTTTGTAAAAACCACCCTTCAACATTTTTCTGAGCTATTTTTCCCACGAGTTTGTGTCGTTTGTGGTAACAAATTAGTTAGTCAGGAAGAATTCATTTGTTTGAATTGTCAGCTTCATTTGCCCAGAACCAACTTTCACAATCAAACGGATAATCCGATGGAGCAACTATTTTATGGCCGTGGCAGAGTTGAAAGAGCCACTGCATTCTTTGAGTTTCAAAAAGGGAGTGATTATCAAAAAATTCTTCATCATTTGAAATATAGGGGCATGGATAAATTGGGAGAATACATCGGAAAACTATTTGCTTCGAATCTTCAGGGTTCTAAATTCGTGAATGATTTGAATCTTATACTGCCAGTTCCACTTCATCCTAAGAAAGAGCGAAAGCGTGGTTATAATCAAAGCTATCATCTCTCGTTGGGATTGTCGAATTCGTTAGGTATTCCAATTGATAATTCTTCATTGAAAAGGATCGTTAATACCAAAACTCAGACTAGAAAAAACAGGTATGAACGCTGGAGAAATGTGGAAGGTATTTTTGAATTGGTGAATCCATCTGAATTGGAAGATAAACACATTTTGCTTGTTGATGATGTTGTTACAACTGGTGCAACTCTTGAAGCTTGTATTTCTGCTATTCACAAGAAATGTGACGCCAAAATAAGTTTGCTTACTCTGGCTATTGCATGAGTATTATTAATGGTTTATTACCTCAAACTCCGTTCGCCGGTTGAGGCTTTTGGCAATTTCTTGTTGCTCTGTATTTAAAGTTGAAACGTATGTTGATGACAGGGAAACTCCCGATTGTAGAAATTTCATTTTCCGGGCAAGTTTTGTGTTTGCGATGTAGGGTTTCTTTTCACCATATCCTTTGGCTTGAAGTCGACTTGATGCTATTCCTTTCTGTTTTAAATAATTTACCACTTCGTTGGCTCTTTTTTGGGATAATTCCAAATTGAAATTATCCGCTCCAACTTCGTCGGTGTGAGCACTAATTTCGATATTGATGTCAGGATTGATATTAAGAATTCCAATCAGTTCATCCAATGATTTTTGAGATGTTGGTAACAGTTCCCATTTGCCAGTTTCATAGAAAATATTTTCCAGGCGGATGGGATTATCAGTTGGTTTTTGTTTAAAGTCAAGCTTAAATTCTTTTGCATTGTTCAGCCCAATGGTTGATATTTTAGCTTGTGCATTTAGAAAGCCTTTTTTGTAGGCAATCAATGTGTACTCGTTATCTGGTAGCAGTTCAAGCTGAAATTTGCCGTTGTTGGTAACCAATTTCGCTACAGAGCCATCCGTTCCAAGAACGCGGATGTTTACATTTGGGATGATGGAGTCGGTTTCATCATTGAAAACTTTCCCGAAACACATGAATAAATGGGGCGGGAGTGAAAAACGATATATATCCAAGCCCCGACTTCCTTTTCTGTTTGAAAGTAGAAATCCACTTTCTCCTTCTTTTGCAAAAACAATTCCCAGGTCGTCTGCATAGGAATTAATAGGAAGCTCCATATTTTTAACTTTCCATTTTCCTCCGAGATTGCTGGCTTTGAAGATATCCTGGGCTCCTGCTCCCGGATGAAAATCAGAGGAAAAATAGAGAGTGCCACTGTGTCTTTCAAATGGATAAATTTCATTGCCGGGAGTATTAATTGGTGTCCCCAGGTTAACAGGTTCTTCAAATTGGTTATTTTCCATCCATTTCGTTTTCCAGATATCGAATCCACCTAACCCACCATTTCTGTTTGACGCGAAGAATATTTCCTTCCCATTACATGCCCAACTTGCCTGTGGGTAATCTGCTCCATCTAAACAAAAAGGCACTAAAAGCAGAGGAGACCATTCCTCGTTGTTTTTTTCACTTACATATAAATGTGATTTGCCCGGGCCATTTTCAGAATAACCTGAACGAACCATTATTAATTTCGTTCCGTCTGGTGAAAAGTTAATATAGCTTTCATGTTCATTGCTGTTCAGGTTTGCGTCCTTCGGTTCTGTCGGAAGTTCCCATCGTTGAAGTTCTTTGTTAAAATCAGAGAAATAGATGTCAGCGAAAGTTTGCCCATCCACTGGACTGTTTTTTTTGCCGGTTGCTCCTTCTTTTGAGGAGGAAATTGCTACTTGCTTTTCGGATTCTATGAAACTGATTGCATGCTCATTCCATGGCGAACTAAGCCTGGAGTCTCTTTCAACTTTGCACAGAGTGGGGACTTTTTCCCATTCGGGATATTTTTTGTTTGCCTCCAGGCTGTTTTGACTTGCAATATGACCAGGATTATTTTTAAGATACTCTTGTAGCAAAGAGGTGCTTTCTTCAAGTTTTCCGGATGCCTTGTTGGCCTCAGCGAGTTTTAGAGGTAATTCTTTTTCTGGATATTGATAGCGTAATGCGTTTTTTAACCATGGAATTGATTTATTATACTCTCCCAGTTTTTTATAACTGGTACCCAGCATATAGGCTGCTTCTGCTTTTTCATTTTTGTTTTTGAGTTTTGAGTAAACGTCTCTAAATTCCTCAGCAGCCAGAAAATATTCACCGTTATTGAAATGTTTACGTCCTGATAAAAACTTGTTGCTTCCGCAAGCAGTAAGAAGTAACATTAGAAAGATCAAGGCAGGTGCTGAATAAGTTGTTTTTTGATGATTCATGGCTGCCTAAAATACAAAAATAATTGTGGGTACGGATGAAGAATTCTAATTCAGAATAAAACTGATTGTTAAAAAATAAACCCCCATGCATAGCATGAGGGTCTGCATAAATGGAATTGATTGATATTATTTTACAAATAATAGTTCGCGATATTTTGGCAACGGCCAAAGCTCATTGTCAACTGTTAGTTCAAGCTTGTCAATGTGATAACGGATTTCATCCAGGTAAGGGCGAACCGTTTTTTCGTAAGCTTTTGCTTTTTCAACTGGATCTTCGATAACATTAGCAACTTTTCTTGCATCGACCATTTCCTTCACTTTGATTTTAATGAATGAAATATGTCCACTAATTTCTTTAATCAGTTCTTTGCGTCCAACTGCTAATTCTTCAAATTCAGCTTCAGAGAATACTTCTTTCAGGTATCTCACATTATTGAGCAAAGTGGTTTGGTATTGCACCGCTGTTGGAACAATGTGATTAATAGCCAAATCACCCAGAACGCGAGCTTCGATCTGGATTTTCATGGTGTACTTTTCATACTCAACCTCTGTTCTTCCTTCCAATTCTTTTTCTGAAAGCACATCCTGGCTGGCGAAAAGTTTTTTAACATCATCAGTTAAATAGGCAGCCAATGAGTCAGGGACACTATTAACATTAGTTAATCCACGTTTTGCGGCTTCTTCAACCCACTCATCACTGTATCCGTTTCCGTCAAAGCGAATTGGTTTTGATTCAATGATAAGTTTTTTCAATACTTGGAAGATTGCTTCATCTTTTTTAATGCCAGTAGCGATAATTTCATCCACTTCACTTTTAAATCTATTTAGCTGGGCTGCGACGGCTGTGTTTAAAGCGATCATTGCAGGAGCACAGTTTGCAGATGAGCCAACTGCACGGAATTCAAATCGGTTTCCGGTAAAGGCAAATGGAGAAGTCCGGTTGCGGTCAGTATTATCTAAAATAATTTCTGGAATACGTCCGATATTTAATTTCAATGCAGTCTTCTCGTCAGGTGTCATCTTTCTGTCAACTACAGCTTCTTCCATCAAGTCCAGCATTTGGCTGACTTCTGAGCCAAGAAATACAGAAAGGATTGAAGGAGGTGCTTCATTTGCACCTAAACGATGTGAGTTGTTCGCATTTAAAATGCTTGCTCGTAGTAAATCCTGGTTGTCGTATACCGCTTTTAATGTGTTAACAACAAAAGTTAAGAATTGTAGGTTACTTTTTGGGTTTTTCCCTGGTGAATACAAGTTAACACCAGTATTTGTTTCCAGTGACCAGTTGTTGTGTTTTCCTGATCCATTAATTGCTGCAAATGGTTTTTCATGGTAAAGAACCTGGAAGTTATGGCGACGTGCCACTTTCTTCATAATGTCCATTAGCAATTGGTTGTGATCATTAGCCAGGTTACATTCTTCATAAATTGGTGCGACTTCAAATTGGTTTGGAGCTACCTCATTATGACGAGTTTTTACGGGAATACCCAACTTGTAAGCTTCATTTTCCAAATCTTCCATATAACGATAAACTCGCGTCGGAATAGAACTGAAATAATGGTCGTCTAGTTGTTGATCCTTGGCTGAAGCATGTCCCATTAGGGTGCGGCCAGTCAATACAAGATCGGGGCGGGCCATGTACAATGCATCATCAATCAGGAAGTACTCTTGTTCCCATCCTAAATTCGCATGTACTTTGGTAACGTTTTTGTCGAAATATGAGCAAACTGCAGTTGCTGCTTTGTCTACAGCTTGTAAAGCTCTCAGCAGTGGTGTTTTATAATCCAGAGCTTCACCTGTGTATGAAATGAATACAGTAGGAATACAAAGAGTTCCGTCAACAATAAATGCGGGCGATGAAGCATCCCACGCTGTGTAGCCACGTGCCTCAAACGTTTGTCGAATACCTCCACTTGGAAATGAAGATGCGTCAGGTTCCTGCTGAGCTAATAATTTACCTGAAAAAGCTTCAACAACGCCTCCGCTTTCACCGTGAGTGATGAATGCATCGTGTTTTTCTGCAGTTCCGTCCGTAAGAGGGTGAAACCAGTGTGTATAGTGGGTTGCTCTATTTTCTGTAGCCCAGGCTTTCATGCCCTGAGCTACCTGATCAGCCATTTTCCGATCAATTGGAGAGCTGTGATCAATAGCATCACTTACTGCCTTGAATGCTTCCTTTGAAAGGTATTTTTTCATTTTTGGCCTATCGAATACATTGATCGCATAAAAATCTGAGGTCAAATTATCTTCACGTCTTACCACCAAAGGTTGACGGGAAAGAACTTCCTGAAGTGCTTTAAATCTAAATTCAGCCATTTTAAATCTGTTTATTGTTAGTATAATTTCTTCAATTTCAAGCCGGTGTCAAAAACCTTTCAAAAATAATGAATTTTGAATGAACCCTGTTGATTTTGTATTATTTTATTCGCATTTTGCTATTTTTTAAGCAAAGACCTTGTATTTTTTGATAGGTTCCTGGCAAATATTTGCTTTTTGTGTTTTGTTAATTGTCTAAGGGAAGATTCCATTCGAAGTTTTTATGAACTATATTTTATCTAAATCTCTATTCTATTTATCAATATAGTTTCTTGTGATTTTTCCCTTCGTATTTATTTCTTGTTATCTAACAGGTAGGAAGTGTTTTCATTATTTCAATAAAATATTTGTTAAAAATGCTACATTAGTTTTAATTTGGTAAGAGACACCGAAAAATTGAATAAGTATAGAAGAATGAACAAGACAGATATTATAAAGAATATTAGGGATAACGATCATGTTAAAGTAAAGTTTGCTTTATCTGATATTGATGGTATTCTGCGAGGAAAAACTATTCATAAGGATAAATTTTTAGAGGTTGCACAAAAGGATATAGGCGTTTGTGATGTGGTTTTTGGATGGGATGCCAATGATAAGTGTTATGACAATTCGAAATTAACAGGATGGCATACCGGTTATCCGGACGCAAGAGCCCGTATTGATTTGGATACTTATCGTACCATTCCATGGGATCATTCACTGCCTTTTTTCCTTGCAGATTTTAGTTCCGATAAAGGAGAGGATTTGACTGCTTGTCCTAGAAGTTTGTTGAAAAGGATAAGAAAGCAAGCTGACGGATTAGGGTATAAAGCGATCTTTTCACAGGAGTTTGAGTGGTTTAATTTCGTGGGTACACCGAACGAGCTGGCTGAGTCTAATTACAATCAATTGACTCCACTCACACCGGGTATGTTTGGATATTCGATGTTGAGGCCTACTTTGTATTCTGACTACTTCAATGACTTGTTTGATATGCTGGCAAAGTTTGATGTTCCAATTGAGGGGCTTCATACCGAGACTGGACCAGGAGTCTATGAAGCGGCTATTCGTTATGACGAAGTTTTAGCCGCAGCTGATAAGGCAATTTTGTTTAAAAATGGAGTAAAGGAAATTGCATATAAACATGGAATCATTGCCAGTTTTATGGCAAAATGGAATGAAGATCTTCCGGGGTGTAGCGGGCATTTGCATCAAAGTTTGTGGGATAAGGAAACAGATCGTAATTTGTTTTTGCTTGGAACGAATGGAGATTTGAGTGAAACGATGCAAAGTTATTTAGCAGGTCTGCTTTATTGCTTGCCGGATATTCTGCCCATGTACGCACCTACTATAAATAGTTACAAGCGTTTGAGGGAGGGGGCCTGGGCTCCTACGACAATGACCTGGGGAAAAGATAATCGGACAACTGCCGTAAGGGTTATTAATGGAAATGAAGAATCAACTCGTCTGGAAATGCGTGTTCCAGGATCTGACTCTAATCCTTACCTGGCAATGGCAGCATCATTGGCTTCCGGATTATATGGAATAAAAAATAAATTGAA
Source organism: Sunxiuqinia sp. A32 (assembly GCF_052690465.1). Classification (NCBI taxonomy): domain Bacteria; kingdom Pseudomonadati; phylum Bacteroidota; class Bacteroidia; order Marinilabiliales; family Prolixibacteraceae; genus Sunxiuqinia; species Sunxiuqinia sp. A32. The sequence continues at coordinate 32,130 of NZ_JBQYLI010000011.1, forward strand.
ATTGGATATCAAGCCGACGGTAGGAAATGCATATGCGCAGAAGGAGGCTATTCGATTGCCTCAAAATCTTATGGATGCGAGTAATAATATGCGAAAATCTGCAATTGCAAAAGAGCTGTTTGGCGAAGCTTTTGTTGATCATTTTACCAATACCAGAAAGTGGGAATGGAGAGAGTTTTCTAAAGCGGTTACCAATTGGGAACTAAAAAGATATTTTGAAATTATTTAATTCATGCAAATTTTAGAGAAACAGACTAAAATAGAAGTTATGCAAACGCTTGATTATTTTCAGATAATCCGACTGGCATGGGAAGAGTTTGATGACCGTCACGAGATAAGAGGTATTTACGATGTAAGTGCCCATGTGTCGACCAATCATGTGTATAAGATTTCGTTTTTCAACAGACAACCCGTTTTTGCAAAACTCTCTGAATATGGGAAATTTGAGGATTTCCGTGAGGATCATATCATCATCAATAATTTGGCCAATAATTTGGAAATGCCTTATGAGAATTTTCTTGCCCAATCATTAGTGAAAAAGAATGAGCTTTTTATTTATCGTTATCATCAAAATAAAAGTTCAGCCTGGGTAGTTTTTTACAATCCAATTAAGTTTAAGCAAAAATTACCCAGACGGCTTGATGATAAGCAGGTTCGCAAAATGGGACGAGAGTTGGCACGCTTTCACAAAGCATGTTATAATGTAAGTAAGCAATTGCCAATGGCTTCTAAAAATGTGATTACCGATATTCGAAAACTAACGAAGGTTCTTAATTGTGGTGGATTCTGTGAAAATCAACAACATGAAGATACGCTTCGTCGCCAATGCGAATTGTTTTTGGAAGGAGCTGATAAGGTTAATTATACAACTGAGATAGAAACAATCCCTGTATTTGTTGACTGGAATATAGGAAACTTTTCCGTTCGGAGTGATGGTAAATTTTATTCACGCTGGGATTATGATTGGTTTCGTGAATCGAGCCGTGTGATGGATTTTTATTTCTTCAGCAGGGTGGTTTCTGATGTTGGTGATCGGACCGTATTTAGCTATCTCGTTGATCCCCTGATGGAGGAGCGTTTCATGATGTTCCTGAAAGAATATCATCGAATTTATCCTTTGACTGAGCCCGAAGTTAGATTGATAAAAGAGGTTTATCGATTCTTTATATTGAATTATGTGATTAAGGATGGGCCTTACTTTTTCAGGGAGAATTTTGCCAAAAAGCTTAGACAAGAAGCATTTGATCTCTATTTTCCAGCAATAGATAAAAATTATCAGGTAGAGAAGATCCTGAAAACCCTAAAATTATAGAAAGATGAAGACAGTGGAGTTTAGAGAAATAGTTAAAAATTACAAAACTGTATTTTTTGACGCATTTGGTGTTTTAAAAAATCATAAGGGCCTAATCAATGGAATTGATAAGACTTTTGAATACCTGGATTCTCTAGGAATTGATTATTACATTCTGACAAATGATGCTTCAAGAAGTCAAAAGGATTTGGCATTAGGTTATCACTCAAAAGGGATTAGCACGATCACAACAGATAAGGTAATTTCTTCGGGGATGCTCGCGATGGATTTCCTGAAAGCTAAAATTAAGACGGGTACTGTTGCTTATCTTGGAACAGAGCGCTCTGCACATTATATTGAGACTGCCGGACTTCAAACGCTCCCCATTAGCACGTTAAATTTGGATGAAGAAGAGCATTTGGATCGTATTAAATGCCTGGTTTTTTTAGATGATGAAGGATTTGACTGGAATCATGATATTAATAAGGTGATTAATTTATTGCGACGTAGAAATATGTCAGTTGTAGTTGCCAATACGGATATAAATTATCCGGTTAATCGAAAGGATATTGCTGTTGCGATTGGCGGACTAGCTGATATGGTTGAGGAAATTGTTGGTAAACGTTTCATTCGTTTTGGGAAGCCCGATGCTCAGATGTTTATGTTCGCCTATGAAATGGCTCAAAATAAAGGACCGCTTCGAAAGGATGAAATTTTAATGGTGGGAGATACTTTGTATACTGATATTATTGGTGGTAATAAATTCGGTTTTGACACTGCCCTGGTTTTATCGGGGAATACTTTGCCTGAGAATGCAAAAATGAAAATCCGAAGTTCTGGAATAATACCGAACTATGTATGTGAATCAGTTGCTGTGGAGTAGTTGTATATTAGAGGTATAGAATAGATACAAAAAAAGCTGTTCCAAACGGAACAGCTTTTTATATGCTTTGTTTGTCAATATTACAATGCAGCAACTGCTTTGTGAGTAGTTTTGATAATCACAGCAGCAATTTTGTATGGGTCACCGTTTGAGGCAGGACGACGGTCTTCCAAACGACCTTTCCAACCATCTTCAACAGTTCCAACAGGAATACGGATAGAAGAACCACGGTCAGATACACCATAGCTGAAATCAGTAATTGCAGCAGTTTCGTGAAGACCTGTTAGACGTTGGTCATTATAAGCTCCGTATACGTCAATGTGCTCTTGGATGTGTTTTCCGAATTCTTCGCAAATTGCATCGAATACTTTTTTGTCACCACAAGTTCTCATTAAACCGTTAGAGAAGTTTGCGTGCATACCTGAACCATTCCAGTCAAGTTCTTTTCCAAGTGGTTTTGGATGCCAGTCAACAACAACTCCGTATTTTTCACCAATTTTTTCTAAAAAGTAACGTGAAACCCAAATTTGATCTCCTGCGTCATGAGCACCTTTAGCAAAAATTTGATATTCCCACTGTCCGGCAGCTACCTCTGCGTTGATACCTTCAACATTTAACCCAGCTTCTAAACAAACATCGAAATGTTCTTCAACCATTTCACGGCCAAAAGCCTTATCAGCACCTACACCACAATAGTAAGGTCCTTGAGGAGCTGGATAACCATCAGCTGGGAATCCAAGAGGTTTATTAGTTTGAGGATCCATCAAGAAATATTCTTGCTCGAATCCAAACCAGAAATCTTCATCTTCTTCAGTAATAGTCGCACGACCATTCGTTGCGTGAGGAGTTCCGTCAGCATTTAATACTTCTGTCATTACAACATAAGCATTGTTCCTTGTTGGATCTGGATAAATAGCAACTGGTTTCAATAAACAATCAGAGTCTCCACCTTCAGCTTGTTGAGTTGAAGATCCGTCAAAAGACCATACTGGACAATCCTCTAATTTTCCACTAAAATTTTCAGCAATTCTTGTTTTTGCTCTCAATGTTTGTGTTGGCTTGTATCCGTCCAACCAGATATACTCCAATTTTGATTTCATGTTGTTACAATTTATAAGTTAATGATATTATTTTTCAGAAATTTGGAATCAAAAATAGAACGAAATGCCAAAATTATAAATATTATCGAAACAAATTGTAAAAAATTAATACAAAATTTACATAGTTGTTGTCTTTTTGATCAAATCCCCTTTGTCTGATAGGGATATGTTTCATAAGTCTTATTTTTGCTGGAGGCCCTTCTTGTAAAAACACCCTGTGCTGGGAAAAAGAATACATTTTTATTTGAAGTACCCCCTATTACGCAGTATGCGGTATATTGTTTGGAAGGCGATTGAAATTATGTTTTTCACTATGTAATCTTTTGCCGAACATTTCGTAATTTTAATGTTCACTTCAATACATATTCTATTATTAACCCCCAAAACAACATTTGATAATACTTACAACTCTATAACCTTAAAAAAACAACAATGAATGTTAACCGAAGAAAATTTCTAAAAACAAGCGGGGCTGGAATGGCTGGGAGTTTATTAATTCCATCCATTGTGCAGTCTTGTCAAAGCACAGTAATTCCTCCTAATGTTCAAGCTTATCTGGATCATTTTGAAGTAAGCCCAGGTGTATTGAGAAAAGTTATCTCTACAGCTTTAAGTAAAGGTGGCGATTATGCTGATTTGTATTTTGAGCATAAAATTTTGAATAGTCTTGGCTTGGAAGACGGGAAAGTGAATAGGGCATATTCCAATATTGATTTCGGTGTTGGAATCAGGGTGTTGAAAGGAGACCAAACGGGGTTTGCATATTCAGAGAACATAAGCACTGATGCCATGTTGAAAGCAGCCAAGACAGCTGCAAATATTGCAAGTGGGACAAAAAATATTCCGGCAGATGAGTTGGCAGAAGCTATTCCCCCTGATTTTTATTCTGTTGAAAAGTCGTGGGAAGAAGTGGGTGTTCAACAAAAAGTATCCTTTGTTCAAAAGTTGAATGATAAGATTTTTTCTTTGGATGAGCGAGTTTCAAAGGTGAATGTATACCAGACAGACGAGGTAAGCTACGTGCTTTTCTATAACTCAGAGGGTTTGGTTACTTACGATTATCGTCCATTGGTCAGTATGGGAGCAGTATGTATTATGGAGAAAAACGGGAAAATGGAGAACTCATATACGTCCCGTTCTTTTCGCAAAGGCTTTGAGTTTTTAAATGACGAACTCATCGATTTGCTTGCTCAGGAATCGATTGACAAAACGTCGATCTTGTTTGACGCGACCAAACCCAAAGCAGGAGAAATGCCGGTTGTAATGGGAGCTGGAGGATCGGGTATCTTATTGCATGAGGCAATAGGTCATACTTTTGAAGCAGACTTCAATCGAAAAGGCACCTCTATTTTTGCAGATAAAATGGGCAAAAAAGTGGCAGAAAATTTTGTCAATATTATTGATGATGGTACACTTCCGGGCAACCGGGGCTCAATCAATATGGATGATGAAGGTACTCAATCTGAAAAAACCTATTTGGTTAAAGATGGCGTACTGAACAGTTATATTCACGACCGAATCAGTGCCAAGCACTATGATGTCAGTCCAACCGGAAATGGACGAAGGGAATCTTTCCGTCACGTGCCACTCCCGCGAATGCGTTCAACATACATGGAAGTTGGGCCACATTCGAAAGACGATATTATCACCAATGTGAAAAGCGGAATTTACGTTGATAATTTCAGTAATGGAGAAGTTAAAATTGGAGCTGGTGATTTTACATTCTTCGTTAAATCAGGTTATCTGATTGAAAATGGCAAATTAACACAACCAATAAAGGACATTAACATTATTGGTAATGGGCCACAAGCATTGGCAGATATTACAATGTGTGCCAATGACTATTTAATAGATAATGGCACCTGGACTTGCGGTAAATCCGGACAATCAGTACCGGTTACTTGTGGGTTGCCAACCGTTTTGGTTAAGAAATTAACGGTAGGTGGTGTGAATGCCTAACTGATTATTCATCTGAAAAAACTGAATTAAAATGACAAAAGAAGAAAAATATAAATTAGCCAAATGGGCGATGCAACATGCTTTGGACAGTGGTGCTAGTCAGGCTGGTGTAATCATTTCTGAAAGTAAAAGTAGTAATATTGATGTCCGCGAACAAAAGATTGACACACTTAAGGAAGCAATACAAAGTAGCATGACCATTCGTTTATTTGTGGATAACAAATATTCGGTACAACGGACAAACCGGTTGAAAAAGGACGAGCTCGCTCGTTTTATTGAGCAGGGAATTGCTGGCACACGTTTTCTGTCTGAAGATCCTTTGCGCACTCTTCCTGAACCAGAATTGTATTTTAAAGGAGAGGAAAAAGACTTACAAACTCTTGACATTACCTATGATGAAATAGATCCTGCTACAAAAGTAGAATTAGCTTTTGAGGCTGAAAAGGAAGCTGTTGGAAAGGATGAGCGGATTATTTCAGTTACGGCTTCATACAACGACGGGATGAATAGTCGAATTATGGTGAACAGTAATGGTTTTGAAGGAGATACTCAGAACAGTAATTTTGGTATTTCTGCTTCTGTTTCTATTGATGGTGGTGATGCTCGTCCAAGTGATCATTGGAGCGAAAATGCCATTTTCTTTGACAAGTTGAAGAAAACGGAGATTGGTTCAAAAGCCCTGTCTCGTGCGGTTAAACGAATCGGGCAAGAGAAAATTAAGTCTGGGAAATATTCGATGATTGTTGAAAACCGTTCTGTTGGTCGGTTATTTTATCCGCTTTTGAGTGCGCTGGATGGCTACAACCTGCAGCAAAAGAATTCATTTTTAATCGGCAAGTTGGGAGAGAAGGTTGCATCCGATAAGTTGACCTTGACCGATGACCCATTTATTATTGGAGGACGAGGTTCGCAACTTTTCGACGGAGAAGGCTTGGCTTCAAAAAAACGCACTGTTTTTGATAAAGGCGTACTTGGAACTTACTTCATTGATACCTATTATGGTAAAAAGCTGGAAATGGACCCAACCACAGGTGAAACATCGAATTTGATTTTTGAGATTGGTGACAAAGATCTGGAGAGTCTCGTTAAATCAATGAAGGACGGTATCCTGGTGACAGGTTTTAATGGTGGAAATACCAATGGCACTACTGGTGATTTTTCATACGGGATTGATGGATTTCTTGTTGAAAATAGTGAATTGGTAAAACCGGTTTCTGAAATGAATATTACTGGAAATATGATGGATTTGTGGATGAGTCTCGCAGAAGTGGGAAATGATCCAAGGTTGGATTCCTCATGGCAAACGCCGTCATTATTATTTGAAAATATAGATTTTAGCGGTATTTGATTTTTAATAAACAGGCTACAATACCCGTTGTGCGGAGCAATTTGAATAGTTGCAATTTCACGCAACGGGTATTTTGTTGGTGGAAAAGGGATTTAATCTTTATTACTTTTGTGCAAAAAACAAGTTGTGGCAAAAAGAGAGAAACGAGAAAAGAATAAAAGTTCGGCTGGATACAATCAAAAAATTGGTGAAGACTTTCTTAAGCAAAATACTCAAAAAGAAGGGGTGTTTGAAACATCCAGTGGACTTCAATACAAGGTAGTTGAAGACGTTGAAGGTGAGAAACCCAATGTGTACAGTACTGTTTTAATTCATCAACGAGCCTTGTTGTTAAATGGAAATATTTTGGAAGACACCTACCGAAAGAATAAGCCGGATGAAGTAAAATTAGAAGAGTTAATCGAAGGTTTACAGGAAGGACTGCAGTTAATGGGAAAAGGGAGTCGATATAAGTTTTGGGTGCCTTCGGAATTGGCTTGGGGACGAAAAGGAACAAGTAGTAAGATTCCACCGAATGCTGTATTGAGTTTTGATATTCGATTGGTTGACATTCTAGATTAAGCAGACAGAAAATCTTCATCTCTATTTTCTGGCATTAATATTGTTTTAACGGGTACCATACACGTTCTTAGTATTAATTCATAAACGAGAGATCTGAATACAATAACTTGAAAATTTAATCATATGAAAACAATTACTAAAATTTTAATCGTCCTTTCAATTGCTGTTTTTTCTTCGTGTGAAGGCCCTATTGGTCCTCCGGGACGAGATGGCGTGGATGGTCAGGACGGATTTGACGGGACTTCTTTGTTAGGGACTATTTTTGAAAAAACAGTCGATTTTACAGAAGAAAATGGATTTGAAGCGTTTTTCGTTTTTCCGAATGATTTTGAAATTTATTCTACCGATATCGTGATGGTTTACCTTTTGTGGGAAGAAGTTCAAACAGATAATGGAGTTCTGGATGTTTGGCGTCCGCTTCCACAAACTATTCTTCTGGATGAGGGATTAATTCAGTACAATTTTGATTATACAGTGGAAGATGTCAAAATTTTCATTGAAGAAACTGTTGGCGGACTGCTGCCAGCTGAAACTGAAAATCAAACTTTTAGGATTGCGGTGATTCCAGCAGACAGCTATGAAAATAAGTCCCTTGAAATTAATAGTATAAATTCAGTAATGGAATCATTAAATATTGATTCGAACTCCATTATTAAGATTCCAGTTAAATAATCTGCTTGAATAAAGATGATATAGATGCCATCCGGTATTGTGATGGCATTTTCTTTTTCTGAATGTTTGTTAAGCTGCGTTTATGTGTAGTGAAATAAGTTTGCTTTCGGCTTGAATTCGGCTATTTTTGCAATACATGGATAAGCTATTTGACATACAGGAATTTCAGCAGTTTGATAATTTGGAACTCATTGCCCGAGAAGTGGTGGAGGGATTTATCACTGGATTGCACCGAAGTCCTTTTCATGGATTCTCAGTTGAATTTGCTGAACATCGGCAGTACAATGCTGGTGAATCGACCAAACACATTGATTGGAAATTGTTTGCCCGCTCCGATCGCCTGTATGTGAAGCAATACGAGGAAGAAACCAATCTTCGCTGTCAGCTGGTGATTGACACCTCTTCTTCCATGCTTTTCCCGTATGAAAAGGGGAAGAAAAAAAAGCTTTTCAACAAATTGGCGTTTTCAGTTTATTCAGCGGCCGCGCTAATTTACCTGATGAGAAAGCAAAGGGATGCGGTTGGTTTAACTCTTTTTTCTGATCACATTGAATTCCATTCCGAAAATAGACTTTCATCGGTGCATGCTGAGCTTTTATACGGGAAACTGTCAGGACTATTGACTTCGGACCAGACTGAACTGCGAAAAACGACCAATACAGTCGCTGCACTTCATCAAATAGCAGAGCAAGTTCATAAACGTTCGTTGATCATTATTTTCAGTGATATGATGGATGAAACCAAAACCGATGAATTATTTTCAGCACTGCAACATCTGCGTTACAATAAGCATGAAGTGATTCTCTTCCATGTTACTGACCACAAACAGGAGCGAAAGTTTGATTTCCAGAATCGCCCGTACAAGTTTGTTGATTTGGAAAGTGGTCAGCATATCCGGTTTTCTCCTAATGAGTTGAAAAAGAATTATACCAAGGCCGTACAGGAATATTTTGATGATTTAAAAGTAAAATGCGGACAGTATCACATCGATTTGATTGAGGCCGATATTAACGAGAAATTTCAACAGGTACTCCATGGTTTTTTGCTTAAACGGAAGAAGCTTTTTTAATATTCAAACAATATCAATCTTCGTTTTTTTTAGTCAATTTTTTATAAATTGCATGGCGGTTATGCAATGAAATATGGAAAAGCTTTTTTGGACAAAAGGAGTGTTTAGAAGTAAGCTCATCATTTCCAGAAGCCAGGAGCAGATTGGTCAGATTGAGTGGAAAAATATGGTGAGTTCAGATGCTGTTGCTACTTTGCAGGGACGCCGTTTTTTACTTTCACGCGATTTTTTTCTTTCCAAACTTGAAATATTCGATGCTAACAATCAATCGCTTTTGGCATCAATCATGATAAATTTATTCAATCCCAAAAGTGATGTTCTTATCAATGGCAAACGATTTGAATTGGAGATCAAAAACTTTTGGCAATCTCGTTGGGCATGGAAATTTAACGGGGAAGAAATTATAACTTACCAAAGCAATGAATTGCTCACCAAAGACAAAGGAACCATTGAGATTTATATAGCAAATTGCGAAGAGCTGGAAACTTTAATCTTATTGGGATTGTTCGTGCGCAATCAGCTAATTCTTTTTATGCTTTTTATTTTGCTGGTGATAATGTTTGCACTCATTTGAGCTTTCCGAATTCTTCTCAACTATCAAAAGCTACACTTTTCTCAGCTATAAAGAATTCCTCCAATTCCTGGAGTGTGGTTTCTGTTTTAGCAACATCTTTCACGATTTTCCCTTTTTCAAGGATGACAATTCTGGAACATACATCAGTGATGTTATCAAGCGTGTGACTAGAAATCAGGAAGGTTGAGCCATTCGTGGCGGCAAACTCTTTGATAATTTTTCGAAGTTTAAATTGAGAGCTTGGATCCAGATTGGCAAAAGGCTCATCCAGAACAACTACCTGCGGAATTCCCATCATTGCAGCAACAATACCCACTTTTTTTTGGTTTCCTTTTGAGAGATCACGGATAAATTTGCTTTTACCTAATATTTCACCGTTGAAGAATTCCTGAAAACTATCGAGATATTGTTTTATGTCTGCTTGGTTCATATTCCGCAGTTCGCCAACAAAAGCAAAATATTCATCAGGTGTCAGATAGCCAATAGTAAAACTTTCATCGATAAACGCACCTGTATACGCTTTCCAGTCTTCGGATTCTTGAACCTCAATTTCTCCACTAAAGACACTTCCTTTGCTGGGAATAATTAAATCAAGAACTAAATTAAACAAGGTGGTTTTTCCAGCTCCGTTATTTCCTACCAACCCAAATAACTGACCATTTTCAATTTTTAGTTCCGGAATATTGAGTGCGATTTCCTTATTATATGCTTTGATAAGTTCTTTTACTTCAATCATGATCAGGAGTTTTTGTAGTTTTTGATTAGTTGATGTTTACGTTTAAGATATTCTTTCGTGAAATACTGAAAAAGATAAGGCTGAGCCAGTATTCCTGTTAACCCTAATCCGGCCAAAACCAGCAGGGCACCCATAGGATTTAGAATTAGCTTGAATAAAATATATAATAGTACCGGCACCAGCATCATTGGCAAAGCGATTAACCATTGGGTGGCACCCATTCCCTGGTAATTAAACATGGATGATCCCCCTAGATCCAATGCCCTGCTACTTCCTCTTCCGAATAAAAAGATCAGGTTCATATTGATGCCAATGTGATAAATCAGCATGGTCGTATGATAATAGATGACCCGATCATCTAATAAAACATAAGGAAGAGTGAGTAGATAATATATCAAACAAACTGCCAGGTTCAAGAAATAGAATGATTGCAGAAATTGCTTCATGCGGAAGTTTTGAACCATCAACATAGAGAAATAATTGCTGTGCCAGGCGGGGAAGAACTGGCCATAGGAAATAGAGAAAATAGATACCATCATTAGTCCTCCAATGATGAGGATAAAATCAGGAATGCCACTTCCCGTGTCTTTATAAATCAGTAATCCATAAAGCAAAAATGCAATGGTCATTAGAAATTGTGATCGCGGACGTTTATTTCTCCATATCAGTCGCATTTCCAGCGAAATAAATTTGCCATATTCACCAAATCTGCTTAACCATCCATAATCACGGATTTTGGCATTTTTATGCTGCTTTTCAATTAAATTCAGATAAAGTTTGCTACGCAGGTAGTTATAATTTAGTACATACAGTGACACCGGTAAGACCAAAATTGCGAGGATCCATGTGGGATGCAGAAGAAGCGTATCCAGAAAACTCCCAAAAGCACCAGCAATATCTACAATATTGAAATAGTCAATGGCATAGATTGTAGCAAAAAGCCCGATAAAAACATAAAAGCCAAAACTGTTGCTGTTAATCCACCATTTCAGATAAATTGACAAGAAATGATTCGTGAAGATGAGCAAAATAAGGGAGAGAAGCCATGCGATTCCTGGTAAGCCTGGATAATGGACAAAGGTTAATGAAAAGCAAACCGGGATCAGTAGGAAGTAAGGGAGAAAATTGAAAAAATGAAAGACTGAACGAAGCAGTAAATACCGAGCTATTCGTTCGCGTTTAACATTTAGAATAATCAATGGCTTAAAGCTAATTGTTGGAAGATTTTGCAGCATTTCCCGTATCAATAGGTCAAATCCGAAATAGATAAGCAAAAAACTGTTGAACTTGCTGACGGGATTTTCGTTTGGGAATTTGTTAGCCAATATTTGTGGAATGAACATTCCCATAACCAGAAAGTTAGCGGCAAAGTACAAAGCGATAAATCCAAGGATTATTTTGGTGGAAATGCTTTTTCCCAGGTGGGAAGAACGAGATACCTCTTTCCATGTGAAATAAAATAGACTTCTTTTCACAGTGTCAGTTTTTAGGGTGAAATTATTTTATTAATGGGTCGTTACGTGTGTCAAAAAATTACAGTCGGTCGGTGATTGAACAGCTCTTTTTAAATTCCTTGACCTTTCTGTTTTTTTCAAATAACTCAATTAGAATAACATACACTCCGAGCGATGCTTTTGATCCATCATCACGTGTTCCCAGCCAAACCCATTCCCCATGCTGCCCCGGAGATTCGTTTTTCACTACTTTATTTACCAGAGAGCCTCTGGAATCGTAAATGCTTAAATTTGCTTTATAAGACGGATTCTCAAAATTGTAATAAATACTAAGAAAATCTTTATCACCGTCATTATTGGGGGTAATCACTTTGGGTTCAATGAAGATTTCATCTCTGATTTCTACAAAATTTCCAGTCATGGAGTTTTGGTAACCGGGGGTTGCATATCCCACGCGGGAGGATGCAGATGTCCAATTTGCATTATCCATGCTATCGGTATTCGGATCAATCCGTTCAATGGAAACACCTTCCTCATCAATTAGCAGGGCATGGTGCATGCTTGATGAATAATTCACTTCATCAATTACTTCCTGATTGTTATCCACCAAAACAAGGTTTCCGGAGCTACTTGAAAGTTTGGGCATTTGCTCCACATCAATAAAATTCTTTTTGTTTTTAGTTTGGTAGAATACCAATACTTTTTCAGCTGATTTGCTGATTACCAAATACTCTTTCGGTTTTAATTGTCGCTTTTCATTCGTAATGGGAGTTAGTTGCTCCAATTCTGAATTTTCGTTTCTGGTTGCAAGCATCATCTGATCGAGCTCTATTGTTTGATCAGAATTGTTGTACAGTTCTACAAAGTTGGCACCTCCCGGATAGCAGTCAAACAGTATTTCGTTGATGATTATTTCCGATTTTTTAGAAATTGTCAATTCAGCTTTTGATTTGGAAGTTGCAGCCAATTTCCCCTCACCAAAACTTTCAATTGTTAAGAAATTTATAATCAGGAATAGAAATAACCAAGATTTGTGGCTCATGGTGTGTTATATTAAAAGCAATCAACTAATTTTACGCTCGTTAAACAACGTATGAAGAACGTTAATATTTGCTATCAAATTAACAAAAATTTTTAGATTTATGAAAGTTGCAGTTGTTGGAGCAAGTGGGGCGGTAGGCCAGGAGTTTCTGAACGTTTTGGCCGAACGTAATTTCCCCCTTGATGAGTTAGTTTTATTTGGATCGGCTAGAAGTGCCGGTAATGTGTATGAATTCAGAGGTGAAAAACTGACTGTAAAAGAATTGAAGCACAATGACGATTTTAAGGACATTGATATTGCCCTTACGTCTGCTGGTGCTTCCATTTCTAAGGAATTTGCTACAACAATTACAAAACATGGAGCCATCATGATTGATAACTCCAGTGCTTTTCGTAACGATGATGACGTTCCGTTGGTAGTTCCTGAAGTAAATGCTGAAGATGCGAAAGATCGTCCTCGTAATATCATTGCTAACCCAAACTGTTCGACTATTCAAATGGTGGTTGCCTTAAAACCGATTGATAATCTTTCAAAAATCACCAAGGTTCAGGTCGCGACTTACCAGGCTGCCAGCGGTGCCGGTGCACAGGGAATTGCCGAACTGGAAGAACAAACCAAGCAAATAGCCAATGGAGAGGAGCCTACCATTAATAAGTTTCAGTATCAATTGGCAATGAATATTATCCCTCACATAGATGTTTTCCTGGATAACGATTATACCAAGGAAGAAATGAAGATGAATTGGGAAACCAAAAAAATTATGCATACCGATGCAGAAGTAAGTGCAACTTGCGTACGCGTTCCTGTTGCTCGTTCTCACTCTGAAGCTATCTGGTTGGAAACTGAAGAAGAATTAAGTGTTGAGCAGGTTCGTGAAGCCTTTGAAAATTTTGAAGGATTGACCGTGATTGACAAGCCACAAAGCAAAGAGTATCCGATGCCGCTATTTGTAGCGGGTAAAGATGATGTTTATGTGGGGCGTTTGCGTAAAGACATTTCGAATCCAAAAGGATTGACTTTTTGGTGTGTAGGTGATCAAATTAAAAAAGGAGCTGCCTTAAATGCAGTTCAGATAGCCGAATGGCTTATTAATGCCGGAGAAGTTAAGTAGTTATTCCATAATTTAGCTTTTAGCTGATCAAACCCGGGACTTTGTTCCGGGTTTTTTATGTAGATTACTTAACAACTTTAAATTCTGTATTTAACGGCCAACAGCATTGAATTCACATACATCGAGGCACTCTCCACATAATTTACATGCCGATTCAATAACTGATGCTTTTTCAATAGTTGCTTTAATGGCGTTGTCGTCCACACAGATGCTATAGCAACGCGCACAAGAGCTACATTCATCCTTATCAATATAAGGAGCAAATATTACCTCAGGTACCTCCTTTTCAATTGCATTTAATTCGCAAACTTCGTAGCATTTGTTACAAGCAACACATTTTGCTCTATCAATGTAAGGGTCAACTATTTCTTCTGATTGCGACGTTTTTGTAATTGCGTGAAAATCACAAGTGGGTAAACATTTTCCACAATTTGTGCACTCTTCATCGTCTTTTTTTACTCTCGCTGGATTTATTGCATATCTGCGGCATGCGATAACACATTTCCCACATTTTGTACATTTTGAATTATCAATTACAGCCTTCCCCCAAGAAATCGTGATAGCATTTGACTTACAAACAGGGATACACTCTCTACAACCATTACACCGTCCTCGCACAGAATAAATTTCACGTTCGTAGGAGATGCAATTTCCTTCTTTTTTACATGCCTCTATGCAATCTCCACAACCTACACACAAGGATTCTTCAAAAACATAATTGACTTCGGCTAAAACAATTGCATTAGGTTCGCATACTTCTTTACATTTCCCGCAACTGGTACATTCTGACGGTATAATAGAATACTTGACTGCCGGAACATGAATCGCCTTTTCGTCACATGCATCAATGCATCTTCCGCACAATGAGCAAGAGTCTGCATCCAGTTCGAAGGTACTTTTTTTGTTTAGAGAAATTGCATCGTAACCACATACATCAATGCACTTGCCACACCCCAAGCATTCATCATCTTTGATATAATAGAGGGAAAAAGGATCAATTTGTGCCAGCTCGCATGATGTTAAAGAAAGTAAAGAACCTCCGGCACCTAATGCCGCTAATCGTTGAAGAAAGATACGTCTATTCAAATCCATAGCTTAATCATTTAAAAAGCCAAATGGGCTTCCAGTTTGAGTAAAAAGTTGTCTTCAGGTAAAATGTCTGATTTCACATAGCTCCCAATAGCAAAGCACTGAAAGTGCTTCCATGGTTTTAAGGAAAACTCCAAATCTACTTCACGCGTATGGGCATCTTTAAATTGATGAATGTATTTTAGGCCAAACCCAGGTTTAGTTTTACCGGAGAGCTGATGATCAAATGATAGTTCCATTAATGGTAAATGCATCATATCCAGCCGCATGACTTCACCTTTAAAAAGATTAGAAAACGATGGAAAATGACTGATGCTATCGGAGAGCGCGTGCATGCCATCATACTCAATATTGAAAGAAGAGAAGGACCCATTACTCCAAAACTTCTCTTTACTTATTCCCAATTGATAGATAAGTGCATTATTCCCATCAAAATGTTGAGCAAGCAGTTCTGTTTTTAAGTCAATACTTTCCAGAATTCGCAAGTTTACATTCAGCCCGCCATAATACTGATAGGAATAAAAAACCTCCCCAAACTCTTCGTAGAGTCTAAACGAGAATTGATTTAACTGGAATACTTTTTTAGTCTTCGAGTTATCACCGAAAGTCCCAAATTCATCTTTGATATCACTTGAGAAGGAATCAAATTCTTCGGATTCAGAATCATCCTTTAAAACTGCGAACTCATTTGTTGATGAAGCAACAGCTTCTTTTTGTTTGTTGGGATACCAACTGAATTCTGTCATAACAAAATTAGACTGAAGCCATTTGTCACCAACAAAATTGATTTTATTTCCACGGGCGAGATTGTATAAGTGCCGGGTACCACAAACATCCTGCATGCGGGCAATATCATCATAAACTGTCCCTGCAGTAGTTGAAATTTTCGCAGACCCCAATTCTTTTGAAAGCTTTATTCCCAAAAAGCGCTCATCAAACAAGAAACTCCCTTCCGATTTCCCTGTTTGAATACCAGCCTTCATATTCCATTTTCCATAGTGCGAATAATAGAGTTCTCGAAATCCAACATGTTTCTTTTCCGGTTTGTTAAAATCCTGATAGGCTGTACCGGTCCCACTTAAACCGGGACCATCACTGCTGTTGTACCAATATTTAGCTGCGCCTTCAAAATAGAACTGATGTTTCATGGAGACGGATTCATAATTGAGTCCCCAGTAATTCATCCCGTTAAAGATAAAGCGGTCACTCATGACACCTGGAGAAGCAATTAATTCGGTTCCCCAGCTCCATTGCGATTCGTCCGAAAAGGGTTTTAGGTATGCGCCAAGTATACTTCGGCATTCAGCCTGCGCATTTCCTTTTAATTGAGTGATGGCCATCACCGTCAAAACCAGTACCGCTCTTTTACTCCAGCTCCAAACGCTCACATTTAATCTGATCATGATGGTTCTTTTTATTATTTCTAAAAAGGGAAAGTGCATTTTTATGGCAACTACCGATGCATTCACCGCACACAATACATTCCTGATTGTCCAGCTTGCTGAATTTTTCATCGCGGGTTATAGCTCTGATTTTGCATTCATTGTTACACGTTTTGCAACCCACACATTTTCCATTGTTCCCAATTACACGGGCACCTGGAATTTTATTAACCCAACCCAGAATCAGTCCAATTGGACAAACAGTTTTGCAAAAAGGACGATATATGAATACGGAGCTAACCAACAACAAACCCAGTAAAATCCAGCTTAAGGTGTGGACGCCAATCATATTGAAAGCAACTTTAAATGGGTCGTAATGAATAAAAATGTTTGTTCTTGTAGTAACCAGCTGTACGACCAACACGACGAGAATAACAATACGAACCAGTCTCATTATTTTTTGAGATTTTTCAGTTTGCAGGATTTTTATTTTACCAGGAAGGTGGATGAGTTCCTGTATTGCTCCTAAATGACAAAGCCAACCACAATAGACCCTTCCCACCAGGTAGGTGACAGGTATTAACCCAATAAACCATATCATCGATTTCCAGTGGGTATCGACACCGAGAACCCCAAGTATTACGTTTTGAAAACTGGAAATAGGACAGGGACAGCCTCCTTTGTAAAAACCGAGCACTACTACTGATGCAATTAGGAAGATACCTCTCAAATTCCGAATTGCCGGATATTTAACGAGAAACCCAATTAGCAAAGTGAGTGCAAGAATACTAAGAACCCAAACGACGGTTCTATCTTTTTTGCAACAACCTTTTTCTCCGATGCAAACTGTTTCAACTGCAATATTTGATTGCTCAAAACTTTCAAATTCTTCGAAACTCTCAAACTCATCTTCATGCTTTAATTGTTCGGTTTGCTCGGTGTTTTCTTCATAAGGTGAAAAGTCATCCTGCGAGATAGCTCTTAAAATAGAAAAATTAAGCAATAGCGAAGTCAATATTAAGACCTTAACCACTGCTTTTGGGCATGCTTTCATACGTTCAGTTTATATTAAAATTGGTTAGACTGGTCAATTGGAGCTAACCGACCTGTAATTTGATACTTCCGGCTCCCCCTTCTTTGTCGCATTTTCGAACAGTACCGAAAACCAGTTTTTTGCTTGAATCTTTAGAAACCTCAATCTTAAACTTACGTTCAAACTCATTCGAAGTGATTTGTTTCCATTTGGTGGCTCCTAGAACTTTTAAACCATCGAAACTAAACTTTGTGGCATCTATTCCCTCGGGGCATTGCTTATGGGTATATATTACTTTGACTTTTACAACGAGAACATCTCCTTTTTGATAGTACTCCTTTTCATTTTCCAAAATTTTATACTCAATCTCACAGGCGGTTATAACTGATGGTAAAATTGAGATTACAGCTACCAAAAAAAAGCCTAGCATTAATTGTTTCATAGTAAATGATCTTTTACGTTTCTGCTTAACTACTTCTAGTCCACCTTTCCTTTAAGAGTGGCTATTTCTAATACATATTAATTTTACCAGCTTTGACACGAGAAGGGCTGAAAACTTGCGGATATAATGCTAAAAAAAGGCATTTTTTTCACAAAAGAATTATTACTCCTTAGATTTCAGAAATTTAAGAATGTCTATTCTTGAAGATATTTTTACAATATAAATTTGGGATGGATGAAATTCGATCCTATTGAAAATCGAAATTTCAATGCAGGATGATCATTTGCCAAATGTAGACGGTAAATTGAGCAGTTTTTCTAAAATCCCTGTCCGGGAGATTGGCCGATGTTGTCTTCAAAACCGGTCACTTCACTATCTTTATATGGAGAGACAATCTTACGTCCTCCATAATCGAACCGATCGTTCATAATGTTCAGCACTTCATTTGCAGTTGATTCAATTGGTTTGTTGGAAACATGAATCACCGTAAATCCACCTCGTTCAAAAATAAAATTGGCATTTCGAATTTCTTCCCTCACTTTTCGTTCATCAATGTATAAGGTGTTGTCCATGTTGTTGAAGCTTTTAAGGCGCTTAATGCGGTGAGCAATTAAATGTTGCAGCCCAATATGCAAGCCAAAAACCCGTTGCGGATCTACTTCGAAAAGTTCGCGTGGAGGTTTGATTCCGTTTACCAGCGGAACATTTGCAACCTTCCATCCATACATTGCCAGGTAAACACTCAGTGGGGTTTTTCCGGCGCGGGATACGCCGCATAGAATGATTTCTGCATTATTCAATCGCTCTGGACTCATTCCGTCATCCTGCCTTAAAGTGAATTCAATTGCATCAATACGATTAAAATATTGTTGGTTTATTTCCCTGAATAATCCGGGAGACTCCAGGGAGGAGATGCCTAATTCACCATCCAGGTGAGAAGCCAATTCTCCCATAAAATCAATTTGTTTTACCTCGTGTTGATTGGCTAGCTCAATCAGTCTTTTTCTCAGTGAAGGGATTACCATGGTGTGGGTTACCAATCCACCATTCTTTTTGGCTTTCAAGATCACCTTCTCAATCTCGTCTTCACTAATTACATTGGGGACAATAATCACCGGCACATTGTTATTGGGATACTGAATTAGCAGCGACTGAACCATGTTGTTTCCTGCCAGTCCTTTTCCTCCGGATACAACATAAATGGGTTTTGTCGGTTTTTTTGGTGTCTGATTGTCCATCGTTTGAAATCTTTATCTTGTTAAACAATAAAGCTTTAAAAATGATTTTGAATTCGTTTTTTAAATTTAGTAAATGAAAGCTTATCTTTACATATCGACTAAAAAAGTAAACCATGATTTATCAAGCAGACTCAAAACGCTATGAGCGAATTCCATACAAACGTTGTGGACGTTCAGGCTTAAATTTACCAGTCGTGTCGCTGGGTTTATGGCATAATTTCGGGGGTGTAGATGTATTTGAAAATGGTCGTGCTATGTTGCGCAGGGCTTTTGATTTAGGAATTACACATTTCGATTTGGCGAATAATTACGGTCCTCCATATGGATCAGCGGAAGAGAATTTTGGGAAGATTATGAAGCAGGATTTTATTCCTTATCGCGATGAATTAATTATTTCTACCAAAGCTGGATACGATATGTGGCCCGGACCTTATGGAAACTGGGGAAGCCGCAAATACCTGACCGCAAGTTTAGACCAAAGTTTGAAACGCATGGGATTGGAATATGTAGATATTTTCTACTCACACCGTCCCGATCCTGAAACACCATTGGAAGAGACCATGGGGGCACTGGCAAATGCTGTTCGTCAGGGAAAGGCGCTTTATGTTGGGATTTCAAATTACCCTGCGGACCGTGCGAAAGAAGCTTCTCAAATTCTGCGTGATTTGGGGGCTCCATGTTTGATTCATCAGCCAAAATACTCGATGTTTGAGCGTTGGGTTGAAGATGGGTTGTTGGATGTATTGGAAGAAGAAGGTATCGGTTGTATTCCTTTTTCACCATTGGCGCAGGGATTGCTGACCAACAAATATTTGAAAGGGATTCCTGAGGGATCGCGTGCTGCCAAATCCTGGGGATTTTTAAAGGCAGATCAAGTGGAGCCAGCGGTTGAAAAAGTGAAGAAGTTGAATGAATTGGCTCAACAACGTGGGCAGTCTTTGGCACAGATGGCATTAGCATGGATCGTGAAAGATCCTCGCATTACTACCGTACTAATTGGTGCCAGCTCTGTAGCCCAATTGGAAGATAATGTGGCAATGACCAATAACCTGGATTTCTCAGCTGCAGAACTACAGACAATTGAAGATATTTTGAAAGGATAGTTTACTCAATTAATATATTTTAGCCTTCATCCGAAAGAATGAAGGCTATTTTTTGCTCCCAATTTTACTGGTTTGGTTATCGATTTAATAGTTGATAACTACGTTCCTGGACATGTGTTTGACCAAATAGATCAGTAGCTTTTACTTGAATGATATGCTCTCCGGCTTCAAGATTGGTTGGGATATTTCCCGCCCAAAGGTGAGTGCATTTTTTTGGGTTTGATGGTCTTCTGCCATCAAGAAGTTGATCCGTAAAATCCCATTCCTGCACCAAATGATAATACGAAGGGTCATAATCATCCACGGGGTACATCTGATTCCATGAGCCGTCATCAATTCGATAGAAAACAGTGTCAAGTTCGCTACCCATAAAGAAGTTTGCGATTATCCCGGAAGAGGTCCGTTTATCTTTCTCGAGCACTTTCGGGGCATAGATTTCAAATTGATAATCGGCTGGTTTCCCTGCTACTTTGTATTTAATCTGATATTGATTTTTATCAAAGCTGATGTAGGAATAACCTTTGAGTGTTCCGTCCCGCATGGTGGAAGTTGGAACACCTTTTTCATTTAAGCGTCCGCTGTACCAATCTCCGGAGGTAGTTCCGGAATTGAAATGATGGTGAAATCCATCCTGTAACCAGCCATCTTCCTTAAAAAATAAGTCCTGCCGTTGTAAATGAGTGTGAGCTGAGATTGACAGTGTCTGCGGAAAATCCTTTAGCAATTGAAAAAGCCGGTCGCGGTCTTCATCCCGAAAAGGATCACCTCCATCCGGTTCGCTAATTGGGATGTGAAAAGCCAAAACGATCAGGTAATCTTTTGGAACAAACTGCAGATCATTTTCAACAAAGTCTAACTGATCCTTTCGGAAACCTCCCCAGTAACCTTTCCCATCTCTTGGGTCAGGGTATAAAATATCATCCAAAATAATGAAGTGGACTTTCCCATGATTGAATGAATAGTTTGCTGGTCCAAAATGCCGTTCAAAAGATTCATCTGATAAATTATCTTGGCTTCCATCGTAGTTCATATCGTGGTTGCCCATCACGTTATACCATGGAATTCCAATGCGTTGAACAGCTTCCTTGTATGGTTGAAACAAATTGAGGTTATCACCAACCAAATCACCCATACTCAACCCAAATGAAACCCCTTCCACTCCTTCCAACTCACTTACAATACCTTTAGCAAAGAAGTCAACCTCCTTCTTAGAGTAAGGTTGGGGATCGCCAAAAACCAGCATTTTAAATTGATCTTGGCTTGAATCTGAATACAGCGCAAAATCAACATTTCGCGGTAGTTTTCCGGTGCCTTGAGTTCCTTCATATTTTAATTCTGGCGAACCACCCGGTTTGTGGATATAATAGAATTGTGGAAGTTTGAATTCATTTACCGGGATCTGGTAATCCGAAGGTTTTATTACAAAGATGATTTGATCATTAGACACCTTTAATTGATATTCCCCATTATCATCGGTTTGAACAACATCAACTCCATTTGAAACCGCAACACCAGCAATGCCTTTTTCTTTGCGGTCTTGTGTCGAATTTTGGTTGAGATCTTCGAAAACAACTCCTTTTACAACCGATTGTGCTATCGTTTGGATGGAGGAAATGATCAGGGTGGTAAGGATAAAAATGGCTAAATTTCTTTTCACAGTAGTAGGCTTTAATGAAGGATATTTAAATTGTTTTATCATGTGGTTTTCACATGTCTTGCCTAAATTAACAAAAATCACATCAAAAAAGATTATGTCCTTATCAAGCTAACTAAAAGAAATAGTTAATCACCTGTCTCTGTTTTATGTGTGCCTAATCTTCTTTTAGCTTCATAGAAATATCCTGTCCAAGAAGCATCTCTAAAGTTGATTGGTATTTAAGTTTTTTGCCAATTGCGACAGCATCGTCCAATGAATAGCCTTTGTACTTCACCAGGTATGCCATCATAATCTGGGTAACCCGGCCGCAACTTCGGCAGTGAATAAATACATTGGTGTGAGGCGTATTAATTGCCTGATTGAATTTCTTTACAGTTTCGGGTGAATACGATTGGTAGCCACTCACAGGAACGGAAAGATATTTCATTCCTAATTGTTGGGCCATTTGCTCTTCGTTAAATGCCGACTCTGCAAATTCCTCCATTTCGTCTTCCGAACGCAGATTAATTATCAGGTCAACTCCTTTTTTATGCAGCATTTTCATGGTTTCCAGGTTGGGCTGTCCACCAAGAAACATATCTCCCCATTGATACAGATTATCAACATTTTCAATTTCCACAATAGAGTTGGAGTCATCTTTTGCTGGATAAAGTCCGGAGGCGAATAATGAAGTTAAATTGCTACTTAACAGGAGAATTAGAGCCAGAAGCAGGGTTTTGATATTCATGATAAAGTTTAATTATTTGGTTCAATCCAAAAATAGAAAACACTTAGCATGTGTAGTGTTAACGAAATTAAAATGTTTGTTAATAAAGTATTTGATTTATTTAAAAGTCAGTATTGGCTTCCTTTAAATCCAATTCCTCAATCCAGATGTTGCGATAGATTACCGGATGACCTTCGGCCTGAAGCTTGATGCCTCCGGGGCGGTCTGTGATTCCTTTGCCATCGTCGTTACCTCCATCAAGGCCAGAGAATTTTCCGCCCCAAACCTTATTGATCTGTACGTTGGTGTGAACTTTTTGTCCATTGAAGTACATAGTTACCATTGGTTTTTCGGTTAAAATATCATTTTCAAAACGAGCTGCTCTGAACTGAATGTCATAGGCATTCCATTTTCTCACTCCATTGTAGGCAAAATAGGGTGATTCAGTTTCGTTGATAACCGTAGCCATTCCGTGAGAAGTCGAGTCGCCATCCAATACCTGAATCTCGTAACGATTTTGCAGGTATACACCACTATTCCCTTTCTCTCGTTGAATTAAAAATTCAATATGCAATCGAAAATCCCTGAACTTCTTTTTGGTAACAATGTCTGCGGTTCCATATTGACCACCTGCAGCTGTTGGATCATTGCTGTTTACTGCAGTTCCTTTATTTACCGGATCATCAACAATTTTCCATTTAATAGGCAATTCTGCTGATAATCGAGGGCCTTCCCAATAGGTCCATTTCGTGTCCAGCATTTCGCGGGAACCATCAAAAAGAACTTCTGCACTTTTAGGTGCTTTCGCTCCAACTCCAGTTGTTTTGGACGGAGGATTTTTAAACGAGATCGAAATGGAAAAAAGAACAACGATCGAAAATAAATATAGAATGGCATTTTTCATGATATGATGCTTTTGGATTAGTGTTGAGCAAGATATAAAAAGTCAGTCTAATTGTAACCGTTTTATTCACTCATTCTTTTTTCATAATTGGAAGCGCTTGTTAGATGTGGTGATTGGGAAGATCAAACTAACAGTATCGAATTTATTTTGAATCATGTTTAAACCTTTTGTAAGTTTTTTATTCTAAGCATGTAACAAGTTCTTAAATCTCATCAACTAAAACTAAACGTAATGAAAAAGACTTTCTTTCTTTTAGCAGCTATCATGATTTTAAGTACTGCTTATTCCCAATCCAATTTTTCTGGCAGCTGGACATTAAACAGTTCAAAAAGTACGCTCAATGAGGATTGGAGTATGGCTCCAAAATCAGTTATCATTGCTCAGGCGGATAACGAACTGAAGCTTGAAAAACATGCATCTTATCAAGGAAATGATTATACCATTAACGATGAATTTACCTTAGATGGTAAGGAATGTATTAATAAGGGATGGAGAGATTCTCAAAAGAAATCCACCGCTGTTTGGGGAGTTGATATGAAAGAACTGACGATTACTTCCAAACTTCCAATGAGAGATAATGGTGAATTAACCATTGTAGAGGTGTATCAGTTGAGTGATGGAGATTTGGTAGTGGAGACCAGTGTTTCTTCTTCGTATGGAGATCGAACCGAGAAATTCGTATTTGACAAGCAATAAAAATATTCTTATGGTTGAGAAAAGGTAGGCTGAATTCGTAACCCAGCCTTTACGGCCCCTCGTTTCCAGCGAGGGGTTTTTTGTTTCATATCGCATTTCCATTGTCCTTTTGGCTATTGTCGACCCCCAATCACTCTTTAGCTATGTTTTATTGGGGATATATCGCTTCATGCGCCGCATTGATAAGACATATATTTTATCAGGCATAATTTTTTGACTCACCCCAAGCTTGCTGCGCTTGCTTTGCCCCTCGCTACAGGTAGAGAGGGGAAGAGTTGGATCAAACTAAAAGGATTGTATCCAAATCAGGGGAGAGTCAGTATATATAACCACCGATCTTCGCTTTTATCGAATGAAAAATGAAAAGCCTTCCGGCTTGAGGATGATCAACTTCAATGTCCTTTTGGCTTGATCCAAAAGAACGAAAAGATCAAGACTTTGGTTTCTCGCCGACCCATGATGGATTCAACGATTAAAAGAAAAGAACTCGTCCGTTTTTACGGACTCAGACAGCTTTTCTTTTTCCGTCATTGGACGGCCATCCTTTTCATCCTATGGGTGCCCCGTCTACAAAAACTTAGACCGAGTTAATCCCAGCGGGCGCAACAAAATATCCCCAGATGAAGAAGAGTAATCGACGGTCACGACATGTCGTGACCCCGATAGCCCTTTAAGTTGAGTTTAACAGGAAATACTATTTTAAAACGGTTTGCGTTAGCTGTTGGAAAATGCCTTCGAGACTGGACTGCTGCTCATTCATGCCGAGTATCTTCACATTATTTTTTACAGCAAAGTCAAAAAGCAAGGGACGAAGGTCTTGTTCGCCGGATGATGTGAGCAGAAAGCTGTGAAGGCCATTCTTCTCAACAATTCCGATCGGCAGCGAGCTGTTGAGCAAATCTTCTTTTACCGCTTGGTTGAACTCCACAAATACTTGCTGGTTTTTGGTGAGCTTACGGGATTTAAACTCATCCACCGAACCGTCGGCAATCAGTTTCCCCCGATTGATGACCAAGACACGAGAGCAAATAGCTTCTACTTCCTGCATGATGTGGGTGGAAAACAACACGGTTTTTTCCTGGCTAACACGCAGAATCAGGGCACGAATTTCTTCCAGTTGATTGGGGTCGAGCCCGGTGGTTGGTTCATCCAGAATTAGAACCGATGGATCGTGAATCAGAGCCTGTGCCAGTCCAACCCGTTGCCGGTAGCCTTTTGAAAGAGCTCCAATTTTCTTCTTTTGCTCCAATCCAAGGCCAGTCATTTCGATGGCTTCGGTGATTCGTTTTATGCGTTGGTCCAGTTTATAGAACCCTGCAACCATTTCCAGGTATTCCTTAATGTAAAGATCCGTATATAGTGGATTGTGTTCGGGTAAGTAGCCAATGTGAGTTCTCAGTTGATGATCTTCCGGACGAACCACATTTCCTTCAATCATAACTGATCCGGAATCGGCAGCCAAATAGCCGGTAATAATCTTCATGAGAGTCGACTTTCCTGCGCCATTAGGTCCCAGAAAACCAACAAGTTCTCCTTTCGCAAGCTTAAAACTTATTGAGTCGAGTGCCTTTTGGGCACCGTATGATTTGCTGATATTTTCAATGATTACCGACATG
This sequence comes from Sunxiuqinia sp. A32, assembly GCF_052690465.1. Classification (NCBI taxonomy): domain Bacteria; kingdom Pseudomonadati; phylum Bacteroidota; class Bacteroidia; order Marinilabiliales; family Prolixibacteraceae; genus Sunxiuqinia; species Sunxiuqinia sp. A32. The sequence continues at coordinate 57,796 of NZ_JBQYLI010000011.1, forward strand.
AAATGGAGTTTATTCCTCCAAAAGTAAAGAAATCTGATTAATGAAACGGAGAACTTGATCTAATCTTTATGTTGAGGTAATTTCCGGATAACTTATTTTTGCCTTTTTTGAAAGCGGAAAAAAGAGTGAAGAAAGGAATTAGAAAATTACTTCCGATGGTTCGAAAAGCCGAATGAATTCAATAGATTTGCGTAGTCTTATGCATTCTAAATTAGAAAAGGGATTTTTTATTTCTTAACTTTAAATTAACTTTGTGGTCCGCAAAATTGCAGGCTTTATTATGAAAGATCGGAATTTTAATTACATCAAAGATTTAACCAAGTATCAACGGCAAACTACAACGACGGTGGACATTGGGAAAGTGCCTCTGGGAAGTGAGCATCCTATTCGCATTCAATCAATGACCGATACCGACTCGCGAGATACCGAAGCTACTGTTGAACAGATTATTCGCATTGTAAAGGCAGGAGCCGATTATGTTCGGGTAACCGTTAAAGGAATTAACGACGCTGAAAATCTGCGTAACATTAAAAAAGAGCTCGTTAGCCGTGGTTTTGAGACCCCTTTAATTGCTGATATTCATTTTAATCCAAGACTTGCAGAGATTGCTGCGAAATATATTTCCAAAATCCGAATTAACCCGGGAAACTTTTACGATAAGCGCGCCCGTTTTGAGATGCACCTGTATACGGATCAGGAATATAAAGAAGAGCTGCAAAAGATTGAAGAACAATTTATTCCTTTCCTCGAGATATTAAAAGAAACAAAAACTGCGTTACGAATTGGAGCAAATCAGGGGTCATTGTCCGATCGCATTATGAGCCGATTTGGGGATACGCCTGCCGGAATATCTGAGTCCGTGATGGAGTTCCTGCGCATTTGTAAGAAAGTTGATTTCAGAAACGTAGTTATTTCCATTAAGTCCAGTAATACCCGGACGATGGTTTATACCGTCCGTCTGCTGAATAAGAAAATGCGTTTGGAAGAAATGAAGTTTCCTTTGCATTTGGGAGTTACTGAAGCCGGAGAAGGAGAGGATGGCCGTATAAAATCGGCAGTTGGAATCGGAGCTTTGCTGGCTGATGGTATTGGTGATACAATTCGTGTATCGTTGACTGAGTCGCCTGAAAAAGAAATTCCGGTAGCTCAAAAGATGATCAATCATATTCGCTCCTATGTGGGGCACGAACCCATAAAAGCACCTCTTTTTGCACAAACCAACCCGTTTGAATATGAAAGGCGTTCGGTAAGGCCGGTCATGGATATGGGCGGGAAGCAGGTTCCTGTTGTGTTGGCTGATCTTCGACATAGAAGCTTGTCTGAGATATTGCCGATGCGTGGGAAGCAAATCCCTGAGTATTTCCTGAAGAATGATGAGGTGTACGACATTGAAGGAAACTGTTATCCGATTTTAAGTATTGATGATTATTTGTTTGGTGGAACTCACTGGGGACAGATGAAGTTTATCCGCACCAATAAGCCGGAATTCGACCGTTTTATGAACGAGAATCCAGAGATTATCATGAAGTTGAAGCAAACCCGGAAGACCGTTCTTATCCTTGAAAGTTTTAATAAAAATCCATTTGCAGAATTGCGCGCGTTCTTTATGAACCTGGAAACGCACATCTGGAAAGTGCCGGTGATTATTTATAGGAAATATAAGGAGAGCAGGTTGGAAGATCTACAGATTAAAGCATCGGTGGACTTGGGAGGATTGCTGATTGATGGTTATGGCGATGGAATATGTATCAGCAATGATGGCGATAACATGACTTTCACTGACTTGAAAGATCTTAGTTTCTCGGTATTGCAGGCGAGCCGCATGCGGGTAACCAAAACTGAATTTATTTCATGTCCAGGTTGTGGCCGTACTTTGTTTGATCTGCATGAAACCACTAAAAATATTAAGACACACTTTAAGCACTTAAGTCACTTGAAAATTGGGGTGATGGGTTGCGTGGTGAATGGTCCTGGTGAGATGGGTGATGTTGACTATGGTTTTGTTGGCGCAGGTCCCGGGAAAGTTAATCTGTATAAAGGTCAAAGTCTGAAAAAGAGACACATTCCGTTTGAAATGGCTGTTTATGAATTGGAAAACCTGATTCGTGAAAATGGCGATTGGAGTGATCCGGAGGCTTAATAGTATCCCTCAAAAATTTTATGCAATTTCTTGTCTCTTGCTAAGTGGATGGTCTGTATGCCCAGCGCTTCAGCCCCTTCTGTATTTTGCCTGGAGTCGTCAATAAATAGACTTTCCTCAGCTACAATTCCCGCATTATTGATTACATGTACAAATGAATCCGCCAAGGGTTTTCGCAAACCAATTTCGTGTGAGTAAAAGGTGTCTGAAAACAGATCATCCAGATCAATATCAAATTTCTTGCGAAACAATTGTCTGAAAAAAGAAAGATGAATGGTGTTGGTATTTGAAAAGAGGAATAGCTTAAATGAATTGCTCAATGCCTTAAGTAATTCGACTTTTTCTGCAGGGAAATCAATGATCATCGCACACCAGGCAGCGTTAATTTCTTCATCACTTGTATCAGATGGAAGAAGGCTTCGTATCTCGTTTCGAAATTCAACATCGCTTAGCTGACCTTGCTCCAATTTCAGGAATACCGGGTGGTTGTAGCTCCATCCTCCCTCATCAATCACTCCGGAAAGACCCAGCTTTTCAAATGCCTGAATCGTTTTGAGAGGATCAATATCCAACAGAACCCCGCCCAGATCAAAAATGATATTTTTTATCGTTTGCTTGACAATCATGCCCTCAAATAAACGAAAAATCGTTTAATAAATGATGACAGCTGATGAGAATGAATTGTTGATTTTCACAAAATAAGTTCCGGGTGATAAATTGGAAATGTTCAGTTGGTAATTCTTCTTTCGGACAGATGTAAGCTGTTTTACAGGGCGTCCATCTGCTTGATAAATTGCAATTTCTTCTAGGTTCCCATCTCCCTGAATATTCAGGATTGAGCTTGCTGGATTTGGAAAAATTCGGAAAGATGATTGGCTGTTCATATTACTGACAGCGGTGGCCCCGGGTATTTGCATCTGCATATTTTTCAATTGGAAACTTGAATTCCCGGGAGCGCCCAAAATTCCATAATTAACATACACTCGGAGCTGCGTAATCTTGTCCAATTGATAGGTTCTATCAGGAACTTCATTGAAAGTATATGTGTACTTGTGGAACTGGTCATCGGAGTTAAAACTATTTATTTTGAATAAGTCATTGATGCGAACATTTCCATTGATGTCGACTAAATCAATCCGCATGTTTGACGGTGGATTGGAAGGATCAATTTTTAGATCCAGCGACATTTCATGCAGTTCAGTAAAATCAATTGCTACACCAAAATTGTAATAAATGTATGGATTGTTTAAGGGTGATTGAATAGCATAGTTTACATTCAAAACTTCAGAATTTTCATCTAGGATGAAACTGTTATTCTCGCTAGCTTCTGATTGCCAGACCAGATTATTGGAGAGATCAAGTGGACTGATTGGGAAGGTGTCATCCTCTGGTTTTTGGGCAATGTTAACATGAAACTCATTGGAAAAGACCGTATCACAGGCAGTTCGTATTTCCAGCTGAATATCTCCGGGGATATCATTCCATTGAACGGTGATTTGATTGGTTCCCGCGCCACTGATGATATTGACGCCGTCTGGCAAATGCCACAGGTAGCTCACTCCCTCCACAGGATCAACCTGATAAGTTTGCACTTCGCCGATCTCATTTAAATTGGACCCGATAATCACGGGGGTGGGTATTTTGTTTTGGGAAATGCGAACGTATTCTATTTCCATGGTAGCTTGCGTTAAATTGGGATCAATGCCTTGAGCTCCTCCCCAGTCACCACCAATGGCGATGTTTAGCAGCAAATGGAATCGTTTATCGAATGGCCATTCCTTGTAGGTCTTGTGTTCATTGTTGAAGGTGAAGTATAATTGATTGTCCACATACCAACGCATTTGTTCTTCGGTCCATTCAATGGCATAGACGTGAAAGTTTGTCGTTGCATCAGCGACGGTGATACTTGCTCCTTGCTGGGTTCCAATTCCGTGGTTGTAGGCTTTAGTGTGAATGGTTCCATGCACCACTCCCGGATCGTAACCCACATGTTCCATGATGTCGATTTCGCCACTGGCAGGCCAGCCGCCATATTCCCAATCAGTTGGGAGCATCCATATTGCCGGCCAGGTTCCTTTCCCGGATGGGAGTTTTGCTTTTACTTCAATGCGTCCATACAGCCAATCTCCTTTTTCCCGGCTAACCAATCGCGCAGAGGTCCAGCTCCCATTTGATTTGATTGCCTTGATATATAGCTTGCCATCAGCAATCCAGGAATTGCTTCTACTATTGGTATAGGTTTGCAGTTCATTATTTCCCCAGCCGTCACCGCCTAAGTCATAATCCCATTTTTCAGATGAAGGGGCACCATCTACCTCAAACTCATCAGACCAAATTACCTTATCACATTCGTTCTGTTGAGCAATAGTTTGAGCCGAGATGAGTGTGAGTAGTAACAGGAGTATTATGGATGTACTTAGTTTCATTTTTATATTCGTTTTAAGCAAGTAATAAGGCTTAGTTTATAACTAATTTGGACGTGGCAACAGTTTGTCCGTTTGTCGTTAGTGCCTTTATAAAATACATTCCGGCAGGAAGCATGCTTAAATCAATTTTTGCTGCAAATGTTAGTTTTAAAGCAGTTGTACCATTTAAATTTAAAACATGTAATTCGTCAACCGGTTCAGTATTTTGAACAGTGAAAGTTCCCCTTCCCGGATTCGGGTAAATTGTAAAAGAGTTATCGTTGAACTTGTACTTGGGGATTCCGGTAGCGGTATCGTCTCCAATCTGGATCCAATTGATATTAAATCCATCAGTTGCAGCCTGCACTCTGAGAGTATGTATCCCGCCAGTCAGATTGATTGTATTGCTGATGGTGCTCCAGTTCTGCCAGCCATTGGTGTTATTCAGGCTCTGAGTTAAAACTTCGTTGCCGTCCAGGATAAGCTTTAAGCTGGCATTTCTGGTTGATGCTATTCTAAATTTTACATCATAATCGGCTGATTGAGACACATTGATTTTATATTCCAGCCAATCTCCGGTGTCAATATATCCAACATTGGCAAAACCAGTTTGGTCTGTAGTTTTTTCAATTAGAATTCCACTCATTTGATTGTAGGCTTCCGCTTCAATTGTTCCCGGAATATCAACCAGCTGATTAAGTCTATGCTCCGGCATCTTTTTATACACTTCACCAAGAGCTGTGAGTGTACCATTGCTTCCTAGCAGGTCGATATAAGGAAAGGTTGATGTGCCACTTCCACGACCGATAAACCAAGCATAACGGAAAACATTGGGATTGGATTCCAGACAGTCAACTGCTCCAATCATAAAGTTCATTTGGTCATTCAGATTATTAATATTCCCGTTGTACTCCCATCCTGCAAATTCTGTCAGCCATATAGGCTTATTGTATTTTTCAAATTCACCAATGTACCATTCCAACGCAGCAACCGTATTCATATAGCTGTGTACTGCGATGTGGTCCACTTGGCAATCCGGACAAGCTGCAAAAAAGTCGTCGAGATATTCAAAAGGGTCCGTGTAGGTGGTGCCATTTTCCTGCACACAATTGCCACAGTAATTGACGGCAGGAGCCACTATTTTAAGGTTGAATTCATCTGCAATAGCTTCAAGTCTTGGCCATTGAGCTGCAACTTGAGAGGGAGTCATGTTTGCCTGTTCCAAAAAGTTTGGTTCGTTGAATGCCAGCAGGTATTTTGTTTCAGGATGATTGGATAGAAATTGACGTAGTTTACTTTCACTAAAACTCCCATTCCAAGTCATTGGAACAAACTCAAAACCATAATCTTCAAATACATTGGCAACGGAGCTTTCCGGGGCTTCTGACCAGTTATACCACCAGCTAAGCTCTGGAGAAAGAACTTGCAGATCTTCCGGAGAATGGTGTCCATAGGCAATACCTCGCTTTGAATTCTGCCCTTGAACACCAATCATTCCAACCAATAATGTAAATATTAGAACAGGATATTTCATTTTAGTTAGCTAAAAAGTGATTGCCGCTATTGTTCTCGTTTTTTATAGACTCTGACGTATTCTACTACCATTGATTGCGGAAATATGGAATCGTCAACACCAAATTTTCCTCCCCAGTTTCCGCCAACAGCCAAATTGAGAAGCAAGTGAAACTTTTGATCGAATGGCCATTCTTTATATGAGTTATGCTCATTTTTAAAAGTGAAGAATGGTTCATTGTCCACAAACCATTGAATTTGTTCCTGATCCCATTCGATAGCATACTCATGGAAATCGGCAAAGAGGTTCGGAACTTCAATCGTATTTGCTTTTTGTGTATTGATAGAGTGATTGTAGGATAGCGTATGAATGGTTCCATGAACAACGCCCGGATCGTAGCCAACGTGCTCCATAATATCAATTTCTCCGCAAGCTGGCCATCCCTTGTATTTACTCTCGGTAGGCATCATCCAAATTGCTGGCCAGGTTCCTTTTCCAAAAGGTAATTTTGCTTTCACCTCAATCCGTCCATATTGCCAATCACCTTTTCCTCTGCTGCTTAATCGGGTTGAGGTATAGTTCCTACCTTCATAATCTTCGCGGAGGGCTGTAATAACTAGTTTGTCATCATCAACGCGCACGTTTTTACTGCGCTGATTCGTGTAAAATTGAAGTTCATTGTTTCCCCACCCATGGCTGTTCCCCCGGGTGTCATAACTCCATTTTGCAGTGTCAGGTAAGCCGACATAATCAAACTCATCACACCACACTAATTCATACGGCGAATTGCTCACTACTTCTTTTTTCTCCTTTTTCACGCTACCGCATGAATATCCTGTTGCCACTACTATCAGAAGGAAGAGTTTGATTATTTGTTTCGGCTTCATATGTTTAGTTTTTCTAGTTATCGATTTGAGATCAGCTTTTAAGAATTCATGACGGGTCTATTATGATTTTGAAAAGCGGATATAATTCAGTTTAAATCCACCTTCATCCACGACAAACCTGATCGTTTGAATTCCCTGTTCGAGCACTATGTTATTTACAATTACATCTCTCCATTTAGTTTCTTCATCCGTTTCTACAATGCTCACCTTTTCGGTAATATTCTTTTGGTTGATTTCAAGGTGAAATTTGCCATTACCTGTGTCTCCGGAAACGCGGAAAATTACCTGGTAGCTTCCAGCTTCCTTTACATCCATCGTGTATGCCATCCATTCGCCTGCACGAATCGATCCGACATTAAACCCATTGCTAAAAAAAGAGATGTCTTCGCATTTCTCAATATCAACTCCATCATTCCGGTAGGCCCAGCCTTTGTTCCATTGCGAACTTCCCGGACCGCCTGTGTTCATGAAGTCCTCGTCGCTATAAGCATGCCCAAGGCGTCCCATATCAAAATCAGCTGCATTGAGAACTCCAGGGATTTCGTGCTTTTTGTAAGGGATGGTTTTGCTTTCTGTTTGTTGCCGAAATAGTGCATCAATCACATCCGGATGATATTCGCAGTTCTCAATCATCAAATTTTCGGTGATCTGCATCAGCGTCTCGTAGCAAAAGTCCGGATCAGGAGTCTCACCATTTTTCCACTTTTCCAAAAGTTGGCTGTATGATTGAGTTTTATTGGCAGTCAATGGCCCAACAATCGAACCTATTTTTTTTAATGGCCACCACGACCAGCCTATTTTCTGAGATTCTAGCATATCAATGGTTTCATAAAACCACTGGTTGGAGTTTTCTCCGGATTCGCCCATCCAGAATGGAACATTGTATTGATCACGCCAGTCTAAAAATTGCTGAATGGTTGATTTATCGGTAGCATTCCAGTACTTATGAAAGCTGAACGCCATGTTATTGTCCCATGGGGGAAACATACTAGTCATGTTGTTTGCCCAGCAGTTCCCCTCAATAAAAACAAGATGATTCTGATCGACCTCACGAATCGCATTTGTGATTCGAATCATCAACTCCCGCAATTTTTCATTACTGCTGTCACAGCCATTTTCATGCGTGCCGTTAAAGTTCCAATTTGTTTCATTTATCAAATCGAAGCCACCTATGTATTTTTCATTTGCATAGCGCTCTGCCAATTTTCGCCACAGCGCTACCGTTTTTCGTTTGTTCTCTTCACTCTCCCAAAGGGATGGTTTCGAAGGATCGTAATCTGAAATATCTGCGTTTTTCCCTTGTCCGCCGGGTGCGGCATGTAAGTCCAGAATTACATACATTTCATTAGCCTTGCACCAATCCAACAGTTCATCAACCATCTGAAATCCGGTTTCCAGCCAGGTATCTTGTCCCTTTACTGGTTCCTCTTCAATTGGAAGGGTGAATAAGTTGTAATGCAAAGCGGGCCGTACAGCATTAAAGCCCCATGAAGCCAACGAATCGATATCTGTTTTTGTACAATGATTGGCGAACCAGGCATCGTAGAACTCATCTGTTCGCTCTTTGCCCATGGATGCCTCTATGAGTGCTCGAATTTCATGTTGAGTCCCGGCAAATCCACCGGTGCCCAACATGTACCCTTCCTGTAACATCCAACCGCCTAACCCCATGCTTCGGATGATGAATTCATTTTCGTCCCCATCAACAATGTATTTACCCTTTTGATGCAGGTATTGAGCCGACATCAAAACGGGTAAAAACATAAACAGCAATATAATTCGTGTAGTAAGTTTCATATTTACGTTCATAAGGCTGGTAGTGCTATTTATTAGTTAGTTTTAAATTCATTTTTAGTTAACTGAAAATTCATCATGAAGTCCTTTTGCAGAACTTCCTCCTACCCAAATATCAAAGTCACCAGCTTCGATGATGTAGTCTTTTCCGTTATAGAATTCCAGATCTTTTGCGTTTAGGGTGATTGATATTTTTCTTGTTTCACCAGGGGTAAGACTTACTTTTTTAAATCCTTTTAATTGTTTTACAGGACGGGTAAGGCTACCAACCCGGTCGCGAATATACAGTTGAACAACTTCAATTCCTGCACGATCCCCTGCATTTTTGAGATTTACAGAGACATCAATTGATCCATCGGTTCCCATTGTATTGGAGGATAATTCCAAGTCTGAGTATTCAAATGTGGTATAGCTCAATCCAAAACCAAATGGGAAGAGTGGTTCAAAACCTGCATCCAGGTAGTGTGAAGTATTTCCAAGTGATGTTTGACCAGCTTCAACTGGTATGTCATCAATTGAAGTCCAACTATTGTAATCTGCCGGGCGGCCGGTATTTTTATGAGCATAATACAATGGTACTTGTCCGACAGTTTTTGGAAAAGTGACCGGCAATTTCCCAGAAGGAACCGTTTCTCCAAAGATCATTTCAGCAAGTGCAGGACCTCCCATTGTTCCGGGTGCCCAGGCATATAAAACAGCATCAACTTTATCTAATTCTTTCTCAATGGTCAACTGTCTTCCAGCCATGATGACCAGTACAATTGGTTTTCCTGTTTTTGCAACAGCTTCCAACAATTGAGTTTGAGCACCTCTTAGATTCAGGTCGGCCAAACTGTGTGCTTCTCCAGAAAGAATGGATTCTTCACCAAAGAATAGCAATACTGCATCCGATTTTTTTGCTGCCTTGATAGCATCTGCAAAACCTTCACTGGTTTTAGTACGGCTTGTTTCCAGCCCTTTGGCAAAGTTTATTTTCTTAGCTCCTAGCATGTTGGTTAGTGCGGTCAATGGAGTAACTGTGTTTTCTTTTTTACCATCAAAAACCCAGGTGCCCATTTGGTCGTGTGGTGCATCAGCCAAAGGACCAATTACTGCCACCGAGTTAATTTCTTTTGAAAGGGGTAGTACGTTATTTTTATTTTGAAGTAAGACAAAGCTTTCGCTGGCTGCTTCCTTTGCAATTTGTTTATGCTCTTCAGAAAGAATGGTCTTTTCGGCAAGAGTCTCATCAGTATAAGGATGGTCAAACAATCCCAATCGGAATTTCACTCTTAAGATGTTCGCAACATATTTGTCGATGATCGACATGTCAATTTTGCCTTCATCCAATAAAATTTGCACGTTGGCAACATAACAATCGCTGACCATTTCCATATCCACACCAGCACGCAATGCTTTAAATCCAGCCTCTTTGCTGTCAGCTGCATATCCATGGGCAATCATTTCAGCAATGGAAGCCCAGTCGCTCACAACCATGCCATCAAAACCCCACTCTTCGCGCAGCACCGTTTTTAACGTGAATTCGTTTCCGCTGGCAGGAACACCATTCAGATCATTAAATCCAGACATGAATGTTGCAACACCTGCATCAACCGCTGCTTTAAAAGGAGGTAAATAGTCGTTTCTGAGTAGGTTTTCAGGAATATAGGTTGTATTGTAGTCGCGTCCTCCTTCTGCTGCACCATATCCAACATAGTGTTTGGCACAGGCAGCGATTGTTTTTGGGTCACTCAAGTCTTCACCCTGAAAGCCCAAAACCATTGCTTTGGCCATCGCTGAAGCCAGGTGAGTATCTTCTCCACAGCTTTCCGCAATTCGTCCCCAGCGAGGATCACGTGAAACATCAATCATGGGGGCAAAAGTCCAGTGAATTCCTTCAGATGCTGCTTCCTCTGCTGCCATTGCCATTGCTTTTGAGGAAAGAGCTGGATTCCAACTAGCTGCCATTCCGAGAGGAATTGGAGTGATTGTCCGATAGCCATGAATGACGTCACGTCCGATGATAATTGGGATTCCTAGCCGACTTTCGTCAATAGCTGTTTTTTGAAGCTCGTTAACTCGTTTTGCTCCTATGATATTTAGCATTGAGCCAACTTTGCCCTCTTTGATGGCTTGTTTGGCATTTTCGTCACTACCAAACTGCATGGGATCGAATTGAGACATTTGTCCCAATTTTTCCTGAAGCGTCATTTGTGCAATCAGTTTATTGATTCGAACCTCCGTATTTTGGTCCGCGGAACTTCCTGTTTCACCAGTATTTGAGCTGCAGGAGAAAAGCAGGGTAAGAATGATTAATGCTAAAGGAATGCTATACTTATTCATGATGTTTAATTATAATTTTTTATGGTCTGTATACAATCAACTTTTTAGTAAGAACCTGATCATCTAAAACTATCCTAACCAAGTATTGGCCGCTAGGAATTCCAGCAAGATGTATCAAGCCTTCATTTATATTTTTTGGGTTACTTGCCTTTATGATTTTCCCGTATAAATTGATAATTTGAATTTCGTTGCTTGTAGCTCCAGGGTCGCTGCTGAGCACCTGAATGAAATCGGAAGCAGGGTTGGGGTAAACTTTAAAACTATCAGATTTGAGGATGGAATTAGCAGAGGTTGCTGTCATATCAAAAGCAATCCAGTTCAGGTTAAATTCGCGCTGATTAACGAGCATTCGGAGCGTATATTCACCTTCCGGAAGTTCTGCATGTGCTTCAATCGTTTCCCATTTTTGCCATCCCTGCGTGTATGGAACATTAACCCTGTGCAGATCTTGAATGGTTCCTTCTGAGTCGATTAACTGCAGATCGATTTTACCACCCACACTATTCTCGGAGGCAACCCGGTAGGTAACCTGGTAATTTCCTCCGTCGCGAATCGTCACTACGTAATCAAGATAATCACCCGCATCGGTGTATGCAATGTTTGAACCGCTTCCAATATCTGTACAATCTTCCAGTGCCAATCCATTATTAACAGTGAAATCTTCTGCTTCAATTTTGCCCGGGATTAAATGACGAAATGGTGTTTTATTTTCAATATTTAATGCTGAAAAACTAGCTAGTTGCTGACCAGATTCTGATTCAAGGTTGCCTGCTTCGTAGGATAATAGTGCCACATCGTGACTTCTAATTGGTTCGTCCAGTGTGAGAACTAGTTTAGACGAATCCTGAGTGTCAAAATTAAGAGCGGCAATCGTACGATTCTCTTCATTCACAAGAATTGAAAAATCACTAACATTTAACTCATTTGCTTGATTGAAATGTTTGTTGACTGCTAAGTAAACCTGTTCGCCAGATTCGGAAGAAAATGAATTTAGAATATTAAATGGAACCTGACTAACATCTCCGGTTCGTTCAAAGTGAATGTAATTCAAGTTGAATCCGGCTTTTTCCACATAAAATTTCAATTTATTTTCACCTTGATACAACGCGATGTTTTCAACGGTAACATCTTTCCAGTTTTGCCAGCCAGATGTACTAATTGAAGAAACAGTCCCTGTGATATTTTTACCGTCTGCTTCTAATCGGAAGCGCCCTTGTCCATATTGACTGCTTATTCTGAATGTCAAACTATAAGAGCCGGTTTGTGCTACATTTACTGTATACTGCATCCACTCATTTGCTTCCAGCCAGCCTACATTAAATCCATTGCTTTTAGTTGATTGATCCTGGCACTTTTCAATATCAACTCCATCATTTCGATAGATCCATCCGTTGTTCCAGGTAGCTCCTCCGTTTCCTTTGGTATTCATGATATCGTTGTCATGATAGGCAACATCGTGCCTGCCCATATCAAAATCAACCATGTGTAAGGTTCCCGGGAGGGTAATATTTTTAAAAGGTTTCGAAGTGTTTTCGGTTTGTTGTCTGAACATGGCATCAATCACATCGGGGTGATAATCACAGTTTTCAATCATTAAGTTCTCTGTGATTTCCATGAGGGTGTTATAGCAAAAGTTTGATTCAGGAGTTACTCCCTGACTCCAGGTGTTTAAAAGTTGTTGGTAATCATCTGTTTTTACAACGGTTAATGGACCAACAACTGAACTTATTTTTTTCATTGGCCACCATGACCAACCTATTTTTTGTGATTCCAACATTTGAATGGTTTCGTAGAACCATTGATTGGAGTTTTCACCACTTTCTCCCATCCACATCGGAACATTGTATTCATCTCTTAAATCAAGATATCCCTGAATGCTTCCAACATCGGTTCCACTCCAGTACTTATGAAAACTGTACGCCATATTATCATCCCACGGCGGAAATAAGCCGTCCATGTTGTTGGCCCAACAGTTTCCTTCAATAATAATTAGGTGATTTTGGTCAACTTCACGGATTGCATTGGTGATATCTACCATTAAGTAGTATAGGGGTTCGTTACTGCCTCCACAGCCACTGTTGTCGCTATCAAATCCCCAATTTGTCTCATTGATTAAATCATAGCCCCCGACCCATTTATTATTGGCATATCGTTGGGCGATTTTTCTCCAAAGAGCGATTGTTTTTCGCTTATTCTCTGCACTTTCCCAAAGGGATGGTTTTGAAGGATCATAGTCAGAAATATCAGCGTTTTTACCTTGGCCGCCCGGAGCTCCGTGAAGATCGATAAATACATACATTTCATTCTCGGCACACCAACTTACCAGGTCGTCAAGCATCTTAAATCCCTCAAGTAACCAGGTATCATTTCCGGGGGTTAATTCTTCTTCAACGGGAAGGGTGAATAAGTTATAATGCAGGGCAGGGCGCACAGCATTAAATCCCCAGGATGCGAGTGAGTCAATGTCTTTTTTTGTGCAATGGTTTGCAAGCCAGGCATCGTAAAACTCGTCTGTTCTATCCTTTCCGATGGATTCTTCAATCAGCGAACGAATTTCATGCTGGGTTCCTGCGAATCCTGCGGTTTCCAACATGTAACCTTCTTGCAACATCCATCCTCCCAATCCCATGCTGCGCGAAATAAATTCGTTATTATCGCCATCAACAATATATTTTCCCTGTTGATGCAGATATTGCGAAAATGCTGTATGGTTCAAAAGGACGAATACAAGAGTAGCCGTGATTGAAAGGATCTTCAACTTCATAATTAGGAAAATATGCTTACCCACTCACATTGGTGGGTAAGCATGTTAGAATTAATATTTTAAAAACTTGCGGATTTTAATCCTTCTACGTGAGGTCCTGCTAACTCATCGAAATAGAATTCGTGAGTACCCACATTTCCACCGGATTCATTTGCATTAAGCATGATCCTGATAATATTGTAGAAATCATGATTGTAATAATCGTCATTTGCTACGTCGTAAGAAACCGGATCAGACCACCACTTCCAACCTTCAGCACCCGCCTGTACGGCGGCTCCTTCGAAATTGAATTCGGCAATTTCCCATGCTTCATCTTGTTGGATGGTGTATCTTAACTCAGTTCCTGTTTGCCATGCATCTCCACCCTTATCTGTGTTTTCAAGTTTCAATAGGACTTCGTCACCAGCTTTTCCATAAACCATTAGTTTAAATGTGTGTGCCTGACGTAAGTCAAAACGGTATCCAGCAGGTAATTGCATATTCGCATTTGCCCATGCCTGATCAGTTTTGGAATAAAAGGCAACCTTTGAGCTTTTGTTTGGATAGATACGACTTGGATTATCCGTTACAAATACGTCACAATCCTCACCAGAAACCGGTGCAAGCTGAACTTCAGTGAAATCAACATACAATACTTGCTCAGCCAAAAGGAAAGGCACGTAATCAGGATGATTTTCAGCAATTACCGCAGAGAAGGTGCTTTCTTCGTCTCCAACTGAAGTGGTAACTGTAACTTTAACCGGGTAAGTTCCCTTGCGCATGTATACATTGCTCACAACGTCCGTATAGCTCATGGTTTCTTTAACTGTTCCATCGCCAAAGTCAACAGTTACTTTATCAATAGACTGTCCGGCAGGAATATCTGCATTGGAAACGCTTACCTGATATTCATTGATTTCAGTACCAGCATCAAGTGCTACATCAAAGGTTACTTTTGGCTTTTCATATTCCTTATTACGCAGGAAGAAATGCCATTTGGTCCAGTTTTCGTAAGCACTGAAACAAGCTAATTCCAGATAATTTTCAGAGATATTTAGAATCTCATATTCATTGTTTAGTGCACCTACATCAAGTCCTGGAGCAATTGGAGTTTCACTGTTAATTCCTAAATAAAGCTTTCCATTTCGTTCGGTAATTGACCATGTTCCGGTAACTGGAGTATCGTAATCTACATCATAATCATCTTTATTTTGACGTGGATTCAAGTATACATTTGCCAGGGCAGGATCATCTTTCATATAACCCTTTACATAGCTCACACCTTTATTGTCGTACTTAATCTCAAAACCATTCAGGTAGAATGTTAATTCATCGTCATAAGCGCCTGTTCCTTCTTTAACAAACGGATCAGCAGACCACCAATCCAAGCCTACACCGTCGGCAAGGTTTGCATCACCAACACCAAAGTGCCCTTTGGTTTCAGCATCTACAACCCAGGTTTTTCCATCCAAATCATCAACACCTCCTGTTAGGAATACGTACTTTGGATCGGTGAAAATGGAATAGTCTGTTTCAGTTGTTGTTAAAGACTTAGAAACAGAAGCTTCGCCACCATTGGTTTTAACAGTCATCGTAATGGTGTAATCTCCAGGAAGTGGATAGTAACCTACCGCTTCTTCTCCGGTTACTTTTGAGTTGTTTCCCAGGTTAAATGAAACAGTTTTAATACCATTAATTTGTGGGCTCAAATATTCCAGGTTGTAATGATATGCATCATCTCCCGGTGCTATTGAGAAATCCAGGGTACTTGCGTCTGGAGCAGGAACGATCCCAGCATCTGGTTTGTCATCCATGTAGGGCTCACAGGCAAACAATATGGCTAGCATAGAGATCCAAATCAGCCCAAAATATCTTTTATTTTTCATTATTTTCATTTTTATTGTTTATTCAAATCAAACTTGCATTTACCTATTTATAAGCAGGTACAAATTGGCTCAACACTCCCTCGTTCGTATTTCTCAGTTCACTAGCTGGGATTGGAAACATTCCCCATGTGTCTGCTTTGAAATTTCGAGGGGTAAAATGAGCTAAGTTTGGAATATCCTGAGGCACGTTAAAACTTGCGTTTATTTTTTCAGCAGCATAGTCGTTTCCTCTTCTTAATAGATCCCATTTTCTTGAACCTTCACCAGCCAATTCAACACGACGTTCGTGATAAATGTCATCTAGTGTGATTGACGATTTTGCGGCACCGGCTCCCATCGCGCGAGTTCTTACCTGGTTTAAGTAGCCAGCAGCTTTTGTTGGATTGTCATTAAGGAATAATTCAGCTGCCATCAACAAGACATCAGCATAACGAATGTCCATGAAGTTTTTAGGGAAGTTGTGAGCTGGATCGCCACCTGAGCCAAGGTATGCCTTTCTGGCCAGGTACTTGTTATTAAAGTAACCGGTATTCATAAAAGCCCGGGTGTAGTCATCCAGTTTTTCCTCCGCATTGTAAAGCGAAACGTCTTTCCTTGGATCTCCAGCTTCAAATTCGTTAACAAGGCTCCATGTTGGAACAGCCAATGACCAGCCTGCAAAAATTGCATCGTTGTCTCCGACAGGGTTCCGTGGACCTATCCATACACACATAAAGTTTCCGTTTATATTCCAACCACCCCAGTCGCCTGATTTAGCTTTATCGGAATATTGAATTTCAAGAATAGACTCTTCATTATTTTGGTTGTCCCAATCAAAAAGATCAGCGTAATTAGGAACCAAAGAATAAGCATTGCTTGCAATGACTTCTTCAAGTGCTGATTGAGCATAGCTTTTGTCGATTGTTGTACTTCCATTGCTCCAGGAGGATAATCCAAGTGTTGGTTTAGCAAAGCCTTCATGATACATATAGATTCTGGCGATTAAAGCTTGTGCAGCTCCTTTGGTAATGCGTCCGGTTTCTTCCGCTGGAATTTCGTCGGCTGTTGGCAACACCGCTACTGCTTTTAATAAGTCAGTTGCAATTTGAGTAAACAACTCATCCGGAGAATTTTGAGGAATGGACTTATAGTCTTCTACGGATGGCAACACTTCTAAAATAAGTGGAGTAGAACCATAATGACGTACTAAATCCCAATAGAAGTAGGCACGGATAAACAAAACTTCTGCTTCCATTCTTTCCTTTAAACCTTCTGTTTCCCATTCAATTTCTTCCTGTTTTTGTAGATACAGGTTAGCACGGTAAATACCAGAATAACACCTGTTCCACAGGTCTCCTGCAGTATTATTCTCGGCAGTCATGTTAAACATTTCCATGTCGTGCCATTGAGACATGTCATTTGCGTTGGCGCCACCAGCGAAAGCGTCGTCTGAGAAAATATCCGACATTACCGGAACGAACTGCCAATTCTGTACAGCGTAGGCATCATAAACAGCGGTAACGGCTAATAAAGCGTCATTTTCTGTTTTGTAATAGTTTGCTTCTACTTGTCCTGTTTTCGGTTCCAATTCAAGGAAATCTTTTGTGCAAGAAACTTGAATGAACATTAGGGCAATGAAGCTGAATATATATATTGATTTATTTTTCATTTCATTTATTTTTTAAATGTTCACATTAAAAAGTAATATTTACACCACCAAGAATTGTGCGGGCTTGCGGATAAATACCATGGTCAATACCATTGTCAAATACACCACCACCAATTTCAGGATCATATCCTTTGTATTTGGTAAATGTTAAGAGGTTCTCTCCCGATACGTAGAAGCGTACCCGATTTAATTTTAGATAATTGGTTACGCTTTTAGGAAGCGTATAACCCAAAGTCATATTGCGCAATCTTACGAAACTTCCATCGTGAACGAAGAAGTCGCTCACTGTTTGCATGTTTTGGTTATTATCGACAAATGTTACACGAGGATATTCATTGGATGTTCCGGGTCCTGTCCAGCGATTCAGCCAATCTCCACGGTAGTTTGTTTCGTTCATATCATAACGTCTTGTTGCATCATAAACTTCTTGGCCCAATGCTGTATATACAAACATATTGAAGTCGAACCCTGCATATTCCAAATTCAAATTCAAACCTCCTGTGAAGTCAGGATGCGGAGAACCTAAGTTCACGCGGTCTCCATCACCAATACTTCCATCACCATCTTCATCAATAAATTTGATGTCACCAGGTTTTGCACTTGGTTGAATTAATCCTCCGTCTGAATTGACATAGGCATTGATCTCATCCTGTGTTTGGAAAATACCATCAGTTTGTACACCGTTGAAGTATCCCATTGGAGAGCCAACTTTTGCATAAATCACATCACCCTGGCCAAATCCACCGCCACCGCCTTGAAGACGTTTTTCAGAGTTTTTAATATCAAGAACTTCATTCTTGTTGTAGGCTCCGTTGATAGAAGCACTGAAGAATAATTTTCCAAAATTCTTTTTGTAAGCGAATTCTGCTTCAAAACCTGAGTTCCTTACTGATCCACCATTAATTGTTGGAGCAGAGTTTCCAACCAATAATGGCACGGGAGCAGTTACCAACCAGTCTTTGGTCGTTTTGACATAGTAGTCAAGTGTAATTCTTAAACTGCTTTCCAAGGTTGCAACATCTAACCCAATGTTGGTTTGTTCAGAAGTTTCCCATTTCAATGAAGGGTTTGCGATTTTTGTTGGTTGAGTACCATTGTATTGTGTTTTATTATCGCCGAAGTAATAGATGTTTTGGTTTCCAATAATGGAAGTGTAACCAAAATCACCAATGTTTTCACTACCGTTTTGTCCCCAGCTGGCACGTAATTTAAGCATGTCTAAAAATGAGGAAGTATTGCTCATGAAACTTTCTCTGGAGATTACCCAACCAGCAGATACTGATGGGAAATAACCATATTTATTTTCTGAACCAAAACGAGAAGAGCCATCACGACGGATTGTGGCAGTCATCATATAACGATCCATGTAATCATAGTTTACACGACCGAATAAGGAAGATACAGTGTGTTCTGCATAACCACCACCGGCATTGATACTTTCCGGATCTGTTCCATTGTCAATATAGGAATGTTCGAAATCATCAAAGATGACATCTTTCTTGCTTCCTGAAAGGTTGTCGTGGAAGTCTTTAAACGCTGTCATACCGGCCATTACGGTAAAGTGATGGTCCGCAATAGTTTTATCGTAAGTTAAGACATTTTCAAAGTTCCATCTTGACCAGATATCCATAGATCTTGAAGCCTCATCTGCAACAGTAAAGTGCATTGCATCTAAATAATACAGAGGAGTGTAACCTCTGGTATCAACCAATGACATCTCTCCACTGTAGGTTGTTTTAAATGTAAGCCCTTGCAGTGTCTGATCAATTTTTCCGAAATCGACTTCTGCAAAAAGACCTCCAACAAATTTGCTGGTTTTAGTTTCAGAGTTAACCTGATCCAATTGAGCAATTGGGTTAGTTATTTCCTGAAGACCAATACCTACTTGTTCTGGCACAGCCCATGATCCATCTTCATTTTTCACAGGAATAATTGGCGGCATGTTTAATGCTTGAGCCAATCCGTTTCCAAAGTGGCTGTTGGTATCAATTCCCTTGCTGGTGATTCGAAGAAGGTTGATGTTTGAGCCTACTTTTAAGAATCCAAATTCACCAACTGTATTTAAGCGGTATGCAAATTTTTCAAAATCAGATTTACCTTTTGCAACAATACCTTCTTGCTTAAAGTAATTCAAAGAAGATGAATAACTGATTTTTTCACTTCCACCAGTAAATGAAATGGAATGATTTTGCTTTGGAGCATCATAGTTAAACATTTTATCTTGCCAATCAGTATCGGCCGTGAAACCAGAAATGTCTGCTGCTGAGAATCGAGCCACTCCGCTTCCATTTAGTGATGCCTCGTTGGTTAGAGCAACGTATTCCTGAGCGTTTAGTACATTAATTTTTTTCCATGGATTTTGTACTCCATAATATCCATCATAACTAACCGTAAAACGTTCATTCTTTTTACCGGTTTTAGTTGTAATCAGGATTACTCCATTTGCACCCCTTGCTCCATAAATAGCACTTGAAGCTGCATCTTTCAAAACTTCAATTGATTCAACATCACCCGAGTTAAGGAAATCAATTCCCTCCCGGCTCATTGGTAAGCCATCTACAATATATAATGGTTCTGCATCACCATTGGTGCCAATACCACGAATACGAATTGAAACCTGATCGCCTGGTTGGCCTGAGTTGCTGGTAATAACAACACCTGCAGTTTTTCCCTGAAGTGCTTGTGATACCCGCATATCTGAAGTTTTCTGAAGTTCGTCCCCTCCAACCTTACTAATTGCGCCGGTAACCAAACTTTTCTTTTGAACACCGTACCCAACTACAACAACTTCATCCACATCAAACGCATCACTTTCAAGTACTGCATTAATAATTGAATTACCTTCCACACTTATCGTTTGGCTTTTCATACCGATGTAAGAAAAGACTAGTGAGGCATCTGCCGGAACATTCAGTGTATAATTACCATCAAAATCGGTAATTGTACCATTAGTTGTCCCCTGAACAGATACTGATACCCCCGGCAGGGATAGTCCATCTTCTTTAGCGGTTACATTACCCTGTACAGTAATTTCCTGGGCAAATAAACCTATGCTAAAGACAGAACAGAATAAGAAAAATAAGATTCTTTTCATAAGTTAAGTTTTTAAATAGCAAATAAATTTTCATCAAATCTTGGATCAAAAATGTATTCACTTATTTGCATATGAAAATAAATTCCTACTTCAATAATACTACATATGCCCATTCATCACCTATACAAAAATACTACACGTAAAATACTAATAAACAGTAAAACAGTTTATTAGGCAGATTGAGTGTCTGTGATTAGATACATCATAGCAGAGTATGCTTTACAACAGGATCTAAAAAAGTGTAATCGGAAGGATTAAATATTGGAAATAAACGTGCCAAGGTTGGTGTCCCGGTCAATGTTTAATTTTTTTCGTAAACGGTAACGGCTTATTTCAATTCCACGTACCGATATGTTCTGAAGAGTTGCAATTTCTTTTGTGGAAATGTTCATTTTAATATACGCACATAGTTTTTGTTCGCGAGGAGTGAGTGACGGAAATTTCTCGGAAAGTCTTTTGAAAAAGTCTTCGTGAACTTCATCAAAGTAGGTTTCAAATAGCTCTTTTTGTTTTTTATCGTCAAACTCTTTATCAATTCGATTGATGATTAAACTAATTTTCGACTTGAGGGAACTGTCTGAAACCTGCCCTTGGAGACTCCTTAGTTCAGATTTTAATTTACCCATAAACTTATTTTTTTGCACTAAGCTCATGGTTTGGTTGGCAAGCTCTTTATCAAGATGGATCATTTTACCTCTTAATTGATCGTTACGAAGTTTGATGATCTCTTTTTCGGATATTAACGCTTCGCGCTGGAAGTGTTGCACTTTTTTCCGATACTCTTGAAGGTGTTTCAAGCGTTCTTGCCGCCTTGATACTTGCATCCGGTGGTATACCCACCAAATTAGTAAGCCAATCAAAATTAGCCCGGAGAGTGTATACATTATATAAGCCAAGATGGATCTGTACCATGGTGGCTGAATGTAAAATGGGAGAGCAGCTACCGTACTTTCGTTGCCGTAGGGATTGATTGCCTTTACTTTAAATATGTATTCTCCTTCCTTCAGGTTCATAAAATCACAGCTTGCCTCTTCGCTCCAATCTGTCCATTCAGAGTTGTAGTTTTCAAGGAAGTAACTATATCTTATTTTGTCATTGTTTTTATAATCGGGGCTTGAATAAGTGAATTTTAGGTTGTTCCCTTTAAAGTTGAATGTTAACGAATCAATTGGTATTTCACCCTTAACTAATGCAGGGTAAAAGGCTTTTCCATCATTTTGGTTGATGATTTCCCGTAAAAAGGTTTTGAAAGGAATGTCATTTCCCGACTGATAAGAAGGAGTGTAATGGGCTAATCCATCTTCCAAAGTGATAAATGTGTTTTGCATATCAACAACATTGATATGCTGAAATCCGGCAATTATTCTTCCTGATAACTTTTCAAATGGAGCGATTACTTTTGTGTAAGTCCCGTCTTCCTGAAATCGGAGTACACCGGGTATGCCTTGATCTGTAAACCAAATGTTCCCATATTGATCTTCCACCAAATAATCAACACTATTATTTTCTCCAAAAATATTATTGTAATACGCCGAGCGTTCAAATTGTTTTTCTCTTTCATTATACACATAAATTCCACTCGGTGTGGCATATAGTATATTCGTTCCAATAACCATTAAGTTGTTGTAGATATCATCGGGCAACCCATCTTTTGAATTGTGGAATACATAATTGGTAACACTATCCAATTGCTCATTTAGTGTAATTTCGAAGACACCTTTAAAGCCGTGACTCATCCACAAAACGCCATTTTCATCTTGTGCAATGAGCTTTGACGATTCATCGAAGCCTTTTATTTGCCCCACAAATTCATAAGATTTTTGGTCTTCTGTTAACTTGAAAAGTGTCAGGCCACTGTAATTCCCGCCAATCAAATAATTGTCATTTTGGATTGGCTCCATAAATATCCAACCACCCTTTATGTCTGATATTTGAGTCGCTGCTTCATCGTTGATCACATATGCACCATTGTCATGCCCACATAAAATGACATGGTGGTGGACACCCAGGTACCATACCTGCCCAACTGTTTTAGGTATAAGCCTAAAGCCTTTTTCATCAATTTCCAATTTCTCTGGCCAGTCTTTAACGAATAAGCCATGGTTAGTACCCACGTATAGTTTCCCATCATGAACCAGTGAAGTGTATGTCGATCCCAATCCTTCAGTATCGTACATGAATGTAAATGGTGAATTAATATCAATATAGTCAATTCCGTTATCCAAACCCAGCCAGATATTTTCATCCTGATCGGTTCCAATGCTTAAGATTGTGTTGTTCTGTAGACCTTTCTTTTTATTGATGTGCTGTATTATTTTTCCTGTTTCGTCGGTAATCATTAATCCATTTTGGATCGTACCAAATGCATAATAAACGTCCTTGAACTTAGTGGCAGAGAAGATCTGGTTGTTAATTAAGAAATCATTTGCCTCTCCTTTCCAAGGAGTGACAGATTCCCCATTATGTATGTATACACCATTGTTTGCAGTACCAATTAGAACCCGGTTGTTGTAAATTGGAAGTATTGACCAGATTTCTTTGTTATTAAGGAGGTTAAAGCCACTTAGTATGTGAAATTGTCCTTGACGATATTCTTGTAACCCTTCGACTTCATCTTGAACCCATAATTGTCCATTCACATAAAATGAAAATCGAAGACGATTCTTAACCTTGGCCTGGAAAATATGTCCATCACGATAAATAAACAGGTGGGTATATGATTGAAAAACAACACCGAAATTAGTTATGTGAATTCGCCAGATTTCTTCGAAATTTCGATCCTCAGCCGGCACCAGATCTTTCAGTGAATGATACTGAAGTTCTCCTTTGTCGTCAGCTTCCATGTAGCCAAAATCATTCTGTTGGCCTATGTAAATTCGATCGTTCTCGTCAACTTTAATTGATCTGATAATCGATTGGTTTGGCAAACTATAAAGATGCCATTGAGCTCCGTCATATTCCAGAAGGCCACTGTTGTTTGCAAAATACATGAAGTTTTTGCTGTTCTTCTCTATTTGCCAGTTTTGAGTGCTCGCCTCATACTCCTTTTTCGTGAAATTCTGGATATCAGGGACACCAACGTTTTTTAATTGTGCAAAGGAAAATCCACTGACTAGTAAGGAAATAACAAGAATGATATTTTTTCTTACGATATGCCCCATCTAACAAATATATAGATTTTCAGAATTTTCAGATCAAGCATTCTTTAAAATACTGCAAGTACCTTATTTTTGCCTCAAAAAGATTTATTTATGAAAATCGGACTAATTGGTGCAATGCAAGAGGAAATTCTTCTTTTTAAGAAGGATATCAATAATTTAACTGTTGAGCGAAAAGGATCGCGCAATTTTTATTTGGGAACGATTGGAGCAAATGAAGTTGTGATGTGTCTTTCCGGTTGGGGAAAAGTTGCAGCATCGTCCACAGCTACCAGTTTAGTAAACCTTTATAATGTCGATCGTCTGCTTTTTATTGGATTGGCAGGATCGATGCAAAACTCACTGGAGATTGGAGATATTGTAATTGCGGACCGTCTGGTTCAGCATGATGTTGATCTTTCGCTGCTTCAAGGGTACGAGGGGATAAAAAGCCCATTTTGGTTAGATTTTTCTTTTTCAGTTCCCGAAAAATTGGTAGAGGACGCAAAAGTGGTTTGCGAAACATTTTGCCAAAGGTTGGCAGATGGTCATTATCCTGAAATTGACGGAGGATACCAACCTAATATTTTTGTTGGAACTGTGGGAACAGGGGATCAGTTTGTTGCTTCCAGCGAAAGCAAAAGGCAAATTGGGGAGAAGATACCTGATATTCTTTGCACGGAGATGGAGGGAGCTGCTATTGCCCAGGTTGGTGCTGATTATGATATTCCCTGCATGGTAATAAGAATAATTTCAGACAAGGCGGACGAAAAGGCGAATCATGCTTTTTCAAAATTTCTGTTTGAGCACATCAGCCAAATTTCTGTGGAGATTGCCAAATTAATGTTTGAATAATTATTGTTTTGTTGAAAATTGGCACGGCGTTTGTTAAACCTATTGAACCATAGAAAACCTCCACAAAGCCGTGGAAACAATTAGATAATTTAGAAAATAGTTTAGTAAAGATCAGAAAAGGGAGCTCAAATCGAGCTCCCTTTCTATTTGGTAATAATATCTTTGATCTTATAATAAGGCTTCAACTTTTTCAGCAAGCGCAGCTTTTGGGGCAGCACCAACATGCTTGTCAACTACTTCTCCACCTTTGATGAAAAGGATTGTAGGAATATTGCGAATACCAAATTTTACAGCTGTATCCGGATTGCTATCAACATCAACTTTAGTAACCAATAATTTTCCTTCATAGTCTTGCGATAATTCTTCAACCACGGGCGCAACCATACGGCATGGGCCACACCATTCTGCCCAAAAATCAACTAACACAGGTTTGTCTGATTTCAAAACAACCTCTTCAAAATTTGCATCATTTACTTCTATTGCCATAACGAATATTTTATAATTGTTTAATCAAATAATTTAATTCGAACTAATTTATTTTAAAATTCAGAAAGTCCCTTTCTTCAAAAAACTCTTCCACTTCTTTGGTCACTTCAATGCGAGTACTTCTGGAAAACAGATTAATAACACTTTTTGTTTCGGTATCCCAAACATTAAAACGCAGAAGAACTTTTCCTTTATTTTTTTGGCTAATGTATTCAAAATCTTCAATTAATTCTGAAGTAATAGCCTGTAAAGGAATGTTCACTGTAATACTTTTAAAATGATTTGCTCTCACTTCATCGAGCATGTCGATATTCCTAATTCTAAATTCCAATTGTCCGGGGCGAAAACTTTCCTGAACAGCTCCTTTCACCAAAACAAATAGATTCTGTTTGCAATATTTAGAATATTCAACGTAATCTTTCCCGAAGAAAGGAAACGCGTATGAATCGGTATAATCGCTTAAGGTCATTTTGCAGTATGGCTTGCCAGTTTTGGTCATTCCTTCAAATGCTTCAGTTACCATTCCTGCAAACGTAAGCTCTCTACCCTTTAAAACTTCTATGTTGTTATTTAAATCTTTTAATGAGAATTCCTTACTGGTGAAATTTTTGATCTCCAGCTTGTAGTCATCCAATGGATGGGCGGATAAATAAATTCCGATAAGGGCTTTTTCCTTTTCAAGCAATACAATTTTAGGCCATTCTCCAAGGTCAGGTATTGTTGGCTGCTTTATTTCATCATTATATGAATTTACATCGGCAAACAAGTTAAGGCTAGTGTTGCTGTTCTGCGCTTTTATACTTTGCCCATATTTAATAAGTTGTTCGACAAAAACAGGTTCATTTTCAGTTTGGCTACTAAAAAATGATTTTCGTTTTATAGAGAAACTGTCAAATGCACCGGCCATAGCTAGTGCTTCAATATTCTTTTTGTTTACCGACTGAAGATTCACTCTTTCCACAAAATCAAAAACAGATTTGAATTCACCTTCTTTTCTGGCTTCAACAATATCTCTAACTGCTCCGGCTCCAACTCCTTTTACGGCAGCCAATCCAAATCGAACATCATCTTCTTTGTTAACCATGAATTTCAGGAAGCTCTCATTTACGTCCGGGCCCAGCACATTGATTCCCATTCGTTTTGATTCTTCCATTAATTTGGTGATATCCGTAATGTTATTCAGGTTGCGGCTCATGTTGGCAGCCATAAATTCTGCAGGGAAGTGTGCCTTCAGGTATCCGGTTTGGTAGGCAATGTGGGCATAGCAAACGGAGTGAGACTTATTAAAAGCATAACTGGCAAAGGCTTCCCAGTCTTTCCAAATTTTATTGATCAGCTCTTCCGGTTCTTTCTTAACTTGTTCACATCCTTCAATAAACTTGGGATTACCTTTACAACCTTCCACAAATTTCACCTTAAGGGTGTCCATCATTGCCTTTATTTTCTTACCCATCGCTTTACGGAGGGAGTCGGAATCACCCCGGGTGAAGTTTCCTAAATGGCGCGAAAGTAACATTACCTGTTCCTGGAAGACGGTAATTCCATAGGTGTCACTAAGGTATTTTTCCATCATTGGATGGTCGTATTCAACTTTTTTCCGTCCATGTTTCCTATCAATGTAATCAGGTATATATTCCATTGGACCGGGGCGATACAAGGCATTCATCGCAACCAAATCTTCAAAACGGTTGGGTTTTAGGTTTCGAAGATGTTTTTTCATTCCGGGAGATTCAAACTGGAAAATCGCAGTGGTATCACCGTGGCTAAACAATTCAAATGTTTTAGCGTCGTCTCCCGGGATTTTTTCAATGTCAACTATTATTCCTTTTGAAAGACGAATGTTTTCCAGAGTCTCTTTAATAATGGAAAGCGTCTTTAGTCCCAGGAAATCCATTTTTAACAAGCCAATCGCTTCAACGAATCTACCATCATATTGAGTGGTGTATAGCGATTCTTCTTTGGTGGGCATGATTGGAATATGGTCGGTAAGCGGGTCGCGACTGATCAAAATTCCACAAGCATGAACTCCAGTTTGTCGAACAGAACCTTCCAGGGTTTCTGCAAATTTTAACGTATCCGCTACCAATTGAATGCTGGAGTCTTTCTCTCTCTTTAGTTCTGGACTTTCTTTGTAAGCTTTTACAAAACTCATTTTTGGAGCATCCGGAACTAATTTTGCTAAACGATCAGCTTCCGGAAGAGGAAGCTTAAGAACTCTTGCTACATCCCGAATTGCCAGTTTGGTGGCCATAGTACCAAATGTACAGATGTGGGCAACTTTATCCTGTCCATATTTTTCAGTAACCCAGTCGAGTACTAACTGTCGGCCGTCATCATCAAAGTCGATATCGACATCGGGCATTGAAATACGGTCGGGATTCAGGAAACGTTCAAAAAGCAGGTCGTGTTTGATCGGGTCAATGTTTGTAATTCCAACACAGTACGAAACCGCAGCACCAGCTGCCGATCCCCGGCCTGGTCCGACCAAAACTCCCATGTCCCTGGCTGCATTAATAAAGTCTTGTGTAATTAAGAAGTATCCTGGAAAACCCATGGTTTTGATCGTGTCCAGCTCGAAGTCGAGTCGCTCTTGAACAGACTCCGGAATAGGATCTCCATACCTTTCCTTGGCACCTTCGTAAGTCAGATGTTGCAGATAATCTGCTTCCAGTTTAATACGGATAACTTTTTCATAGCCATCCAAACGCTCAAAAGCGCTATCTCCAAATTCTTTGCGAAGGTCTTCTTCGTTTATTTTTTCACGATACACCGCCTCTGTGCCAAATTCCTCAGGAATCGGGAATGGTGGCATGATAGGAGCAGAGTTTAATTCGTAGTTTTCAATCTTTGCAACGATCTCTGCGGTATTTTCAAGAGACTGCGGAACATCACCAAAAAGTTTGTTCATCTCCGCAGTCGTTTTGAACCACTCCTGCTTGGTATATCGCATACGGTTTGGGTCATCAAAGTCTTTTCCCGTATTTAAGCAAATTAGCAAGTCATGCGCGTCGGCATCTTCCGAGTTGATAAAATGGACGTCGTTGGTTGCAATTACTTTAACCTGATGTTTTTCAGCTAATTCTAAAATTGCTTTATTGACGATGACCTGATTTTTGTATACATCCTCATTGAGTTCCAAAATTTCAGATTGATGTCGTTGCAGTTCCAAATAATAATCATCGCCAAAAATTGATTTGTACCAGGAAATGGTTTCTTCAGCTTCCGGAATGTTTGACTGCATTATTTTCTGTGGAACTTCTCCACCAAGGCAAGCAGATGATACAATAAGCCCTTCGCTGTGTTTAGCCAGAATGTCTTTATCAATACGCGGTTTGTAGTAAAATCCTTCCGTATTGGCAATTGATATTAATTTGATCAGATTTCGGTAACCAGTCTTATTTTTAGCGAGCAATATCAGGTGATCTCCCGATCGGTCTATTTTGTCACTTTTGTCTTTGATAGAGCGACTAGCCACATACGTTTCGCAACCAAGTATTGGTTTGATTCCTTCTTTCTTACACGTGTCATAAAAATCTTTAACCCCAAACATCATTCCGTGGTCGGTAAGTGCCAAAGCTGTCATGCCATCATTCTTGGCTTTGTTCACCAATCCTTTTATGCTGGCTGCACCATCTAAAATGGAATACTGTGAGTGAACATGTAAATGCGTAAATGGAATCATTTTCAATAAGTTTTGTCAATCTTCGTCAAATCCTCATGCCGTAATTGCGGGCAGCATAAAATTAAGGTTTTCATTTTGCTGATGAAATGGATGTTGATAAAACATGAAAAAAGTAAAGAAGGTAAATTAAGCTTTCAATATTTCATCTAGAATAGAGAAAATATGATCGCTTTCAAATCCACGACTCTGTGCAAAACGAAAGAGTTTTGCTTTTTGGTCGTATTGATTTACGGCCTTTATTTTTCGGGTTTTTTCTTTAAGAAGTTTTTCTAAAGTATTGCGATATGCTGAATCATCAATTTCTTTGAGCGCTTTGTCAATTGCATTTGAAGAAATTCGATCTGCCTTTAAGTGGTAAGCAATTTTGATTTTGCCCCATTTATTAAAACGGAATTTATCTCGAACAAAACTACTGGCATATCTTTCGTCATTAATGTATTTTTCTTCGATCAGCTTTTCAACAATCGAAATAGATTCATCTTCTGTCAATCCCCAATCAATCAATTTCAATTTGATTTTATTGGATGACTTTTCCGATTTGCTGCACAAAAACGCTGCTTTCTGATAAGCTTCTTTCTGTTGCTGGTTGAAATTCATTTAGGATATTTTGAATCGTAGTTTGAAGATACAATACTAAGCATTATAGCACAAGAACCATATTAATTATATACTGCGATTGTGACATTAGGCGTTCATATCTCTCAATTTTTATAATTTTGTAACATTAATAACGATCGAAAGTATCATTTACATTACTCATTGATAAAATTAATACATGAATTTCTTTTCATATGTGATCTATAATCAGGAATATCACCGCTTTTATTATGGATTTACTGACAATTTGAAAAATGCGGAAATTGCTCATAATCAGGGCAAAGTTGATTTGACTAAAGATGTATCTCCATGGGTGATGGTTTATCATGAAGGATTTGACACCAAGGTTAAAGCCATTCGTCGGTGTAAATTCTACATGAGTCAAAATGGACAACGCTTTATAAAAAGGGAGCTTAACCTTTAGATTTCAACAATCAACGGTTAATAACGATTCTTCCAGAATTGAATACACGAATGTCTTTTTTGTATTTTTGTTGATTGAAATCAATTAAAGGAAACAACCATGAAAAAAATAATCATTGCCAGTATTTTAGCTGCTTTTTTGTTTTCAGGATGTAAAGTTTTTGAAAGCCTGAAAAAGAAAGATGAACCTACAGCGGTTGCTGTTGAGGAACCTCAAACAAAAGTGTTCTCCGTGCCAAATGCGAATCCAGGTGTTCGAAAAGAACCAACTTCAGATGTGATGTATGAACCTGCTGAAAAAGCTCCACCAGTTCGCATGCAAACTGAAAGTTTCACTTTTGATAAAGCAGAAGACAAAGTGAAGAATGAGAGTAGCAGTTATTTCGTAATTATTGGAAGTTTTAGCAGCAACGAAAATGCAAACCGATATAAATCAGAATTGGTACCTCAAGGATTTAATCCGATTGTTCTACACAGTGAAACAGGGTATTACAGGGTATGTGTAAATTCATTTACAAATGAAATGGAGGCCCGAAAAAGGGTATACCAAATCAGGACAGATTTTCCTAAGTATGCTGATACCTGGTTGTTGATTAAAAAGTAAGGGAACTTAAAGATTTTCTACAATCATAGATGGGACTTGGAGTAAGCGCTCTGCGACTTGCTCCAATTTTCCATTATCTTTTGCAAAGCAAACACGAATGTATCGTGATTTGCTTTTTTCATGGTAAAAAGCGGAGATTGGCAGTGCTGCAATTCCAAAATCACGAGCTAACCTTTCAACAAATGCAGTATCAGGCTCATCAATTAATTTAGAATAATCCAGTAGTTGAAAATAGCCACCTTGAGCAGGAATTAGTTTATACAGGCTATTGCTCATCAGTCGGTTAAAGTAATTTCTTTTTCCTTGATAAAGCTCAGAATTATCAGCAAATGAATAATCTATGGGTAGATATTCTGCCAATGCATATTGCATAGGTGTATTTACATTGTAAAGCTGAATTTGCTGCATTTTGCGAAACTCAGCCATTAAGTGTATTGGAGCCAAACAATAGGAAACTCCCCACCCATTAATATTGTATAAAGGCCCAAATGAGGAAACGATGAAACTTCTGTCGATCAACTTTTCATATCTGGCTATGCTTTGATGCACTTGGTTGTCGAAGACAATTGATTCAAATATTTCATCGGCTAAAAGAATGATATTCGTTCCATTTGTTAACCTCTGAAGTTGCTTCATGTCCTCATCTGAGAAAACTGATCCTGTCGGATTGTGTGGGGAGTTTAATAAAATCATCTTCGTTTTCGAAGTGATCATCTTCCTGAGTTCTTCCCAATCAATTCGAAAAGCAGGTTCTTTAAGTTTTACGTAGACCGGCTTCCCACCATTTAAAATAATTGAAGGGGCAAATGACTCAAAAGCAGGCTCAAAAATGATAACCTCGTCACCTTCTTTTACTACAGCACTGATCGCAGTATGAATTGCCTGTATCGTTCCAGCGGTAATTGTTATCTCAGATTCGGGACTATATTGGTGACCGTAATTCTCAAGTACGCGCTCCGAAATGGCTTTGCGTAGTTCAATAATTCCTTCAAGGGGTGCATAATTATTATAGCCATCTTGCAAGTATTTCGCAGCCAGAGCTGACAATTCTTTCGGGCAGCCAAAGTCAGTTTTTCCAATGGCAACGTCAATGGCACCAGTCTCCTCAATTAATTGGTGAATGGTTGTGAATATGCTTTGTTTTGTATTTGGTAATTTTGATTGTATCATTTTTCTATATTGACCATCATTCTTAACGGTTGATGGTTGTTATATATTTGCAAAAATACGGAAATAATTATCAATTAATTTTATTCCATCACCTCTTTCAATACTTCCAATGATTTTATTTCTTCTTTCATATCCAGATGAATATTGTAATACTCCAACAATTTGGATAGTAAAACAGTTCGCTGATTTCCAGTAAATGATAGCTTTTCAATTTCACTCATTTCAACTTTGAATAACTTCCTGAAATTGTTACTGGTTTCAACATTCATAAACTGTTGATGGGCAGGCGCAGTTCTTTTAAAAGAGGCAGATAGTAAATCGAAAAACAAGTTGTCAAAATTCTCTTTCAAATGAGGGAAAACACCGAGATACCTGGTCAGCTTTAGAAGAAAAACGATGTGGAAATTAGAGATGCCGTCACTTTTTAAATCCAACAAACAAGCAGCATGAAAGAGAAAGTCAAACAATTCTGCGTTTGGTTCTTCCTCTTTGAGAGATCGCATGAGTACTTCGGCTAAAAATATAGCTTGCGAACTTTTTCGGATGTCGTATGGAATATGTTCAAAAGGAATGGCTATTCGAGCTTCTTTCAGTCGTTGAAGTTCTCTTCCGGGTTTGTGATAGACCTCCATGTCAAGTAAAAAGAGAGGCTGAAAGAGATTCACTTTTGTATTGGATTTTTTCCCGCGAGCTCCATTTATGATATACGATTGCCGACCAAATTTTTCGGTATATATCCGTGCAATGATACTCGATTCGGAATAGTTAATATGATGTAAAAAAATGCCACGGGTTTTTTCGAGCATGGCAATAACTTTTAATGAATGAAAAGAATCTTTGTTACAAAGGTTTTTTCGCCCAGCCGATCATTCCCGAAAACCATATACACACCCGTACTGACCCGATGTCCAAAGGTATTTTTTCCATTCCAGGTTGCCTGCCCGCCAACTGAATTGGTTTCATAGACAAGGTTGCCACTAATATCGGTTATTTTCACCTCCGTATTTTCAATAAGGCCGGCAATTACAATATCTCCATAATAGTCTTCACGAACTGGATTTGGGTATGCATAAACATCGGCATATTCATTCGATCCTTCAGTTGCCTCACCCATGTAGGAAACTAATCCCTTTGGAGTACCTATAAATACTTCTCCATTTTTTGGGTTGATGGCAATGCTGGTAATTTCATTCGACAGGAGAGGGCTGTTACTTTCAGTAAAATGCTCCAACTCGTGCTCTCCATCTTCGGAGATTAAAAACAACCCTGAGTTTTTAGTGCCAAACCATTTGCGGTTTCCGCCATCAACAGCGATGGATGTTACTGTTTCGGTCTCCAAAAGTGGATGATAGATTCCGTCATTTAGGTCAAGACCGGGTTGTGCAGCGTAAAAATTTTCATGCTCCCATATTTCTTCAGGATTGTAAAAAACAGCAACTCCTTTAGTAGTTCCTAACCAAAGGGCTCCATCTTTATCAAGTGCTATGGAGTAAATGTCATTCAACGGGGTGAAATTCTCTCTCTCTCCATTGTAAAAGTATGCAATCAGAGGAAGTCTTTTCCCCCCGGAACCATCTGCTTTTCGCACGTAGAGGTTATTTCCTCTTGGCAGAACAATCCATTGGTCGTCATTTTCCGTAACTGCAATTTGTCCAATGGTATAACTGCTGGAAATGCCGGTTAATGAAAATGCTTCCCAGCTGCCATCTGTTTTAAGGACAGAAAGGGGTTTGCCAACACCTGAATTTGTCACCCATAAGTTGCCTTGTGAATCAAAATCCATCCCTCCAACTCGA
The DNA here is from genome assembly GCF_052690465.1 of Sunxiuqinia sp. A32. Classification (NCBI taxonomy): domain Bacteria; kingdom Pseudomonadati; phylum Bacteroidota; class Bacteroidia; order Marinilabiliales; family Prolixibacteraceae; genus Sunxiuqinia; species Sunxiuqinia sp. A32. The sequence continues at coordinate 90,978 of NZ_JBQYLI010000011.1, forward strand.
ACATATGGCTCGTCTGGTTGATCGGGAAGTGCGGTTTGCAAACTGCTGTTTTGGAGGGCATATCTTTCTACGAATTCATCACCTTGGAATTCAATTAACCCACCACCCCAAGAGCCTGCATAAATGTGAGCCGGGTCATTCGGATGAGAAATTACACAAACCATGTCCGGAAATCCAGAGATTTCAGCGTGTGTCGTTGGATTAAAAGTAGTCCAGTCGTCATTACTGAATCGTTGTATCTGTGCCGGATTCCATAAGTTTCCCCAAGCAGCATTCCGGCCTCCTGTTGATACCCAGAGATTATCCTCGACTGTGTAAAGAGAAAAAACCATATTATCTACCGGGCCCTTTGGCATGATTTGCTCATAATTATTTCCCTGTTTTTTGATCATTCCCAATTGCGAATCTGCAATCCAAACAATTCCATCAGCATCTATTGCTGCACTTTTCGCGTGTATGGTTGAAATAGGATTATCCAGTAAAGAATAAGAAGCAATTTTTTCAAGTCGTTCACCATTTTGATTATAGAGATCAACTTGTCCGGTTCTTGCTAAAACGAGGGTCGACCCAACGGCTTGCATATCATCAATGTAAGTTACAACCGGGAGGTAGGAGATCCAATTTGCTCCATCCTGCCGATACAGTTCTTCTGTCCCAAAGTCATCACCAGAATATGCAGCAACAATGTCACCATTGAAAAGCTCCAGCATGCTGTAGGCTTCATTCGCATGAGGAATGTTTTCCACGTGTTCCCAGTTGCTAAAGTCTTGCAAGTTTGGTGAATCTATTGGTGCTTTGTAAATACCCTCTTCCGTGGCTGCAAATAAATTTTGCCCATCAGAAGTCATATCATAAACGACAATCGATGATCCGTTATTCCCAATATAATACGTGTCTTTAACTTCTTTCTTTTCAAGATTGATCGCAACAATTCCAAAACCGCAGGAAAGGTATGCTGTCTGATCAACAAACAGGATGTTATAAATCTTTTTATCCCCCGGAATCTGCTTGCGTTTAATCGCAGAAATATTGAAAATTTCCTTGTCATAGATCAAGTCAATATTACTGTTTTCGTAAGCTACCAAAACAACATTGGATTCTTCGCCATAAGCGATGGTTTGGATGCCAACATCGGAAAGTCCATTTGCACCTGTTAATTTTAGTATACTATTATCACTTTTCTCATAAGTAAATAAGCCACCGGAAGTTGCACAATATATGTGGTCGTTAGCAATTGCAATCTTTTTACCGTTGGAATAGGATTGGTAATCATTCCATTCACCAATGCCGGCCTGAGCAAATGATAGTGTTACAAATGCAGTTAAAACTGCTAACAGTAGAGTTCTTTTCATAATTAGCTGCTTGTGCGAGTTAAAAATTGCACCAGTTTTTGTACGGCTCTTCCACGATGACTAATTTCATTCTTTTGCTCAGCATCCATTTCTGCAAAACTTTCTTTAAAGCCATTAGGTTGAAAAATAGGGTCGTATCCAAATCCTTCCATGCCTTTTCGTACTTCTAAAATTGCTCCATCCACAATGCCTTCAAACTGGGTTTCTTCGCCATCAATAACCAGCGAAATCACAGTTCTAAAACGTGCGTTCCGGTTTTTTATTTCACTTAATTTTCGAAGCACTTTTTGCATGTTTGCATCTGCACTTTTTTCCTCCCCTGCATAACGGGCAGAATAGACACCAGGCTCGCCATTGAGTGCTTCAATTTCCAAACCTGTATCATCGGCAAAGCAGTTGTATCCGTATTTATTATAAATGAAAAAAGACTTTTCTGAGGCGTTTCCTTCCAATGTCTCCTGGTTTTCGGGAATTTCTTCCTCGCAACCAATATCTTTTAAACTTAATAAGCAGATTGAATCGCCTAAAATCTGTTGCAGTTCCCTTAATTTATGTTGATTGTTTGTTGCAAAAACAAGTTCCATCTTCTATCAATCTAATTTGTGTTGTTTAATTTTGAAGAAGTCAAATTTACAAAATCCTGCCAATGACACACGATGAAATTATTAATAAGATGATTGAGGACTTAGAATCCACTGCAACTCATGAAAGAAAGGCTTTGGGAGTGATAAATTTCCCAACATCAATGGAAATGCTCGGTGTTCGTGCAGCGGATTTGAAGGCAGTTGCAAAGAATTGGCGAGGCATTTTATATGATTTTTCATTGAAAGATTGGATAGATCTGTGTGTGAAATTGGTTAATAAAGGCATTTTCGAGTGCCAGCAATTAGCATATGAATTGGTATGGAAGAATAAGCCGTTATTGAAAAGCTTATCCAAACAACAAGTTCTTGATCTTGCTGGGAAGCTTGATAATTGGGCATCAGTAGATAGTTATTGCACCATGATTGCTGGTTGGCACTGGAGAGAAGGTACGCTGCAGGATGCTCAGATTCTAAAATGGTTGGAAAGTGAGAACCGTTGGTGGAGAAGGGTAGCAGTTGTTTGTACGATTCCGTTAAATCTTCGGGCAAAAGGAGGAACTGGTGATGTTGAGCGGACATTGATGGTCTGTGAAAAAGTAATAGATGATCGTGACGATATGGTGATCAAAGCATTGTCGTGGGCCTTACGGGAACTTTCAAAATCTGATAAGCAAGCTGTGATTGATTTTATGGATAAATATTGGGATCAGCTTCATGGAAGAGTTCGGCGTGAGGTCACTACCAAATTGGAAACAGGAAGAAAGAATGGATAGACCAGCGTTTTAAATGGTTATTGTTCGAACTTTTATGGTATTGACTCGTTCTTTATTGGAGTGAAATTTGACAATAAATAGTACAGTAATCCAATATCAGTCGAATGAAAAGTCTTCCAAGAAACGTGTGGTTATTAACCATTTCTCAAGCATTACTTTTATCAGTTAGTTCAATGGTTGTGTTTGTCGGTGGATTGGTAGGCACCAAGTTGGCACCTCTCGAAAATCTGGCAACATTACCGATTGCATGTACAGTCATCGGAACGGCATTAACCATACCACCAGTTACGCTCTTAATGAAATTAATAGGTCGGAAAAAGGCGTTCTTCACCATTGTAACGTTCTCCATTTTTGTAGCATTATTAGCAAGCTATGCGATTACAATCGGTCATTTTTACCTTTTTTGTTTGAGCACATTTCTTTTTGGTACGCTTTATTCATGCGTGATGCAATTTCGGTTTGCAGCAATGGAAAGTGTAAGCGGAGATTTGATTGCAAAGGCTGCATCAATGGTTTTAGTTGGAGGTATTGTAGCAGCTTTTATTGGTCCCGAAATAGCAGTATTTGGTAAAGATCTTTTGAGTGTGGAATACGCTGGTTCATTTTTATTGTTAGCAGTTCTGTTTTTGTTAGGCATGCTTGTTTTGTCTGGATTTAGAAATCCTGAAATCAACGAGGAAAAAGCAGATGGTGATCAACGTCCTCTGAAGGAAATATTGAAACAACCGTTGTTCTGGGTGGCATTATTGGGCGCGACGGTTGGCTATGCAGTGATGAGTTTTATAATGACTGCCACTCCGGTAAGTATGCACGTCATGGATGGTCATTCACTTGGCCATACCAAATGGGTGATTCAGAGTCATATTATTGCAATGTATTTGCCATCATTAATAGCGGCCTGGATTATTGGTAAACTGGGAATTTCCAGGATGATGATAACAGGATTGCTTGCCTACCTTATTTGTATTGGAATTGCGTTTGCCGGTAAGCATTTTGGGAACTATTGGTTTTCACTCGTATTGCTTGGCGTGGGCTGGAACTTCCTTTTTATTGGAGCCACCACGATACTGCCTCGGGTTTATCGGGCAAGTGAACGATTTAAGGTTCAGGCTGTAAATGATTTTGTGATCTTTGGAGTTCAGGCAATTGCTTCCCTGTCAGCAGGTTGGTTTATTTTTGCTGTTGGTTGGCAGACGTTATTATTAATCAACCTACCTTTTATATTCGTCCTATTTTTTGTAATACTGAAGTGGGCTCCCAAAAAGAAAGCGTTTGTTGCCTGATGTTATTTCACTATTTCATCTGTACGAATTAAACCATCTTCCAGGCGAACAATTCGTTTTCCATAGTTGGCAAATTTCTCGTTATGTGTAACCTGAATAATAGTCATCCCTTCTTCATTGAGTGTTTTTAATACGTCCATGATCATTTCTCCTTGAGATGAATGCAGGTTTCCGGTAGGCTCGTCAGCCAGAAGTAGTTTGGGCTTTCCAACAATTGCTCTTGCAATACCTACTAGTTGTTGTTGCCCGCCAGATAGTTGAGCTGGGAAAAGATCCTTCTTCGCAACCATATTAAAACGATCCAAAAGATCTGCTACCATTGCTTTTCGATCCTTGTTTTTTACTCCTTTATAAATTAGTGGGGTCTCAATGTTTTCATAAACAGTCATTTCCTCAATCAGGTGATAGGCCTGAAAAATAAATCCCATGAAATTTCTGTGATATTCCACTTTCTTTTTTTCTTTCAAATCAAGAACGGGTTCGTCATACAAATGGTAGTTTCCTGCGGAAGGAGTATCCAACAACCCAATGATGTTTAATAAGGTTGATTTGCCGGAACCACTTGGCCCCATTACGCTTAAAAATTCTCCATCATTTACAGTGATGTTAATGCCTTTTAAAACAAAAGTCCGTTGAAACTTTGAATCGTAGTACTTGTCGATGTCCGTTAGCCTGATCATAATTGATATTTTAATTTTCGATTTTAAATCAGAAAATATACCAATTTTATAATTCTCATGATAACAGCAAGTTAATTTTTTAAGCCATCATGTTGTGTAAAATATTTAGACAGTGCATTGTGTAATTATTTGTCAGTAGTTGGTTGTTTATCTTAATATTCAGGGAGAAATTTGGTATTAATGATCGATTATTACAAAATCTAAGTCAGAACATGCGAATATATTAGCTGAGACTTCTTATTTTTAGAAATGCAGAGTGAAAAATAAAATTTGAGTGATATGAAAACAAAAATTTCGAGTTTACTAGTGGTTCTTTTTTTCTTTTTTGGAGTTGTTACAGCGCAAAACATTGAGGGAACGTATGCGATAAAAAATGTGGAAACGGGTAAATTGCTTCGAATAAAAGATGCAAACGGTAAAGACTTAACACCCTTAGTTCTATACTCCCCCGTTAATTGGAAATGTATGACCTGGGACTTTCAGAATATTTCAGGTGAAACCTATCATCTTAAAAACCTTTTTACTGGTAAAACATTCACAACGGCTGGGCAGCCAGCCAAGGAAGGTGTTGAGTTAAAACAGCTGCCCATCAGCGCTAACGATGAAATGCAGAAATGGGAATTCATTGATCAAGGCGATAAAACTTACCTGATTCGTTTGGCTGGAACCGAGCTCTATGTAATGCCGTCTGACCCCAAAGGAGCAACTAACTCCCCCGTTATCCTGAAGAAAAAGTCAGGCTCGAAGCTTCAACTTTGGACAATATATGAGCAACACCCGACGATGTGACCATATAAAGAAAGGCGCCTATAAGCGCCTTTTACTTTTCTATTTGGTTTCCTTCAATGAATATGAGTTACCAGTCATTTATATTATGCTTCAACTTTAAATACAATTTACGCGGCGAATATCCAACTGACTCCAAAGGCTTAACTGCCACGCGTGTCTAAATTATCGAAAAACTACCAAATATTTAGCCAGATCTGCTGAATGCTAAATGAACCTGATTTATACAAAATGTTTTGTCGTGTTTTGCTTATGAAATATTAATTCATAAAATTTGAACACCATGAAACAACAAAACCTTTTAATCTTTTTTGTCCTCGGATTCTTATTCCTTTCCACCAAACTTTCAGCCGTCCCCCCGGAAGGACGATTTGGACTAGAAGTGGGCGACTGGTTCGAAATGAAGTTTGATCTTCCCTTGAGCTTTAGATCTGGTTGCACTTCTCCACTTGATTTTTTTAAAGATTCAGGTGGCGCAACGTTTACAGTATTTTTGCGTTATCAATTGCAGAATCAGCGTTCAAATGGGAACCAGCTTTTCAACGTATCAATTAAAAGAGTTCAAAGTAAACTGCTTGGTTCTGAGGGATGGATGGGCTATGATTCCTATTATCCCCCTTATCAGGATGATAATAATGCAGCGAAAGAGTTCATACAATTTGAAATGGAAGTAACACCTGATGGGATTGTAAGCCGTTTTGATTCAATCTCAGGTTGCTTTCCTTCGTTTAATCATTCTAAGATTAGTCCAGATAATAATCATAGAGTAAGATCATCATACTCCCTAAATCTTCCAACAAAATCGATTGAGTTATTTTCAAACTTTGTGGCTTTTTTACCACCAAAATCGGGGTTTAAAACTTTACTGGAGAATAAAATTGAAACCAATAACTATAGTGAAACAGAATTTTATGGCGTATATGAGATAAGATCAAATGATTCGATCTCAGTAGAAATCAAATGTTTAAAAAAGGAGAGGATTCTTGTTGCTGATCAAATGTGTCATTTGGAGAATGCTTCATTTCGCATTCCTGCAAATACATTAATTAAAGGGGAACTGACAGACCAGGCCAATCAGGAGATAACAATCAGTCTGGATGGAGATGATAAAGAATTCTACTTTAAAAAAGCAACCTTTAAAACGGATGAAGATGGATCGTTTATTTGTCCTATCTTTTTGAATCGCTCATTTTATTTGAACATAGAAATAGGAAATAAGAAGCTAAGTGCTTTTGTTGAGCCAAAAGATACATTGGAGATTCTTGCGATTTCTCAGAAAGTTGAAAGAGTTTCATACAGAGGTGCTTTTCACGATTGTCCAACAAGCCCTGGTTATTTGTTAGGTTCAGCAAATTTTAAAGGGAATGCAGCTTTCAATGCAGAATTATCTGTTGAAATGGATGAATGGATGACGAATTATCTTATAGTGCCGAAAGATTTACAAGCCTATCAGGAATACCGAAACGTAATGGTTCAAAAGGTAAATGAACTTATTAATCACTATCGCAGGAAAGCATCGGAGACATGCATTGATTACTTTAAAACAAAGTGGGATTACTATTTGGCATACAGTAAATTAGCGCTTCCTGAAAAGATTGAGACAAAGTTTATCGCAGATAAGTCTGGTTCCTTTCAAAAGTTTGTAAAAGTAAACATTGACTATCCTGATGATTTTTTCTTGGAATGTGATACCCTTGCAACTTTAATGGTTAACGATCCCTGGTGTAAACATTACAAGGCTTATCTCGAAGAAGCTTATAAATTTAGAAAAAACAGGTTGGGGATGGCTGTCGGCGGTTTAGATAACGACTTTTACGCAAACTACTATTTCTCAAGAGCTTCCTTAAAAGGATTTCCGCTATATTCCGCTCTTGCTAAGGCTATTGATCTGGAATTAAGATCAGGTTTCGCATCTGCCTCAGAAGTTGAACCTTTCTACCAGGACTTTATGAATAACTGCAAAGATCCATTGCTTACCGAACCTCTAGCCAAAGTGCATGAAACAGTAGCAAAACTCGCCACGGGTGAAACTTTCCCGGTACAATCATTCCTTCAGCAAGACAGTACAATATTTGATCTTTCTACTCATAAGGGAAAGCCTGTTTGTTTGGTTATCTTAGATGCACCAAGGGGAAACATCAATAACTTTAAGAAGAATATTGAGAAATTTGAACCCGATCAAATTGATTTTGTCTTCGTTGTAATGCCTCGTAATTGGATAACCCAAGACCCTGTGGATAGTACAATACTTGCCCTACCCAATGTAAAAGTGATTGACGTAACTGAGAAAGATTTGAAAAGGCAGGTTTTATTATCAAGTGGGTCAAAGATATTCTTGCTTGATAAATGGTTGCGGATTGTTGATGATGAAGCTAAAGATCCCAATAATTATTTTGGGTCAAAGAGCCTTGAGAATGCAATTAGAAAGGCCATTCTGGCAAAACGATATTCCAAAGAAGAAAAGGCTGCGATGTATAAAAACGCAGGGTGGAGCTTAGGCTCCATCCTTTTTACATTTTTAGCTGGTTTGTGGGTGTATCGAATTCGAATCCGGAGACTTAAGCGGAAGGAGGCTGCAAAACGACGAATTAAAGAATTGGAAATAAAAGCCATTCGTTCGCAGATGAATCCTCATTTTATATTTAATGCGCTAAATTCCATTCAATCGTTGGTAAATAGCAACCAATTTAAGGAAACAAATATTTACCTGTCAAAATTCTCGGTGCTTTTGCGTAGTGTGCTCAGTAATTCGGAACGAAATATGGTAACTTTATCCGACGAGTTGGAAGCAGTTAGGCTATACTGCGAATTGGAACAATTGCGCTTCGAGTTTGAGCTGACGATTAAAGTTTCTCCTCAAATTAATAGCGACTTGATTGAAATACCGGGAATGATTATTCAACCTTTAGTGGAAAATGCGGTCGTGCACGGTTTGTCGCCCATCCGTGAGAATGGGAGGTTAATGATAGACGTAACTCAGTGTGATGACAGTATTTGTGTTTATGTAATTGACAATGGTGTAGGTCTTTCAAAACAGAAAGAAGATAAGTTAAGCCAGAAAGGATTTGGGTTGAAACTGGTTGAAGAACGTCTGGCTATTTTAAGCCATAGAAATAAACAGGCAAAACTTACGATTGTGAATAATGGCGGGGGTAGTGGAACAAAAGCTACTCTTATTATTCCAATTGATTAAAATTCTTAAAGTAAATGAGCATGAGCATTAAAAGCATAATTGTCGATGATGAACCGAAAAGCCGGAGTAACCTTCGCGATCTGCTAAGTGAATATTGCAAACAAGTCCAAATTGTTGGTGAAGCAGCATCAGCTATTGAGGCATTGAAACTGGTGAAACAAGTAAACCCGGACATCGTCTTTCTCGATATTGAGATGCCGGGTGGTTCTGGGTTTGATCTCTTAAAATCTTTAAATGACCAGCAATTTGAAGTTGTTTTTGTTACCGCATTCGACAAATATGGCATTCAGGCCGTTAAGTTTTGTGCCATAGATTACCTGCTAAAGCCTATCGATATTTTTGAACTTTCTAAAGCTGTCGAAAAAGCTTCTATTCAAATTAATCGAAAAAAGGAAAACCAGCGACTTGCTGAGTTGGTTGCTAATATCGATCGTCCTGACGAAGAGAAGCGACTCGCTTTGCCGTTGGCGGATAAGATAGAATTTGTGGTGATAAATCACATTGTTCGTATCGAAGCAGATGGCAATTATACACGCATTTTTATTGAAGGCAGCAAAGAATACCTGGTTTGCAAAACACTCAAAGAATATCATGAGATTCTGGAACCTTATGGTTTTATACGTACCCACCAGTCTCACCTTATCAATTGTCGTAAAATATCTGCCTACGTTAAAACCGATGGTGGCTATATTTTATTGGATGGCGGAGGCAATGTTCCAATTTCACGTCAGAAGAAAGAAGAGGTGCTGAAGAAAATAATCAACACCTCCAGAAATAGTATCTAGTGGAACCAACCACCATTTTTATTTAGTGATTTTCAATTCTAACTATTATTCATACCTCAGTGCTTCCACCGGATTTCTAGTTGCTGCTTTCCAACTTTGCCAGCTAACAGTTAATAGGGCAATTCCTAAGGCGAGTATTCCTGATAAGGCAAAGATCCACCAACTGAGGGCAGTTTTATAGGCAAATCCGCCAAGCCATTTATTCATGGCATACCATGCAACAGGCACTGCAATTACAAAAGCCATCGCTACCCACTTTATAAAATCTTTATTTAAAATCAACAAGACTTCGCCCACTTTAGCTCCATTCACTTTTCGCACACCAATTTCTCTGGTTCGCTGGGCCGTTGCATAAGCCGATAAACCCAGTAATCCCAAGCAGGCAATGAAAATGGCAAGCACGGAAAACAGCATAAAAAGTGAGCCTATTTTCTTATCAGCCCGGTATTGTTCGTTGAAATGTTCATCAAGGAAAAAATACTTGAGTGGGTTGCCTGGGAACTTTTGCCCCCAAAGGTTCTCCAATTTTGAGATCACAAGGTCAGCCTGTGAAGCATTCACTTTTATGGAATACCAGGAATTGTTGGGGCGATTGCAGAAAATCATCGGATATGGTTTCTGACGAAGTGATTGCTGGTTGTAATCATTAACTACGCCAATGATATCAGCTTCTCCCGGACTTCCGGTTAATCTTTTGCCAATAGCTTCTTTTGCGCTACTGAAACCAAGATATGGCAATGCTGACTCGTTGAGAATGACTTCGCGAATATCTTGTGTATAATTTTTGTCAAAATTGCGGCCCGCTATTAATTTTAGTCCGTAGGTATCCATAAAATGCTGATCAATTCCGATCATATCTATTTTCTTCTCCGTATTCAATCCATCAACCAACTTCCCATACACTGGCTGGATCGTAATTTCTTCTCCGGGCACACTGGTTGAGACAGTCATTTGTTTGACATGAGCCAGTTGCACCATTTCGCTTCTGAAAGCATCAAGGCTGTTTGTGTAAGTTTCATTGTTCACTGCTTTAGGGCCTTCAACCACCAGCATCTGGTCAATATCAATTCCAATATTCTGCTTTTGCAGAAAGGATAGCTGTTTCCCAATAACAATGGTTCCAACGATGAGTATTACCGAGATTGCAAACTGAAAAACTACGAGACCATTTCTAAGCCTGGATACCTTCTGGGAACGAGAACTTCCTTTCCCCCTTAAAATAAGACTAGGCGATAATCGTGAAAGATAGGTGGCCGGAATAATGCCGGTGCTAAAACTGCTAATAAGAAATATAACGATTAGAATAATTGGCAATGTTCCCCAAGGAATTGAAACCGGACTGCCGGTAAAATCGCTAAAAATGGGCAGGAGGATGATGACCAATCCTAAACTGAGTATTATGGCAGTTGCATTTACAATTACTGATTCTGAAAGAAATTGTGCAAGCAAATGTTTTCGGATAGCTCCCATCACTTTTCGCACGCCTACTTCTGAAGCCCTTTCGGCAGATCGGGCTGTGGCCATGTTGATGTAGTTGATAAAAGCAATCACGAGTACCAGCAAGGCAATTATAGACATGAATTGTACGTGGCTTCGATTTCCGTTAACTCCCAACTCATTTTTGAGGTTCGAATTTAGGTGAATGTCCAGTAGTGGGCGCAACTTAAACTCAGCCAGGAAAAAAGCCCGTTTCATAAAGTCCCCGAGATTCTCTTCCACCAAATCCGGAATTTTTCTTTCAGTTGCTTTAAAATCAGTTCCAGGGGCAAGCCGGACGTAGGTTTGAAATGAAGGGCCAAACCAGCCGTTGTCAAAAAAGGAATTCCGGTTAATTAGATTTTCATAGGAAAGTAAGATATCAAATTTGATGTGTGAATTTTCGGGAACGTTCTTGGCAACAGCAGAAATGGAATATTTATCATTCCCGTTGAGTGTGATAACTTTCCCAATTGGATCTTCATTGTTGAAATACTTTTTTGCTGCGCGTTCTGAAATTACGGCTTTGTTAACGGCAAGTAGATCATCATTGAGGTTACCAGCTGCCAACTGAAAATTGAACAGTGAGAAAAATGATGATTCAGCAAAAAATAGTTGCTTTTCCTTGAAAAACAGGTTGTTGTATTTTATTACTCCCTCTGTTCTGCTAAAACGTGTGTACTGTTCCACTTCCGGGTAAGTTTCCTGCAAAAGCGGCCCAATTACCGGCACAGCTGCCGCAGAATAAAGTTCCAGAACTTCCTCTTCATAAAGTTTGTAATCTACCCGGTAAATGTTCTGTGCATTTTCGTGAAACTGGTCGAATGAAGTTTCGGTTTTAACCCAAAGAACAATTAAAACGAATGCTGTGATTCCGGTAGTTAAACCGAGCAGGTTAAGCAGAAAATAGGTTTTTTTTGACCGAATTCCCCGAAGTATTTGTCTCAAATAGTTTACAATCATATTATAGTTATTTAGTTTAGGTTCAAGTTTAGATTTATCGAAAATGGGAAATACAAGATCGATTATTTTACTTAGGTCAATTTCAATGCCTAATTTTAAGTGTGCTTATTATCAGTGTGTTGTGTGTTCTTGCGGTTATAGATATGTGTAAAGTTTTCACATATTCTGTATAATATTTTGACAGCAAAATAGAAAAGCATTCTGTGCAAATAGCATATGAGTTTTCAAATTATTCATACCTCAATGCCTCCATCCCGAGCGATCGGGATCTTCACACTTCTCACTATTCATACCGCAAAGCTTCCACCGGATTTCGCGTTGCTGCTCTCCAGCTTTGCCAACTTACTGTCAGCAGAGCAATGCCCATTGCAAGCAAACCCGAAATGGCAAAAATCCACCAACTAAGGTCAATTTTGTAAGCAAAGTTTTGAAGCCATTTATGGATGAAAATGTACGCAAAAGGAGTAGCGATCAAAAATGAGATTATTGTTAGTCGGACGTAAGTTAGATTCAACATTGCTATAATTTTTGCAATGGTTGCACCATTCACTTTTCGAATTCCAATTTCTTTTTGTTTTTTAAGAATAGTCTCCAATGATATACTAAAAAGCCCGTAGCATGCAATTAACATTGAAACAATACCAAAAATGAAACACAGTTTAAAAAATAATGCTTCGTTTCTATATTGGTTATTGAATTGTTCATCAAGGAAAAAATAGTCAAATGGATCGTCCGGATAGATGGATTCCCAGAGGTGCTTAATTGAAGCAATCGTTGATTCTGATACATTTGCTAATTTGACAGTACAATAGCCAAATAGATAGTCATATCCGAATTGAAATACCATAGGTTTTATTTCCTCTTGCAAACCTTCCTGATGGTAATCTGAAACAACGCCAACAATCGTAAAAGAATTTCCATTTTGGTCTTTAATTTGTGATCCAATAGCACTCTCTGAATCATTAAAATTCAATTCACTCACCGCACACTCATTAACAATCAACTTTGTGTCATTGAACTCCTTTTGAGATTCAAAATTTCTGCCGGCAATGATTTTTAAGTCAAGTGTATTAGAATAATGGTCGTCAATATTTAGACGATCGACTGCAATTTTTATATCCGGATTCTCAGAAGGAGATATCCACAAACCCTTATCGTCAGTTTGGACCGCTTTGCCTGGAATATCCGAAGCATAAGATACTTCTTTGGCAAATTCATTCAGCTTTAGAAGGTCGATAAATTGCTTCCCCTTTACTATTCGAATTGGATTAAAAATCAATGTTCGTGGAGAATGAACCACCAGTACCTGATCTTTATTAAATCCAGGATTGCTATCTTTTAAAAACCTGATTTGCTGAAAGGCTACTATCAAAAAGATGATAAGGAAAATGGAGAAGCTGTATTGAAAAACAACAAATGATGTTTGATGATTATTTGATGTTTTTAAGATGGCCGATTTATCTTTTTTAACGGCATCCTTCATTCTTTGAGCAAGTACAGAAACCGGCATGAGACTGCAGACAAGAACACCTGAGATTAATAGCGCCACTAACATCTGAAGAGAAAAATTAATCTTTTGGTGATAAAGTCCAGTTGGTAATTCAAGTGTGTTGAAGATTGAATCACCCACAAAAGAAAACAAAGAGAATGAAATAATAATTGCTATAAAATTAAGCAAAAGGATTTCTACAGCAATAGATTTTATCAGCGAATATTTAGAAGCTCCGAGGATATTATTTATAAATAAAGATACTTGATTGGAGGAATATCGGGAGCATACCATCGCAGAGAAATACATCCACGAAACTAGCAAGGTTACCAATCCAAGGAGGGCTAAAATCAGAATAAAACTGTACTTATTGTTTTGACTTAATTCATCGTCAAGATGTGAATGCAGATGAATGGATTTAATAGGTTGAAGATTGAGAACGACCTGTTGATTTTTTTTGTGATGATTGGTATAAGTTCTATTTGAGAATTCAGTGAGACTTTGCCGAACAGTTTCAATATTAGCGTTTTTAGCTAATTTCACGTAAGTGTAAAAAGCATCGGTATCCCAATTATTTTGGTGTTCATTCCAGCCATTGGCCGTAATGGTGTTGAAGGAGAGTAGATAATCGTAGTTGAAATGAGATTGAGTCGTTGGGTTTTTAAATACTCCACGTATATCAATAATAATCCCTTCATTTAAAACGAGGCTTTTGCCCACTGGAGATTCGTCTCCAAAAAAGCGTTTTGAAGCTGTCTCCGAGATAATCATTGAAAGGGGCTTGGCTAGTGCATCATTTGCATTACCTTCAAGCATGGTAAGAGAAAATATCTCTGGAAATTTTTCATCTACCCAATACACTTTTTGGTGGTTATATTTAATGTCACCTTTCCTAAATAAACATTCTTCGTCCAATATGCGGGTATATAAATCGATGCCGGGTATCTCATTAATCAATGCATCTCCCAGTGGCATCTGAGACTTAGCCGTCTGTTTAATTTTCGCTCCTTCATAATTAACCTGAGTGCTCACCCTGTATATTTGCTTATATTCAGGGATTTGAGTGTCAAAACTTAATTCAACATGAAGATAGGTGATGAGCAACAAGGAGAAACTATAGGCAATCACTAAACCACCAACTCCAAAATAGATGTAGTTCTTATTTTTTAGTATGCCTCTAATTATCATCTTTAGGTTAGTATTCATATTGTTCTCTTGGCTTTAGGTTAGATATTAGGTTATTCATTTTTGTTGAATGATGTCATTCATATCGCAATGCCTCCACCGGATTTCGGGTAGCGGCCCGCCAGCTCTGCCAACTAACAGTCAGTAACGCAATTCCCAGCGCCAGCAATCCTGCCAGTGCAAAAATCCACCAACTTAATGTGGTTTTGTAGGCAAAATTTTCAAGCCATTTTTGCATGGTGTACCAAGCAATTGGCGTAGCTATTATGAAAGCAATTGCTACCCATTTTACAAACTCTTTATTGAGTGTTGTCAGTATTTCAGAGACATTGGCTCCATTCACTTTTCGGATACCGATTTCTTTGGTGCGTTGTTGTGAAATGAAAAGTGAAAGTGCGCTAATCCCGATAATGCTAATTAGTACACCTATAGTTGAAAAAACAAAAAGAATGCGACTTAGGATGGTTTCAGCTTTGTATTGTTGTGCTATTTTTTCATCCATAAAAAAGTAATCCATTTTCTGGTTGAGGTAATACTCGTTCCATACTTTTTTAATGACATTCATGCCAGTATGCAAACTTCCCTTGCCTAAGCGGATATGAATAAAACGCGCACGGTTCAAGGATTCATCCAACCAAAAAACAAAATCTCCAATGTCTTCGTGTGCCGAGTTGTAATTAAAATCTTCAGCCACACCTAAAAATTTTATGATCTGGTAATTTTCCTTCCCTCGTTGCATTTGTTGTGTTTGCTGGTACGCATTAATTGCTTCCAGACTACCGTATTTCTCCATAAAACGTTTGTACAGATGGTTGTTAACTACCACTCCACGTACAGTGTCACTTGAAGGTTCTATCCAATTTTCAATCAACTTAATATTCATGGTTTTAAGGTAATCGTAATTGGCAAAGACAGCTTCGGCGGTTCCTTCAATTCCTAAACCTTCAAGAGCGAATGTTTGAGTTGGCCATCCAAAGTATTGTCGGGTAAATCCAACAGACTCAACAGTTGCTTGTTTTTTCAGTTCCCGCGCAAAAATTGTCGGGTCTTTTGAAAAGTCTTTTAATTCCAGAACAACAATATTTTCCTTATTAAAACCTAAGGGTTTGTTTAATACAAAGTCAATTTGTTTGTTTACCAAAAATGTCCCTGATATTAATATAATTACAATTACAATCTGGCCCACCAGAAGGCTTTTAAGCACATAACTTCCCGAAAAATTATTCCGTTGGGCAAGAATATCTATGGTGGAATTTCTACGCAGAAAAAACACGGTAACAAAAAGGGCTGTTACCGTTAAGCAGACACCAATAACTGTCAGTATACTCGAGTAAATAGCCGGTTCGTTGTAAAATATTTCAAAATCGATATCAAAAAATTGGTTAACAAAGGGTTTTGTCCCGTGAATAAATAACAATGAAATACTAATTGACAGGACACAAACTATAAATACTTCGGTTAATACTTGCCTGATAATTTGCCACCGGTTAGCACCAATGGACTTTTTCATCCCCATTTCTTTTGAACGTTTAATGAGCTTGGCTATGGTTAGGTTGGTAAAATTTAGCAACGAAACCAGCAAAATAACAAAGGAGATAATTACAAAAAGAGAGATATTTATTTTGCTCGAACTTTCACGCATTTCGAAACGAAAATCCGATTTCAAGTGGATGTCGTCCAATGGGAACAAGGAAAAATCCCATTCCTTAGGTCCTCCTTCCTGTTTTAAAGAACTCTTGTCCCAAAAAGCTGCTATCTTTTTGGCAACCAATTTGGGAGATGCACCTTTCTGAAGTTTAAAGTAATGGTAAGCCCATAGAGTTTTTAAGGAGGGTAATGTTTTATCAAAAGATCTTTGCATGTTACCTTTTTGTGATGCCAGCAATTCGTATTTAAAATGTGTTTTGGGATGCGTGTTTTTTACAATTCCACGAATTACGTAATCACCAATATCTTTTGTGTATTGACCGGCTTCAAATTTGATGATTTGCCCAATGGGATTTAGGTTTCCATAGTGTTTACGAGCAAAATCTTCTGAAATAAAAAGGGTATTTGGCTTCTCCAATTCCGATAGGTCACCTACCTTCGAATTAACTTCAAACATTTTAATAAAAGCCTTATCAACCCAAAAAATATCATTCTGCTGAAACGAGTTGTCATCGATTTTTAGGATTCCAACAGGGCAATGTATAAACTGAGTCGCCAGTTCAACCTCAGGAATTTCATACGAAGCGGAATGAACAATACCCAAACTACGTGCCCATTTGCTGGGATTGCCTTTGGCAGTCGAGCTGATTCGGTAAATATTTTCGTGTCCTGTAATCCACTTGTCGAAACTTTTTTCGTTGGAAACATGGATAAATAAAACAAGAAATGATGAAATGCCAATTACCAACCCAAAGACATTAATGAGCAAGAAAGCTCTGTCTTTTAAAAGTCGGCGAATGGTTATTTTTAGGTTATACATAGCTTACGTGATTTTACATTGTTATTCATATCTCAGTGCTTCCACCGGGTTTCTAGTTGCTGCTTTCCAGCTTTGCCAACTAACAGTTAATAGCGCAATTCCCAGCGCCAGCAAGCCTGCCAGGGCAAATACCCACCAACTCAGGTTGGTTTTGTAGGCAAAGTTTTCAAGCCATTTACTCATGGTATAATATGCCAAAGGAGCAGCTATTACAAATGCTATTACTACCCACTTAATAAAGTCTTTATTCAGCATTGTCAATACTTCAGATACTTTGGCGCCATTTACTTTTCGGATGCCGATTTCTTTAGTGCGTTGTTGTGAAATGAACAGCGAAAGGGCGCTGATACCTATAATACTGATCAGGATTCCGAGGATTGAGAATGAGGATAAAATCCTGCTTAAAATAATTTCTCCCTTATATTGTTGGGCAATTTTATCATCAATAAAAAAATAATTGAAGTCCTGTGCAGGATAATAGTCTTTCCAAATGGTTTCTATTTGTGTCATTGCCGACCGAAGATTTCCAGGATTTAACCGGACATGGGTAAATCGGGCTCGGTTTCGTGATTCATCCAGCCAAAAAGCAAAGTCACCAATAACCTGGTGTGCCGAGTGGTAATTAAAATCTTTAGCAACACCAATGAATTTGATCCGAACTTGATCTGGAGCCAAGGGTTGTGTTTGCTGATAGGCATTCAGCGCTTCCATACTTCCGTGGCGTTCCATCAGCTTTTTGTATAAATGTTCATTAATGATCATGCCTTGAACAGTATCGGCGGACGGATTAATCCAGCTTTCAACTAGCTGGATATTCATGGTTTTTAGATAATCGTAGTTCGCAAAAACAAATTCCGCACTTCCGTCAATTCCCAAACCATCAAGGGGTAAGCTTTGCGATGGATAACCAAAATGCTGACTGGTAAATCCGACTGCTTTTACCTGGCTTTGTTTTCTGAGTGCGTCGGCAAATACTTCCGGATCTTTTGAAAAATCCTTCACCTGAAGAACAACAACATTTTCTTTATCAAATCCCAATGATCTGTTCGAGATAAAATTGATTTGCTTATTCACCAAAAAAGTTCCGGACATCAAGATGATGACAATACACACTTGCCCAACAAGTAGTGATTTAAGGATAAGACTTCCCGAGAAATTGTTTCTTTCTGCGAGAATGTCGATGGTTGATGTTTTTCCGAATAAAAAGAAAGTAGCAAACAAAGCAGTTAATATCAGACAAGTAAGGACAATCCCAAGCATGCTGAGGTAAACAACCGGTTCGGAATAATAAATATCAAAATTGATTTCGAAAAGCTGATTAATGAGTGGTTTTAGAGATTCGACCAAACCGAAAGCTAATAATATTGAAAAAGAGCACATGATTAAAACATCCACCAAGACCTGTCCAATAAGTTGGATTTTGGCTGCTCCAATTGATTTTTTTAAACCTAATTCGCGTGCTCGTTTGATTAATTTTGCAATGGTCAGGTTGATGAAATTGAGTAGTGAAATCAACAAAATAACCACAGAAATCATGATGAATAAGCCGATGTTTATTTTGCTGGAACTTTCTTTCAGTTCAAAGCGATAATCAGATTTTAAATGGATATCATCCAATGGCATTAAAGAGAACTGATAATCTTTTGGGCCACGTGTCTCTTTTAGTTCACTATCGTTGTAAAAGGCTAAGATTTTGGAAGCTACTTCGGACGGTTTTGCTCCTTTTTGGAGTTTGATATAGCTATAGACCCACTGAATTTTCCGATCGGGTAGCGAGGTGAATCGTTCCTGCAAAGCTCCTTTTTGCGACAATAACAGTTCATATTGAAAATGTGTTTTTGGATGTGTATTTTTTACAATTCCCCTGATTTCATAGGTTCCAAGGTTTTGGGTGTATTGGAGCGCGTCTACCTCCAGAGTTTTACCAATTGGATTTTCATTTTTGAAATACTTTTTTGCAAAATCTTCAGAAATGAAAACCGTATTTGGTTTATTAATTTCTGACAAGTCGCCAACCAGACTCTGCACCGAAAACATGCTGATAAAGCTGGAGTCGACTGACATGATATCTTTCTGTTGAACAATCTGATCATTTATTTTTAAAGTCCCAACAGGAGTATGCGAAAATTGTGTTGCTTCAACAACCTCGGGAATTCCGGCAACCGATTCGTAAACAATGCCTAAGCTTCGTGCCCAGATATTCGCGTCGTGGCCAACTGGAGTAGAAATCACCCGATATATATCCTGATGATCCGTGAAGTGCTTGTCAAAACTTTTTTCATTATTCACATGAAGAAACAGAATTAAGAACGAAGTGATACCGATCATCAGTCCGGCAATGTTGATAATTGAAAAGACTTTGTCCTTTATTATTCTTCGAAGTGTAAGTTTTAGTTGGTATCCGATCATGACTTTGGTGGGTTGATTTTTAGTTACTCACATTTTAAAACATCCGATGTTCTCATTCTAAAAACATTAACTGAAAGAAGATATACAACTGAAAAGATCACCGTTAATAAAAGCAATACAGGAACGGCAAAAAACCAGACATCCAAATTGATGCGATGAATGTAGGTTTCAAGGAACCAATGTTTATAGCCGTAATATGATAGTGGAATAGCTGCAAGTATCGCAACGACAAACTGAGTAATAAGTTGCTTCGACAAAAGCCTCCCCACATCAGCGATCTCAGCACCCAAAGCCTTACGAATCCCCATCTCTCTCTTGTTCTGACTAATCGTAATCAAGATCAATCCAATGATTCCAATAACTGCAATTAAGATGGCCAATGCAGAAAACAGGGTGAACACTGATGCGAATGTTTTATCTGGCTTTAAATCCATTCGCATTCGATCATCAAGCGAAAAATATTCGAACGGTTGGTTTGGGAAGATCGCTTCATAATAAGACCGTAATTGTGGAACTAACGAAGCAAAAGATCCCGATCCCAGATTACTCAATTTGAATGTCAGAAATATTTTAACTCCGTCATCAAGGGTAATAATGGTTGGTACCGGTTCTGTTTTTACTGATTTATAATAAAAATCATCAACAACACCTATTACCTGCCACTCGCGATTGCCCCAGTCTATAAAAACCTGACCGACCGCATCTTCTGGATTAGAATACCCAAAACGTTCCATTGCCAATTTATTCATCAGAAGAGTATTCTGTCCAGTAGTCTCATTCTTATGAAATTTTCGGCCTGCCAACACCTTTATTTTATAGAAATCCATAAACTGATCATCTACGGCAATATGAAAATAAGCCTTGCTATCATTCTTATCAAAACCTTTCCGACGACCACCGAATCCGTTGTTAATTTCTTGTCCGGGGACATCTGAAGACAAGGTGCAATCTGTAATTTCAGGAAGCTGAAGTGCTTGGCTTTTAAGAAGCTGGAGTTTCTTCATTCGTGTTTCCAGATTATCTGCCATTTGAGGAGCACGGATCACCAAACTGGAATTATAATCAATCCCCATTTCTTTCTGCTGTAAAAAAGAAGCCTGTCGGAATGTAACTATTGTTCCGATCAACAAGATTATAGAAATAATAAATTGTGTGGTAACTAGTCCTTTACGAAAAACAATTCCTTGCATTGAATTCTTGAATTTCCCCTTTAAAATAGTGACAGGTCTGTAGGATGAAAGCACTATTGCCGGATAAATGCTAGAAATTATAATTCCCGACAAAAAGACTAGCAAACCGGTTCTTATGAAACTAGCCTGCAGAAGCAAGTTAAAGTCATGAATATTAGTAACCGATTTAAATATCGGATTGATCAGGAAGTACATCCCAAGGGTAAGCGTCAAACAAAGTGAATTGAACAGAAATGCTTCGGAAATAAACTGTCCGATTAACATTATTTTTCGGGCACCATTTATTTTTTTGATACCAATTTCTCGCGCACGATCTAACGATAGCGCGGTAACTAGGTTGATGTAATTAATCCATGCTATAACCAAAAGGAAAATGGCAAATCCAAATAGTATATTCATTGTTTTGGCATTTCCTGGCGGTTCAGTTTCGTATTCAATATTGGAATTAAGATGAATATCGGGAACAGGCTGCAAAAAATATTCATCACGCGATTGGGTGTTTTCCAAGTCGGCTAAATAGTTTTTTGCAATCAATTCAGGCATAGCTCGTTTACAAAATTCATCAGGGTTAACGCCCGGGGCTAGTAAAATATAGGTATGTAAATAGTCGTTCCACCAGTTATTTTCTAAATTCTGAGATGTAATGACGGCTGAGTATGAGAACAAAAAGTCAGTCTGCAGATGCGAGTTTGCAGGGATGGTCTGGTAAACCGCGGTTATCGTATAATTTTCAGAATTGTTTACTGTAAGCACTTTGCCAATTGGATTCTCCTTCCCAAAGTACCGCTTCGCAGCGCGCTGCGAAATGGCTACTGTATTCGGTTGTTCCAGACACTGCTGTTCTCCTTTAATTATAGGAATGGTAAATAAATTGAATAAGGAATTACTGGCATAATAAGTTTTTTCTTCATTGTAAAACACCTTGTCGTTAACCGTATTTTCGTAGCTTACCGTAATGTTATACTTTCTCGAAATAACAGCCCAATCCTGCACTTCGCTGTAATTTTCTTTCAACCACTTACCTGTTGGATAAAATGAGTTAGCCGTTTTCCACTGAAGCTTTTCATTCTGGTACCGATTGTAAACAACACGGCAAATTCTTGAGCCCTTTTCATGATAGTCATCGAAACTCCGCTCAAAAAACACATATTCGAATATAAACAACGAACTCAGGATGCCGATCGTTAACCCAAGGATATTGATGGTCGTAACAACCTTGTGTTTTTTATAATTTCTGATGAAAATTTTCAAAAATCTGAAGTTCATAAATTGCCAGCTTATTTTAGTTAATTTCAATTCAATTTTATTCGTACTTCAATGCTTCCACGGGATTTCGGCTGGCGGCTTTCCAGCTTTGCCAGCTCACGGTTAGCATAGCAATGCCAAATATTACTAATCCGGCCATGGTAAATATCCACCAACTTAAGGTGGTTCGATAGGCAAAACTTGCAAGCCATTGGGTCATCGCGTACCAGCTTACTGGGATTGCAATGATAAAGGCAATCACAACCCATTTTACAAAATCCTTATTTAACAGGTTGATGATCTCGATGGAATTTGCTCCGTTAACTTTTCTGATGCCGATGATCTTTATATTTTTCTTAGTTGTTATCAATATTAATCCAAGTAGTCCAAGGCAGGTTATAAACACGGTGATGCATGCAAAAATCATCAATAATTTACCTAACCTGATTTCTGAGAAATATAGATTTTCTAGCTGCTCATCAAGGAATTGATAAATAAATGGATCGTTGACATAGATTTCATTCCAGATAGTTTCTATTTGTGATATAGTTCCATTAATATCTGAAGGATTCACAGAAACAATGTAGCTGCCAAAATTATTTGGATGGTCAAAAGAAAAACACATCGCCCGAACAGGAACTTTAAGATTTTCCTGGTGAAAGTTGGCTGTGACTCCTATAATTTTCGCTCGATTGTTCCCATTCGATGAAATTGATTTACCGATAGCATCGGCCGGTGATTTAAAGCCGAGTAATTCACATGCTTGTTGATTTATAATAATCTCTTCACTTCTCCTTCTTGTATTTGACCTAAAATTTTCCCCGGCCAGTAGATGAATGCCAAACACATTTAAGTAGTCGTCATCTATAAGATTCCTCTTGATAAGAATGTCTTTGGTTTCTTCTCCGTTTATTCGATTTACACTGAAATCGTACACGGATTCTTCTCCCATTTTAAAAAGAGTACTTGTAATGTTTCTTACAGCACTGATTTGTGTAAAGTTTTCTTTAAATGTTCTGTATTTAACGTATTTGGTGGAGTCCATATTCATGGAGCGTGGGGCCTCTAAAACAACAACAAAGTTTCTATTGTAACCCAAATCTTTTTTAGAAATATATTGCATCTGTTTGTAGATTGTGGTTACAGTAATTATAAGGCATATTGATGCTGCCAATTGAAAAACCACCAGTGCATGCCGGAAGCTAAGTTTTGACTTTGGATTAACATGGTTCGACTTCAATACTTTCTCCGGTTTAATTGAGGAAAGGATTAGTCCGGGATAAATTCCTGAAATGATAGCGCCAATGATCATTGTACCAAGTAGCATGAATATATAAGAAGGATTCTGTTTCAAGAATACATCGAGCGCTTTACCTGTTAATTGCGAAAAGACTGGGATACTAATTAGAATTAAAATGCATGCAATTACTGTACCCAGCAGGTTCAGTATAAATGCTTCAGTAATAAATATACTGGTGATGTCTTTCCGGGTGGCTCCATTTACTTTTCGAATGGCCGATTCTTTAACCTTGTCGTATGCCTGAGCATTTGATATGTTTATGAAATTGATCCATGCAATAATTAGAGCGATAATACCAATCAGCATGAAAATATTAATGTATTGTTTTGAACCATTCACCTTAAATTCGTTTTCGAGTTTTGAATTGAGATGAATGTCTGTGACTTTTTGCAAGTGAAACTCAAATTGAATATTCTCTGCCAGAAAATTCTCCGGCATTTTCTCTTTCACCAGTTTTGCAATTTTATCCTCTACTACTTTCGGAGAACTTCCTTCTTGTAAAGTGATGTAAGTATAAAGCCATCCGTGTCCACCCCAGCTATAATTATCGGTTCCCCAACCCGGCCACAAAACATTGCCTGTTGAAAGTGAAAGTAAAAGTTTAAAATTCAAATGGCTGTTGGCGGGAAGCGATTTGAAGACTCCGGTAACCGTAAATGGTAAGTGTTCATTAATGTAGATAATCTGCCCTATTGGATCACTATCTCCGAAATATATCTTAGCAAGCTTATCTGATAAAACAGTTGTGTATGGAGAGATGAGTGCCGTTTGCTTGTCTCCTTGTACCATTTCAACCTTCACAACGTTTAGAAATGTTGAGTCTGTCCAAAATAAATCCTGAGAATTTAGGTAATTGTTTTCGCGAAATACCAAACATTTCTCAAAACCTGCCCGTGCAAATTCTTTAACTTCAGGGATTTCGTCCTTAATTAGCGGACCAATATTATAGGTTGATGTAGCTTTATTGAAAAGTGGTTCACCATTTTTATATTGCTTAAGCTGAACCCGATACGTATTTTCATTATTATCTAAAAATTCATCGTAACTTTTTTCAAATGCCACATAAATCATAAGAAGAAAGAAAGCCGCGATGCCAATACTTAATCCTCCAATATTGATAAAGGTAAAGGCCTTATTCTTTTTTAAATTCCGGAGGATATTTTTTATTTGAAGCATAGTATTTATAAGGTTTAGGATTAGGTCTCATTTAAAATTTATTCATAGCGAAGTGCTTCTACTGGATTTCTCGTAGCCGCCTGCCAACTTTGCCAAGTTACAGTGATAACTGCAATGATACCGACCATTGCGCCCGCCAGAACAAATACCCACCAGGCGATATTGGTTTTATTTCCAATACTTTTCAATAAATTAAAAATGATTAGCCATGCAATCGGAGATGCAACAACAAAAGCAATGATCACGGATCGCAGAAGCGAGTTATTAAGTAAGTTGATAATTTCAATGTTTTTGGCTCCGTTTACTTTTCGGATGCCAATTTCCTTTATTCTGGCTTGTGTGGCATGATATGTAAGAGCAACGAGACCAATGATAGCTAATACGATGGAAACAATGCTTGCGAATCGAAATGTCAGATTTATTTCCTTGATCTCATTGATGTATCCTTGAACTTCAGCATTTGTAAAACTATACTCAAAAGGAAAATCCGGAGATATCTCTTTGATTGTTTTTTCAATGCGATTGATCGTTCGATCAACTTGACCGGGGAACAGGCTTACAAATAAAAACTTGGTGAATCCCTGGTTTTCGGGACGGGCTGATATAATCATGGGTTTAACCGTATTGAACAGGTAATTATTCTGAAAATCTTTCACTACACCAATGACCAGGTTATCCTTTCCCCAAAAGTGAAGCAGTTTGCCAATTGGGTTTTCAACTCCCAACCTCTTTGCAGCAGTTTCGTTGATAATCAATCCTTTCAATTCATCTGGCCGGTCAGCTTTAAACTCGTTTCCCAGTGACATAGTCATGTCAAAAGTTTGAGTATAGCCGTCTGAAACAATTGCAAAACCAAAAGACTCTTCATGTTTTAAGCCCTGATCGTCAACCCAGGATACTCCGGAATGATTCGGAATTCCCGCCGGCATTGATGATGCGGCGCATACATCTTTAACAGAAGGGTTCTGTTTCAATTCATTTTTCAGATTTGTATAGTTGTCTTTCAGTTGATTGGTAAACGGAATTTGCAAGACCATTTTATTGTCGAACCCTAATGACATGTTCTCCATGTACCTGTATTGTCTGTCGACCATCAAGGTGATAATCACCAAAATAATTGAGATGACAAACTGAAAAGTAATTAAAATATTTTTACTGGACAGGCCAACTTTTGTTTTACCTTCTTTTCGGAAAAGGACGAGTGGTTTTACTCCCGATAAAATTATGGACGGATAAAATCCGGCAAGTATCGATGTAATTAACCAGAGGCAGACACTCCCGATGATAAAAAATCCGATATGAGCTTTAAGGAACGGTTGAACATTTGAGCCGACAAGCATTCGAAAAACCGGCGTGCCGATAATCGCAAGAATCCCCCCGAGTAAGACCGCCATAAATCCAATCAACAAGGTTTCCCAAATAAACTGACGGGCAATAACTTTTTTGCTAGCACCGGATATTTTTTTCAGGGCAATTTCAGATCGGCGTTTGTGAACCATCGACGTAGACATATTCACATAATTCAAAACACTTACAATTAAGACAACAATACCTATAAAAATTAGCAGGTAGAGTGGATTTTTATTGTAATAGAGGTGTCGTTCAGTAATTGGTAACAGAGACAGTGTCAGCTGCTCCGGGTTGGAAATGTCATCCAAATTTAGCTCACTGTAAAAATGTTCGATTTTTTTATTGAATTCCTTATAATAAATATTTTTATGCAGCTTGAAAAAAGGCTGTCCGTTGCTATCCCAACCAGCCAGTTTTGATTCAGATCGTACAGTTGTCATTGGGGCTAACATGGAAAATCGGAAAGTTGTATAATCTGGAAAATCCACAACACCAGAAACCACAAATGACTGATTATTATTTAGCACCAATGTTTTTCCAAGGGCACTGGCATTTCCAAAATATTTTTCAGCAGTATTTTCAGACAGCACTATTGAATTTGGATCTTTCAGTGCGTTTTCGCGAGAACCTTCAATAAACGGGTATTGAATAATTTGAAACAAATCGGGATCCGCCAGGTAGAAATCAGGTTCGTTAAAGCTTAATAAATCAGTTTCACCAGATGGTTGGTACGATACAATACAATTGCTAAACCAACTGTAATTTTCAGTACGTGCAAAATATTCAATTTCGGGAAAATGTTCGGCAAGTAAAGGAGAAAGGGCATAGCTTATGGAAGTACCTCCCAAAGGGGAATCCGGAGTTTTTTGTAACAGGTTGAATACTCGTTCGTTTTCTGGAATGGAGTCGTTGTAGGAGTTTTCTTTGGCGACGTGCAACAATATAAGGATGGCACAAGTGAATCCAAAAGCCAAACCTACCACGTTTATTATGGTTGAGACCCAGGTTTTTCTTAAGTATCGAAAAATGTTACTGAATTTTGCCAAAATCATTTTCTTCTTTTTTATAATGATCAATTGTAATTATTCAGACCCCAACGCCTCAACCGGGTTTATTTTCATCATGAAAAACATTTCTATCAACTCTTGTGCCTTGATTGCAAACGACTGTAATCGTGGTGTTTAATTTGTTGCATGGAAATCTAAGTGTAAATTTATTTTACAAGAATTGTAAAATAAATTTACGCAAATTACGTCTCAATGTCTCAATTTCACATATGTAGAATTTTACAATTCATACCTTGAAGCTTCCATCCTCGAGTTCTCGGGATCTCAGCCTTCCTTACTATTCGTATCGGAGAGCCTCCACCGGATTTCTCGTGGCTGCTTTCCAACTTTGCCAGCTTACTGTGAGTAGTGCAATTCCCAGAGCGAGCAAACCGGCCAATGCAAATATCCACCAGCTCAAAGTTGTTTTATAGGCAAAGTTCTCGAGCCATTTATTCATGGCGTAGTAAGCGATGGGCGTGGCAATAACAAAAGCAATTAAAATCCATTTAATAAATCCTTTATTTAGTATTGCCATTACTTCCTCTATCTTAGCTCCATTTACTTTCCGGATGCCGATTTCCTTGGTGCGATTGCTGATGAAATGCGATGCCAGCCCATACAAGCCCAGGCACGAAATAAGGATAGCTATAATTGTCAGGTAGGAAAAGATAGTCATTTCAGTTTCGTTCTTCTGATAAAGGCTGGCCATATGCTGATCCATGAACTGGAACTCAAAAGCTTGGTCACTAAAAATACTTTCCCATTTTTGTTGGATGGCAGGTATATCCCGGGGGTTAATTTTTGCGAACAGGTAGGATGGATTTCCATTTAGCAATCTAAATTTTAAGGGTTCAATGGGATTATTCAGCGCGTCAAAATGAAAATTTTTAGCTAACCCAACTATTTTTTGTTTAGGAGTTTCATCAAGGATTTTCCCAATTGGATCGTCCCAACCCATTATTCCTGCATAGGATTCATTGATGATCACCGCTTCTTCAGATTCTTTGGATAATTCAGTTGAAAAGTTTCGGCCTTTCAATAACTCAATTCCAAATAACTCAATATATTTTTCATCAATTTGTGGCTGGTTTAAAACAAACTGAACTTCATTCCCTGTTTCATCTTTTACCGCCATGATGGTTTTCATCCAGTTGCCGGTATTTCCCAGAATTGTTCCACCTCCTCCGAACGCGAGACCTGATATTTCCGGAATCGATGAAAATTCCTGTCTTAAGACTTCTTTTCCCGGGAATTTTTCAGGCTCCTGAGGCAGTGAAATTGCCAAAAGTTGCTCTTTATCAAAACCCAAGTCAGCATTTCTCATATAGTGAACCTGGTTCCAAATCATAAACAAACCGGCAATCATTACAATAGCAATTACATTTTGGAAAGTGACCAATGATTTTCCAAACATGCCAAATCCGGGTTGCCTGTTGGTGGTAGTTTTTGTTGTTTTAAATGCCGGGTAGATACCGGTTAATATTCCAAAAGCGAGGAATACAGACAATAGCGGTAAGATCAGTTTCAGGATGGAAATGATATCGAATTTTTTGGCAAAAAGTTCATTGAAGTAGGAAAGCAAAAAAATAGAAAGGATCAATGAAATGGCTGACGCAATTAATACGTTGAGAATGGATTCTCCGATAATATGGTAAAAAATCCATCGTTTTCCACAGCCAATTGTTTTCCGGATTGAAAATTCCCGGTCTCGTTTTTCAAGTTGAGCCAGTGATAAATTAGTGTAATTAATTCCGGCTATAAGTAGAATTAAGAGTGCAACTACTGAGAAAATATAAACGTTTGCTTTATTTCCCTTTGGTGTGTCAGCTAAGAGGGTGTTTTCAAAATGAATATTTTTTAAGGGTTGAAGGTGATGGACAAGTTTGAACCCACCAATTCCACTTAATAAATCAGTGTATTTCTCATCTGTAATTCTCTCAATTTTTGAATTTAGCCCGGAGACATCTGAATTGATTGACTGGATATATACATAGTAATCTCCCCAATCAAATATCTCCCCTGTTCCATTAAAATCTGACGGAATTAGCGCCGAAAACTGAAGGTCAGTGTTGGTGGGTAAATCTGCGATTACGCCGGTAACTTCGTAGTCTTTTTTGCCTATCGTTAGTTTCTCACCAATAGGAGAACTCTTTCCAAAAATGTTTTTAGAAAGAGATTCGGTCAGAACAATTGTATTTGGAGCAGTTAGAAAATTAGATGAATTTCCCAGAATGGAGGGATAGGAAAATAGTTTGAAAATGGAAGGGGTTGCCTCCCTGATATTTAAGTTTTTGTATTCATTTTCGTTGTAAGTGATAGCATCGCTTCCTTCGGTTTCCACGCACGCGAATTCTTCAATTTCAGGACATTCATCTTTCAGAAACTGCACAAACGGAGGATTGGCCAGAGCCATATCAGTGGCTTGTCCGGCTGGGGAGGTAAGCGAGGTGGTAATTCGAAAAATCCGATCTGCATTTTTGTGATACGAGTCGAAAGTGACTTCGTTTTGAACATACATAGTGACGAAAATAAATACAACCATTGCAACTGAGAGTCCAATCAGATTAAGGAAAAAATCCAGCTTATTTTTCTTAACGGTTCTCAGTAAATAATTTATGAGTGTCATTGTGTTTGTCTTTAATTATATTTCAGTTTTAATACTTTTCGCTACCTTCAGCTAATGATGTTGGGCTCATTCATATCTTAACGCTTCCACGGGATTCTGTGTGGCTGCTTTCCACGATTGAAATGAAACAGTTAGCAATGCGATACCCAAAGCCATTACTCCGGCAAGAGCAAATATCCACCAGCTTAAACTGGTTTTGTACGCAAAATTTTCAAGCCATTTATTCATGGCGTACCAGGCAATTGGACAGGCTACGACAAATGCTAGTGCTACCCATTTAATAAAATCGCGGTTAAGCAGGGATATAACTTCAATAGTTTTGGCACCGTTTATTTTACGAACACCGATTTCTTTTTTTCGCTGAACGGCTGAATAGGAGATTAAACCAAATAAACCCAGGCAAGCAATAAATACCGCCAGAATGGAAAATACTCTTATTAATAGACTAAACTCAACTTCGGCTTTGTATAAGTCGTCAAAATTTTCATCCAGAAAATGATATTCGAATGGCACTTCGAGTAAAAACTCTTTCCAGGTTTTTTCAATTGTAGCAATGGTATTTTGTATGTCTGATTCAGAAATTTTAATATTTACACACACATTCCATGGCATATTACTAAGCAAAGACGGTTCGATTTTGTGGTGTAAGGAGTTTATATAAAAGTCTTTAACGATACCTATAATGGTGACTTCGTCTCCCAGAAAAGTAACTTTTGAGCCTATTGGTTCATCCAATTCCATTTCCTTTACAAATGATTCGTTAACCAATACAGAGTTGCTCTGGTCATTTTTATTGTTCCTTAAAAAATTTCGGCCCTCGATAAGTTCTATACCGAAGGTTTCAATAAAATCGGAATCGACAGTTGTTGCATTGTATTTTCTATACTCGCCGTTGACTTTATGTTTTGAGCCAATATTCAAATGGCCGGCAAAGGTACCATTCGATCTTGCAACATCTTGAATAGTTGGATTTTTCAGCAATGTTTCTCTAAAAGATTGGTATGTTTGATTCAGGTTTGCGCTTCCTGAAAGATAAACAATATGCTCTTTGTCAAATCCAAGTTCTTTGGTTTTTATATAATTAACCTGTTTTGAAATGGTAACGACAGAGATTAATAGAAAAATAGATACCACAAATTGTGATGTAATTAAAATATGCTTTAAGGTATTTCCTTTTTTACCTTTATTGAACTCATTTTTCAAACTTTGAACAGGAGTTACATTTGTAAGGAACCATGCCGGATATATACCCGATATAAAGCCGATAAAAAAGAGGCCTCCTATAAATAATAATAATGCCCTGAAAATTTCGCCTTGCTCGACAATTTCATTAAATCCGGTGAAATCGTATAAATATGGATGAACCACATACATAATTAATACAGCAAGGACTGCCGAAATGAAAGTAACAACAATCGATTCAGCAATAAACTCGCGGGAAAGTGAACCTTTACCTGCACCAATCACTTTCCGAATTCCAATTTCTTTAACCCGGCTTGTTGAAATAGCAACCGATAAATTAATGTAATTAATAATGGCAATAATTAATATGATTAAGCCTATCAGAAAGATTAAATAAACCGATGAGCGTTTAGCACCGCTCATAAAATGTACATCTTTTAACGGCACAAATGTTAATTTATAATCTTGTGCCCGAGGGCTATCTTTGGGGGCTTTCCACCTTTCAGCAACAAAATCAGTCCAGAATTTTGGCGATTCTGAATTTATTTGAGTTGCTATTTCCGGGCTATTTAGTTTAACAAAAGTTCCAAATCCCCAGTTACTCCAATCTTCGTCAATGTTTCCATTCCTAATATGATTGAACTCAATGGTTGACATTGAAATTAAACCGTTGTATTGAATGGATGAATTATCAGGATTATCTGCAATTACCCCCTGGATGGTAAAACGATAGGTCGCACTTGGGTAATCACTTAAGTATTCAATTTGTTTTCCGGTTGGGTTTTCGTTTCCAAATAATTTTTGCGATAAGCTTTCCGATAGTATAATTGAATTAGGTGCGGATAACGCCTGCTTTGATTCGCCATATAATAATTCAAAATTGAAAAAATTGAAAAAACTGCTATCAGCAAATAGTAAATCAGAAGTTTTAAATGTAACATTTTCATTTTTCAAATAACCTTTACTACCTCCGCCGTACCATTCATCTAACCTCACCACATCTTCGATGCCTGAAACATTATTCTTTAAAAACTGAGCTGTTGCTGGTGGGAGCGATTTATTATCGCCTAAATGAATTTTATAAATATTCTTGTTTTGGCTATGGAAACGATCAAAACTGAACTGATGATCTACATAACGAACAATTAGCATGAATACAGCAATACCCACTGCAAAGCCTAAAATATTTATTGATGAATGAAATTTGTTCCTGAAAATATTTCTAAGCGCTAGTCTGAAATTTGATTTTTTCATGGGTGTATAGTTTCTATCGGATATATCTTTAGCTCTCTTTTTTCATTCGGATTTTTCTTTCAAATCATTTTATATTGATGCTACTCATACCTGAGTGCCTCGACAGGATTTCGTGTCGCTGCCCGCCAGCTTTGAAACGAAACGGTCAACAGGACTATTCCCAATGCCATTATTCCGGCCAGGGCAAAAATCCACCAACTCAAAGTGGTTTTGTAGGCAAAGTTTTCGAGCCATTTAACAATTAGAGACCATCCTATTGGACAGGCAAGGGTAAAAGCAAAAAATACCCATTTCAAATAATTGGCATTAAGCATCATTACAACCTGGCCTATTCTGGCACCATTAACTTTTCGGATGCCTATTTCATGTGTTCGTTGAGCTGATATCAAAACGGTTAAACCGAAAAGCCCTAAGGATAGGATAATGATGGCAATAATCGACGCATAAAGTATTGTTTTACTTAATCGCTCTTCTGCCTTGTAGCGATTCTCCAACTCTTTATCCCAAAATGTATAATTCAGGTTTTCCTTTGTGTCCATCTCTTTCCACCCATCTTTTATAGCAGAAATTACATTGCTTAAATCCTGTGGATTGTATTTTATTAGAATAGAGCTGTAGCCATTCCCAATAGTTGTATTCGAATACAAAACCATCGGTTGGATTTTCTCCCTCGATGTTAGAAACTGGTAGTCGTTTACTACACCAATAATTTCGAACTGATCCAGGTCGCCTCTGACATTAAGCCCGATGGGAGAACCTACAATCTTCATTTTTTTTACAAACTCCTCGTTTACAATTATTGACCTGTCGGCGGAATCTACATTACTTTCAGCGAAGTTTCTACTATCTATAATCTTAAGATTCAGCGTAGGGATAAAGTAATTATCAGCCTTAAAAATATATGTATTCAAAACTTCCGAACTGGACACTTCGAATGTACTGGTAGAATAACCATCGAAAAAGTCGCGGTTGGTTAACGAGGTATTAATAACACCTGCCTTGTTGTTTAATATGTTCTTTAAAACCGCCGCCTTTGACTGGCTCAGATACCGAACATCCAAAGAAATAATATTCTTATCCGAAAAACCAAGGGATTTATTTTTCAGGTAATTGGTTTGCTTATTAATGGAAATGGTAGCTATAATAAGCACAATAGTTAATGCATATTGTAATCCAACAAATACCTGCGAAGCTCCGGCCTTAGTCCCTGCAAACAACTTTTTTGTTGACAAAAGTGTTGGTTTAACCTTTCGAAAAATAAAAACAGGTATGGTACTGGTTAGTGCAATCAGTAAAAATATCGACAAGACAGAGAAAACTGCAAGTGAAGGAAAATTTATCAGACTGAAGTGGATCTGACTCTCCGAAATGTCATTAAATAACGGAATTAACAGATAGCCAAGCATCCCACCTACAACATATGAAATCAATATGGTGATTGTATTTTCACTCAGGAACATTTTAAAAATATCGACGTTTTTTCCTCCCATCGACTTTCTGATACTTACTTCGCTTGCCTTTTTATAGAATTGGCCAATGGTTAAAATGATGTAGTTGCTAAAAGCGATGAATAAAATAAGAAGTGCAATGATGGTTAAAATCCGCAATTGAGTTCTGTTACCTGTAAGTTGGTATGTTGAATCATCGACAGTTTTGTCGAGGTATAAACTTTTTAGCGGAAGAACGAATGGTTGAAAGCAATCAGATGAAGAAGAAAGAAAGTTTTCCTTTTGTGCCTTTTCAATATCCATCTGATAAAATTCTTTAACTTCATCAGCAACCAGATTATTAGCCTGCTCAGTATTAATACCCTCTTTTAATTGATAAAACAGGATAGAATTACCAAGGGCATTGTTCGATTGCCAGAATGGCCCCTGATGCTCAAACGGAATGATTGCTTCAAAATCGAGTGTTGAATTTTTTGGAACATCAACAAGTATCCCCTTTATGGTAAAACTTACATCCTTAATGAAAGTAAACTCAAGGCCTTGTCCAATAAGCTGATCGTAGTCAGGAGATTCTGTACCTGTTATTTTTTGTGCAAGCGATTTTGTGATGACAATACTGGTGGGATCAACCAGCAAATCATTTCTGTTTCCCTTTAAAAGCTCGAAGCTAAACATATCGAAAAATTCCTGCTCAGCAATTCCCAGTTCAATCCTGAGGTTCTCTTCTTTTAAATCCAGTTGGGCCATGTATCCCATCCTAAAGGCTGTGGCATGCTCTATTTGCGGAACATTATCTTCAAGATATTTTGCAAGTTCGGGCCTGGTAAGTTCATCAGAACCTTTGGTCCCATCTTTCATTGTAACCGAGTAGTTAACGCGATAAATCCGATCTGCATTTTCGTGGAAATCATTATACGAATGTTCTTGCCGTACAAACAGAAAGATGATAATTACACTGGCAAGTGCCATAGAAAGTCCAATTGTAGTGATTGCCACATTTAACTTGTTTCGCTTAATATTTCGCAATGCGTATATAATTCTGTTATACATGGTTATTTTTCTATTTTAATTATTCATATAGTAAAGCTTCCATCCCGATACGCTTCCGGCCAAAGGCACGGAACAAGTTTCGCTATCGAGGATCTTCGCTTTACTCATACCTGAGTGCCTCAACAGGATTTCGTGTCGCTGCCCGCCAGCTTTGAAACGAAACGGTCAACAGGGCAATTCCCATCGCGATTGTTCCTGCTAGAGCGAATATCCACCAGCTTAAACTGGTTTTGTAAGCAAAGTTTTCGAGCCATTTATTCATGGCGAAGAACGTAGCCGGAGCTGCAATTATAAAAGCAATCATGACCGATTTTACAAAGTCTTTGTTAAGCATTCCCATAACCTCTGATACTTTTGCACCATTCACTTTTCTGATACCAATCTCCTTGATTCGGGCGTTTGTGGTTTGGAATATCTGCCCCATTAATCCCAGGCATGTAATAATAAATGTGATAATTGAGAAAGTGGCAATAGCTTTCCCCTGTCGCTCTTCTTTTTTATAAAAAGCATCAAAAAAGGAATCATAAAATGTATACATCATAGGATTTTCGGGAACAAAACCTTTCCAAATAGCGGTGAGTTGTTTCATCTGTTCAGCCAAATTACCTTGTCTTAGTTTAACGCTAACTGAAGTGTATTTTTTACGATATATCAGACATACAGGTTCCATTCCCGTATGTAGCGATGCCACATTAAAGTCGTTAACAATTCCTATCACCTTGAAACCTTCATCTATTCCACTGTCTATTTTCCGGTTTTCAAGGTTATCCCATCCAAATCGTTTGAATGTTGCTTCGTTAATATAGCAGGCATGTCCAATATCGGAAGCTTCAAATTTTCTTCCCTGCAACAATTGAATGTCAAAGGTTTCTATGAATTTTTCATCAACGTTTATAGTTTCTACATCAAAATTATTTTTGTCATGTATATCACTGGACATTGTCATATAGATACTTCCGGGGGCACCGTGACTGAGCGTTGAATTTTGTACAAATGGAAGTTGGTCGATTTGCTGTTTCATTGCATCGATGTTTATCATGTCCTTTCGAAAATCAATTCGAACCAATTGTTCTTTGTCAAATCCTAAGTCAGTAGATTTTACATAGTGAATTTGCTTTTGTATCACCATTAATCCGATCAATAGCGCGATGGCCGCCGACAATTGAAATACCGTTAACACCTTTTTGCCATGTTGTTTTCCAAAAGCATATTGTTTCATGCCAAACAGTCGTTGCACATCGAATTTTGAAACAATATACACAGGAGCAAACGATGAGATAAGTATAACCGTGAGCAGAATAAGGAGAAAGAGGCCCATCAATACAGGAGAAAACAGCCAATTAAAGTCCAAAGATACACCTAGAAGGTTGTCTGCAAAAGGAAGAAGTACTTTGGTAATTACTAAGGCAAGAATGAAAGCAATAAGAACAGAGGTGCTAACATCGACAAGATAATAGCTTCGCAGCTGTCTTGTTCCGGCGCCATTCGTTATTTTTATTCCTATTTCTTTAAGTGTAGATAATTGCTTTGACAGAGAGAAATTCACATAATTAATAACCGACAAGAGCATTATTAGCAGGGCAATTGAAAGGAAAATACGTATCATTCCAAGACTGCCTGTTCTGTTCCTATTTCCTTCAATTCCAGTAGTAAGATAAATGTCGGTCAGTTTCTGTAAACCGATGCTTTCTAGACGTGATTTATTTGGCGGGATATTCTTATTAACCATTGTCGCAAATCGGGCGGCATCAGTTTCATCATTCAACTGGACATAAATATCAACTGGATTGTATTTAATACCATTGTAGCTTGAGCGGGCAAACCTGAATTTTTCGTTTTCACCATTGTAAAATACATCAGCATCGAAGCTCGAATTGGCTGGTAAGTCTTCAGAAACAGCACTTACCGGAAGTTCAAATACATCACCGAAGTTAATAATTTCACCTAACACATCTGTTTTACCAAATAATCTGATCGCAGCACTTTTGGTTATAACAACAGAATTCAAGTCTGCAAAAGGGGCATTGGGATTCCCTGAAATGATTGGTACAGAGAACGCCTTAAAAAAATCGTTGGTGGTGCTAATCATCGCCTTTGACTTGATATAATCAGTCTTATCCAATGTTTTTATGAAAACGTTTTCTCCAGAAAAAGAAATATAATTCAGAGGAATGCTCAATTTGATATCGGAATATTGTTCCTTTAGTTTCTGAGCAAATTCAAAATCAATACGACACGAATTTGTTTTTGTATCAATAAGCCTATAGATTGTTGAATGCGAAGTATAATCTTTATCCACATTGAACTCTTTATAAGTATAAAGGGCAAGGATCATACAAACTGAAAAGCTAACAGCAAATCCGCCAATATTTAAGAAGGAGAATAATTTATTCTTTTTTAGACCTCGAAACGATTGTTTTATGTGATGCGTGATCATATTGTATTGATTCTAAATTCGTAAATAATTGGGTTTAATTTGTTGCTATTCGGTTATTCATATCTTAACGCTTCCACCGGATTTCGTGTGGCTGCTTTCCACGATTGAAATGACACAGTTAGTAATGCAATTCCCAAAGCCAACAAGCCAGCAATAGCAAATACCCACCAACTTAATGTGGTTCTGTAGGCAAAATTTTCGAGCCATTTGTTCATCGATAACCAGGCAAGAGGAGTAGCAATAACGAAAGCCAGTCCTACCCACTTCACAATATTCAAATTAATCAGGTATAAAATCGATTGAATTTTGGCACCGTTTATTTTGCGTATACCAATTTCCTTTACTTGTTGTCGGATGGAGAATAGGGAAATACCAAAAATTCCCATAATTGAAATGAAAACTGCCAACACAATTCCAAGGGTAATCACACGGGCTTCGTTAATTTCCTTTTCATACAGGGCTTTCATTTTTTCTTCATGAAAAACAAGCTCGGTTTCGTATCCCCGATAAAGCTGACTAAAACTACTGTTCAAATGAGACAGAGCTTCATTTTCGGAGCCTGGAAGATACCTGACAACCACATCGAAAGATCGCAAAAAACGATTGGTTTTTCTAATTCTTACCGGTACTATCTCTTTGCGCATGGACTGAAAGTTAAAATCATAAACCACTCCAACAATTTTTGCATTTTCAGCACCATCCATGCTAATTTGAGTGCCTACCGGATTTTTCAATCCCAAATACTTTACTGCAGCTTCATTTAGAAGAATATTATTTTTTGCATCTCCTGAATAATTTTCGGTCAGAAAACCCCCTTCTTTTAACCTGTAACCTAACATTTCGGGAAAATTAGCGATGCCGCCAATAGTTGCAATTCGGTAGGTTTCATGGGTTTCTTTTAGCTGAATAACGCCTGAACCAAGTTGGTCGCCCAAAGGTGGAGTTTCATACAAAAGAGTTACATCTTTTATAGAAGGGTGTTCTTTTATGCGAGCGATTAAATCTTCCAGTTTATTAAAATTTTCAATATCCGGATTTTCAAAGCCACCCTTCCAATTCGGATTGACCGCTGAACAAACGATCAAATTTTCGGGATTGTATCCAAGTCCTTTTTTTTGAGCAAAATTAATCTGCTTAAAAATTAGAAACGCAAGTGCGAGAAACCAAATTACAATGAGCATTTGGCCGGTCAGCAGCACTTTGTTGAGGTTAATGCCTAACTTGAGTTTTGTATTTTCTTTTTTTAGTAATCTAATTGGAGTTATCTGGCTCGTACTGAACGATGTGAAAATTCCTGAAACTGATGCGGTTAATACGACCAAGCCCAGCATTGACAATATGAAAGGAAAATTCTCAAGGAAATTGAATTCAAGTTTTCGGTTAAAAAAGTTATTAAAAAAGGGTAGTAGAGCTTTTGCAATAAAAAGTGAAACCGGCAATGCAATAACTGCAAGAAAATACGACTCAAACATCAATTGTTTCTTTACTTGATTGGTTGAAGCTCCGTTTATTTTTCTTACGCCAATTTCCTTATTTCGCGATAGGGCACAAGCGGTTGACAAAATGCCAAAGTTCAGGCAAGCAGTCAATACAACCAGAACAATCAAAAACATCAGCCCGTATACTATCCGTGCATTTCCTTTTTTAAAGAAATTATTGCTCAGGTAATCCGAATGCAGATACATTTGACTGTATTTTTGCAATTCGTATTTGGATGTTGAAATTCCGGTCCACTCTTCGATGTTGGCCTTATTGATTTTATCTTCCACAAACGCGATATTTGCGCTTGGTTTGATCATTAGAAAGGTGGTAAAGTATGGGTATGATTCTATGAATGCACTACACAGATTTTTGTGGAAGAATTGAAAATTTAAAAGCAAATCGCCATTTACAGATGAAAAATTGCTGAAATTATCAATGATTCCTTTTACCTGGAAAAAATATTCACCCTTTGGAAATTTTATTTTGATCTCTTTCCCTACGGGGTAGGCATTGCCAAATATTCGTTGCGCAAGATCTTCAGTAATTAATACTGAATTTGGGTCCTCTAGCAAAGAGGCTGTCTGTTTTTCTTTACTTTTTAGAGTAAACATTTCAACAAACCCGGGATCAACAAAAATTGATTTCGACTTGATTTCTTCTCCATTAATAATCACCCATGATTTAGCATTTGTTAAGCGGGTCATATCTTCCACTTCCGGAATATTTTCCTGAATAAGTGGACCTAAATCGAGAGTCGTCAGTGCATCAGTCGTCCCGGTTGATTCTATATTGTTTATGATACGATAAATGTGTTTTGCATTTTTGTGACCTGCGTCGTATTTCAATTCATTAATTACATAAAGCATGATTAATGAGGAAACTGAAAATGCAATTATTAAACCCAATAGGTTGATTCCCACAAACATTTTTTGTTTTAGGAAATATCGAAATGCCGATTTTATATTGTGGAGAATCATGAGCGCTTGATTCTATTATTCTGTTTTTGGTTGCAGTTTAACGGTCATCTCTTTTTCACCATCAATTTTTACTTTCAGGGACTCGAATCCGGAAGCACTAAAGATGAGTTGTTTGGCTTCGGCAGGAGCTTCAATTTGAAATTTACCGTCCTGATCAGACATCGTAGCAACTTTGGTTCCGGCAATAATTACCATTGCCATACCTATCGGTTCATCGTTTTTCTCATTTAGTAACACTCCTTTGGCAACAATTGGATCTTTCTTTTCGATGGTGACTTTCTCGGTACTATTTGGTTCCGGTTCTTTTTCCTTGGTTGCTTTTGATTGGTTACAAGCGATGAAAATAGAAACGAAAAGGGCGATTAAAAGGGACAGTTTTGTTTTCATCATTTATCGATTATGGTTCATGCTTATTGAGCATTTCATAAACCATGCCGTCAGCATTAATGGGTGAATATCAATGATATAGGAAATGTGATGGGTGCAACCTGTCAAATTATCACACACTTAACGTCAATAATTTTGTCACCGATCCTTTAGTGTCTTTACCCTGAAGATAGGCTGTCAAGGTTTTCAGCCTTACTCACTGCATAAGGTTTCAACAAGGTTTCTAATTGCTGTTTTCCTATTTTCCAGCAAACCTATAAGAGAAAAGTTTATCCAACTCAAAGAGGTTGTCAAAGCAAAACCTTCGAGCCATTCAATTAGCATTAATGGAATTGGTGTTGCAGAAATGAAAATTCAGTTGTCATATCGACCTTTCCATTATCAGAATTCCACATTCACATTACCTCCGGATGCATGCATGTAAACTGGTATTCCACCGCCATTCATCGAACCTTTTACACGATCTTTTTCGGAGGTGCCTGAAAAATTATGAAGGTCAATATTCACTCTGCCGGAACTTAAATCCAGGTCAAGTCCCAATTGATCGCCACCATGTATAATCGCAGAAACACCACCACCACTTGATTGTAAGTATAGTTCCTCAGTTAAATTGCGAATATCTACGTGTACCGATCCACCGCTCGATTTGGCTTTCACCGATGAGGCTTCTCCGGTTACACTAACACCGCCTCCACTGCTCGAAGCATCTGCTGCTCCATGAATATCTTCCAAGTGTACTCCGCCACCGGAGCTGTGGGCATACACTCTTCCGTGAGCCCCATTTAGGCTAACGCCTCCACCACTCGAACTTAAACGGATATCTCCGTTGTGATTTGCTGCCTTAACACTTCCTCCCGAAGAGCTTGCTTTTGTGGTTCCGCTGGTATTTTCCAGTTTTACTCCACCACCACTGCTCGAGAATTCGTGTGTTCCTTTTACACCGGAAATTTTTAAACCGCCACCACTTGACGAGACCTCGCATGACATTTCTTTTGGCACAGTAATGGTTAGTGAAATACCTACATTGTTTCTCCAGAAATTCATTAGGGACTTGCGTTTAACAATCGCTGAAATTGTAGATCCGCTTTTTGAAAAATCGATGTCAAAGTCATCCAATACTTCATCCAATGATCTGTCGGTTGGAGAAATAAGTTTGCCATTTTTTCTAACAAATGCCTGAATAACCACTTTAGCCTGATCGTGAGCTTGGACGGTTACTCCGCCTCCTGACGAAACAGCGTGAAGTTTACCCGGCTGGTTCAGATCAAAAGTTTTTGTGATACTGGGACGGTTATTTTCTGAAAATCCGTTCAGCGAAAGCACTGCAGTTAACACTACAATTATTGTAAAAAGTTTGAAGTTTTTTTGAGTTTTCATAATGATCTTGATTTAATGGTTTTGTCTGACTATTAACTATATGACGACAAACTTTTAGAATTGTTACTATTAATTTTATTCAGACCGCAATACTTCTTCCGGATTCCTCGTAGCAGCTCGCTTCCGAGTTCTTAGCAACAACTCACCATTAGACTATTCATATCGTAAACTTTCTACGGGATTCTGTGTGGCTGCTTTCCACGATTGAAATGAAACAGTTAGCAATGCGATACCCAAAGCCATTACTCCGGCAAGAGCAAATATCCACCAGCTTAAACTAGTTTTGTAGGCAAAGTTTTCGAGCCATTTATTCATGGCATACCAGGCAATTGGGGCGGCAATAATGGAAGCAATCATCACCCACTTTATAAAATCTCTATTTAACAGAGTCAATACTTCTGATATTTTAGCTCCATTCACTTTCCGAATGCCGATTTCCTTGGTTCGTTTTTCTGTCATAAAAAACGACATCGCTAATAGACCAAGGCTCGTAAGCAGAATTGAGATGATGGAGAACCAGATCAGAATTTTTTGAACCCGAATTTCATTCACATATAAATTGTCATACACCTCATCTAAAAAATGGTATTCGAAAGGAACAGCGCTGTTATATTTTTCACAGTAGGCTTTAATTTGGTTAATTGCAGGTTCCAAATTACTAGCCAACTTAAATAGGACAACTCCATTGGCATTGTAATTATAAGCCTTTGTGTATAGGCAAGGTGTTACTTCTGAATTGAGGGATTTGGTATTAATATTTGGTATTACACCAATAATTTTCAAATCATGTCCTTGATTTAAGTCAAATACGAACTGTCCACAATACGGAGGTTTAAGGAGAAGTCGTTTGGCTGCAATTTCGTTTATAATACAGGTATTGATTTGCTCGTTAGAATAGTCAAATTTTTGTCCCCCTTCAATGAACTTTATATTCATTAAATCAAAATAGCCTTCCCCAACTTCAACACGTTCGCCATGTACTTTATGATCTGGGTTTGAACTTAGTTGCATTTGCCCTCCATTTACAAGTTGGGTCGGTAAAGAACTGCGCGATGAAATGGCAACAATACTTGGGATTTGTGACAATTCTGACGCCATTAGTTTAATGTTTTGAGTATTATCTAACTCACCATAAGTCCTAACATACAATACCTTATCTTTATCAAATCCCAATTGTTTATTTTGTAAAAAATGAACTTGCTTTTGGATGCCCAGCACTGAAATGATAAGTATGATAGCAATTATGAATTGAATAGTTACCAAGCCATGTTGCAACTTATTTTTGTTCCCCTTGACTCCCGAATAGCCGGCCTTTAAAACTGACGCGACATTAAAACGTGTAATATAGAAACCAGGGAAAAGTCCTGACATCAATAAAGTGAGGATAATTACTGCAAAACTTATTGAAAGGAACTTTAGGCTAAATATTGTTATATGTAATTCTGAGTTGACCAGATTATTGAATACTGGCAACATTAGATAGAGCAACCCAAAAGAAATCAGGAATGATATAAGAATAAATAGAAAAACCTCAAAAGCAAATTCTTTAATAATTCCAGCTTTGTTAGCTCCCGATACAATTTTAACTCCAGTTGATTTTGTGCGTTTTAACGATGTAGAAATAAAAATATTTGTAAAGTTTACACATGCTATTAACAGAATCAGAAATGAAATTAGGCCTAAAACAAAAACATTTTGTTTATTTCCCAAAACAGCATAATCCAGGAGATATCCAGACCTAAAATGAATCTCATGTAACGGGTACAACTTTATGAAAGCATTTAATTGTTTCCAAACAATAAACTTACTCCTGACCAGGTTAGTCAATTTTTTCTCTAGTTCAGGTATGTTTGCAGCATGATTTACTACAAGATATTGAAAACAATTATCGCTGGTCCATTTTGTATTCTGCCAACCCTCAGAAAGATTAAGTATTGGTATCAGGTAGTGAAATTGTAAATGTGAATTTGATGCTACATCTTTTACAACAGCACTAACAGAGTAATCTCTTCCATTTATATTTATATTTTCCCCTAATGGATACTTCGTGCCAAAACACTTGGCAGACAAATATTCGTCAATAACGACTTGGTCAGGTTTATTTAATGAATTAGATAAGTCACCAAGTTTTCCTTCAAATGAAAAAACAGAAAAAAAAGTTGAATCGGCATAAAATCCTTCATCAGCGTAAAATTGTTGATCCTCAATTTTAAAAACAGCCCGATTATGCTTACGTATACGAGTAAAATTGATGACTTCAGGAAATATTTTTTTCGCTTCAACTCCAATACCTTGAGGTGTGGAGCATACCTTAACTTCCTTATTATTTTGCTCGCCCATAAAATTGACCTGATAAATGTTTTCGCTATTTGCAAAAAAATGGTCAAAGCTCAATTCATGGGATACCCACAGGATAAGAAGTAACGTACACGTTAATCCTATGGTTAATCCAAACAAATTCAGCAATGAAATGTATTTGTTTTTTACTGCATTGCGAAAAGTAGTTTTTATGTATCTAATTATCAGATTTATCATTTTTGTTTACAATTTCTATTTAATTATACTGCAGTATATCGACCATTAGCTGATTCATTATTGAGGTGCTCTGCTTACTCATATCTTAGTGCTTCTACCGGATTCCTCGTTGCTGCCCTCCAGCTCTGCCAACTCACAGTTAACAATGCAATTCCCAGAGCAAGTAGTCCAGCTAGGGCGAAAATCCACCAGCTTAAAGTGGTTTTGTAGGCAAAATTTTCAAGCCACTTGTTCATGGCGTAATATGCAATTGGTGTAGCTATCGTAAAGGCAACGATCACCCATTTTATAAAGTCTTTATTTAGCATGGTCATTACTTCGGATACTTTTGCGCCATTCACTTTCCGGATACCAATTTCTTTCGTCTTTCCCTGAAGCAACAAAAGCGTTATTCCAAACAAGCCAAGAATTGAAATCAGGATTGAAATTCCGGTGAAAACCAGAAGTATGCGAATGGTTCGCTGGACATTGTCATACATACTGTTGATGCGATGATCCAGGAAAAAATAATCGAAAGAGGAGCCTGGAATGACCTGGATCCAAATCTTCTCAATTTGCTTAAGAGTTTCCGGTATATTATCGGGACGGAGCGCAATCGACAAGGTATAGAAGTAGGACTGCATTTCTTTTGATATAATAAGCGGCGGTATTTTTTCATAAATCGAAGAAATCTGGAAATCTTTGACAACGCCGACTATTTCGTGATTGCCATCTCTGAAAATGGTCTTCCCAACAGGATTTGTCCACCCCAATTGTTTGGCAAGTGTTTCGTTTATGATAAAGGATTTATCATCTATATTCCGCCCTTCCCTGAAATTACGTCCATCAAGAAGCTCAACATGGTAGGTATCGAAAAAATGATCATCAACATGAAGGGCATTGTACATTTGCCACTGGTCTTCTCCTTCTGGTTTATAGCCATTTTGGGTGGACTCCAGACCCGGAATTCCAAAGCTCGCTGAAGCATTTGCAACTCCCGGTACTTTTTTCAATTCGGCAATCAGTGTTTCACTTTTGGCCCCAATTTCTCCGTGCATCAGATTGATGATATTCTCCGCTTTGAATCCCAAATCCTTATGAAGCGCAAAGTTTAATTGTTTGTATACAATCAGAATTGAGGCAATAAGTGCAATCGAGATACAAAATTGGAGCGCCGATACGTAGGCAATTTTCTTGTTCCTGAAAGGCGAAGAAACCATGGCTGGCTGCGATTGAGTGCCCAGGTTGCTGCGAAAACTGCCATAAAGAATAAGCCCGGAAAGCACACTGATAGCAAGGAGAATGCCGATTAGTACAGGTAAGCTTTTCCATATTTGCGGAAGAATAAAAACATCGCCGAATAGCTTCTCGATACCCGGCCGCAACAACATCAAAACGAAAATCGCGATAACACTGGCAGCAAAGTACTGTAAAAACGACTCCAACAGGAATCGCCTGACAATATTAAATTTACTAATACCCAGATATTTTTTAATGGCAAATTCTTTTGAA
The DNA here is from genome assembly GCF_052690465.1 of Sunxiuqinia sp. A32. Lineage (NCBI taxonomy): Bacteria > Pseudomonadati > Bacteroidota > Bacteroidia > Marinilabiliales > Prolixibacteraceae > Sunxiuqinia > Sunxiuqinia sp. A32. Next base: position 135,959 of record NZ_JBQYLI010000011.1, read on the forward strand.
CGAAGCATCAGTGTGCCATTGCTAATAAAGAGGTAATTCACAATCGCTATCAATAAAATCAGGAGACCAATACCAAAAAGGGTCATCAGATTTGTATAGGATTTTTTGAGAAACGGGTCCCAATCGACCGTTGAGTGAACGTGAATCCTTGCAAGGGGTTCCAACTCAAATTCGGTAAAGAATCCGCTACCCTCATTGGCTTTATTCGTTTTTTTCCAGAGAAAATCGGGCATCTGGCTTTCCAATTCGGCAAGTTGATTGGCTTGATACAATTTGATGAACGTAGTGGCAGACATTCCGCCATCCCATGAAATATAAGTGCCGGGAGCTTTAATTTGTGGTTCAATCGGAAATACCGCATCAAAAGGAATATGTGAATTTAAGGGTACGTCATTTGCAATCCCGCTCACGACATAGTACTTATTGTTACATGTAATGGTTGCTCCCACCGGGTTTTGATCTCCAAACAACCGACCCGCTACATTCTCGGTTAGCACGATACTTCTTTCATCGACTAATAACGTAGCAGGTTCTCCCAGCTTCAACCCAAATGAGAAGAATTGAAAAAAGTTGGCATCAGCATAGACAGACTGATTGATTGAGATGCTTTTTTCTCCGAACTCCAGTCGTAAATTCTGACGGTTCGGCTTTAACCGGGAAAAATCCTCAATCTGTGGAAATGCTGCTTTCAAATCCGGACCAACAGGAATTCTCACCAACGGATATTTTTCTGTTTTTTTTGGGCTGGTCGATATTTCATTAATTCGAAAGATGCGATTCTTATCGGCATGAAATTGATCGAATGAAAACTCGAAACTGACATAAAGAAACAGTGTGATTGAACAGGTTAATCCAAGCACTAATCCAAATAAATTAATGCCAGAATAGTATTTGAATTTAATGAAACTTCGAAAGATGGATTTTAACAGGTTCATGATACTTCAGTTTACTTTTCAAATTTACGTTCGTTATTCATACCGCAGCGCCTCCACCGGATTCCGAGTGGCTGCCCGCCAGCTTTGCCAACTCACGGTTAACAGGGCAAATCCCAATGCAAGCAGGCCGGCCAGTGCGAAAATCCACCAGCTTAAATCGGTTTTGTAGGCAAAGTTTTCAAGCCATCTGTTCATTGCAAAATATGCAACTGGTGTAGCGATTACAAACGCAATAATTATCCATTTCACGAAGTCCTTGTTGAGCATTGCAAGAATTTCTGATATTTTGGCTCCGTTTACTTTGCGGATGCCAATTTCCTTGATCCTTAGGAGAGAAGAGAAATAGGAGACTCCCAGTAAACCTAGTATCGCAATAAATATCGAAAGTGCTGTTAGCAAATTAATTATATTACTAAACCGTCTTTCAGAATTATAAGCTGCCTTTATTCGTTGATCGAAGAACTCGTATTCAAAAATGGTGTTGGGCAGGTATTTTTTTGCAGCACTTTTTATTCGATCGATTGCTTCTGCAGGATTACCGGAAAACCGAATAACCGCATGCGATATTTTATCGGGATTGCAGTGAGCTACAAATGGCATTATCGACATTTGCATTGATTTGAAGTGAAAGTCTTCAATAACTCCACAAATACGGTATTCTGTTCCGCCCAGTTTAATTGTTTCATTTAGAGGGTCTTTAACTCCGCGTTCTTCAATCAGGGTTTGATTAACGATGCATTGATTTTCAGCATTCTCTTTAAAATCGGCACCCTGGCTGAATTTGATTTCCATGGTCTTGAAGAAGTCATTATCAACATTAATAAACTCTGTTGTTTTTATCTGTTTATTGCCCAGACTATCGGTATATGCTTCGCCATAAATCATGCTCATTTTTGTAAGTGGGAGATTACTGGTTCCAGCAATATTTTTGATGCTGGTGGTTTTTAACAATTCGTTTTTAAAGACTGAGTAAGAATGAACATCGTCAGGTGCAATATTCATTGAAATCAACGATTCTTTATTAAAACCGAGATCGCTTTTTTGCATAAATGTCAACTGTTTCTGAATAAGAATAGATGCAGATATTAAAGCAATAAAAGCTATCAGCTGGAATGTTAGGAGGGAGTTAAAAAGAACTTTACCAGCAATTCCTTTACTCAATTTATTTTGAAGAATTTCCAGGGGTTTAATATTGCCGCTAATCCATTGATTGATAATTGACGAAAGCAAAATGATTGAAAAAGAACAAAGTAATGCCCCGATGATAATCTTTTTTATATCAAGAATTGCATTGAATGGAACATCGCTGCCAATTAAATTAGGGAAGTAGGGTAAGGTAAGTCTAAATAATCCGAGCGTAAGGATAAAAGCTATAAACGTATAGATTAATACTGATATAGAGTTCATTAAAAATAAATGGAATTTTCTGGCACCAGAAACTTTCTCGATACCCCAACAGCGCATTTGTTGTGTTTTTTCAATTGTAGACAACAACACATAGTTGATTATTGAAATTAGAAGTATAAGTATGCTCAGCGTGATAAAGATGTTCAGCCGATTGTTACTATGCAAGGTTTTTAATGAAGTAAATAATAGATCTGGTACATTTTCTAATTGTGCAAGCCTGACATAATCCTGCGAAAGTTTTGCAGCGAAATCAGAAAGATCAGTTCCAGGTGCCAGTTCAACAAAGTTTTTACACTGGTAGTTCCAGTCCGATTTGTAATCCGTTTTGCCCTGAACTTGTGAGAAATGAGAAAGACTTCCGATCCAATGATAATTGACATTTGAGTTGCTTGGTGGATTTTCGATAATACCTGTAATGGTGTAATTAAGAAGTTGATCTTCCACAATAAGAGTGACAGGCGTGCCTACAACATCAACTTTCCCAAAACTTTTTAGCGCAACATCCTCCGATATAATCAGAGGATTAGAAGTATTAAAGCTTTCTTCTGCACTACCAACAATAAACCTGAAAGCGAAGAAATCGAAAAAGTTTTCCTCAACAAATCCAATTTCAGTATAGTCTGATTTTATGAGATTGTTTTCCTGTTTAATGTAAATGTTGGTGGTTCTACTGTCGAAGCTAGTATTTCTAACCACCTTGGGATAACGATCGGTGAAGGATTCACAAAGAACATAAGGTAACGGAAATTGAAAATAATCCTCCCCAAACTTATCACGGCATTCCATACTATATTTATTCTCCGCTGAATTTTGAAAAGAGTCAAAGCTCGTTTCATGTAATACGTAATAACCTGCGGCCATAAAAACCCAAAGACCAACAACCAGTCCACTAATTTTTAGTGCCGAGATGTAATTGTTCTTCAGTAAAGACCTTAATTCCCGTATAAAATACAATTTGAACATAGTGTAATTATTTCTAATTAGTTGTCTCTTTATTCATATCGTAACGCCTCCACCGGATTCCTCGTTGCTGCTTTCCAACTCTGCCAACTCACCGTCAACAAAGCAATACCCAAAGCTAGTAGGCCGGCCAGTGCGAAAATCCACCAGCTTAATGTTGTTTTGTAGGCAAAGTTTTCAAGCCATTTATTCATAGCGAGGTATGCAATTGGAGTAGCTATGATAAAAGCAATGGCTACCCATTTCACAAAGTCTTTATTCAACATCGTCATCACTTCAGAAATTTTAGCACCATTTACTTTACGGATACCAATTTCTTTGGTTTTTTGACTTGCTATTTGAATAACCTGACTTAATAGTCCTAAACATGTAATGGCAATAGCAACAAGTGCAAGTATCGTAATAGCGTTTCCAAGCTGCTCCTCTTTCTTGTAAAGAGAATCAAACCACGAATCATAAAATTGATATTGCAATGGAGTATTCGAGGTCATCTTTCCCCAAGTGTTTCTTATATATTCGATGGCAGGAGCAATTTCTCCATTTGCGATACGAATGCTTACATCACGTCCTTCGCCGATTTTCATTATTATGGGTTGAATTTTTTGATGCAATGAGGCAAAATTGAAGTCGTGGACAACGCCCACGATATTCATTCCGTTCACTTTTTTATTTTGATAGTCAGTATATTCAAGTGCATTAAGCGTTGCTTGGTTTACAATGCAATTGTCCTTGTCATTCGGAGTCAGTAGTCTTCCATCCAAGAGCGTAATTCCCATTGTTTCAATAAAATCGTTATCGATATCAATAAAATTAAGTGTGTATGGCCAGGCAGGATTATTCATCTTATTTGATATCTTACCAGGAATTCCTGCACTCAAACTGACTTTCTCGATAGATGGATGTTTTAATAACTCATTCTTGAAACTCTGCTCGTTTAATGCTTTGTAGGGAATGGCAACGTGCAGCAATAACTGATCGTCAAAACCAAGATTTTGATGTTTCATATGAGCAATCTGATTTACCGTTACAATTAATCCGATCAGCAAAACAATAGATACAGACAACTGAAATACAGACAGGAAGTTAGAAGAGTTTCTCTTTTTATTATTTCGCAGGTTGTTTTTCAGGAAATCCTGAATGCTGAATCTGGACAGCAGAAGAAGTACAGGTACAACGGAAACAACAACAATCAGCAATAAAAATATGGCACCCCCAACAATCATTGGGAAGGAGTAAAATAATTCGACCTGTAATTGCTGCTGAAATAGTCGATTGAATAAGGGGAGTGAAACATAAACGATTAAAATTGAAAGTGAGAGTGATAGGATTACCCAAACGAAAACGTCAGTAATAAAATAAAATACGATATTCCAAATACCAGCCCCATTTGTCTTTTTAATGCCAATTAAGTTCAGTTTTTTAAGCTGTAAGGCGATGGCGAAATTGATGTAATTAATGATTGATAAAAGCAATATCAGAATTCCAATTACTGAAATAGTTATAATGAGTGATTTGCTTCCATGTCTGCTTTTATCACGTATCGTGGTATTTAAATAAATGTTAGTAAGTGCCTGTAATTTAATTGTGCTTATTTGCTTGCTGTAATTTCCAATTGATCGGTTTAATTCTGTCGTGAGCTGATCAATTTGTGTATTTTCCTCTAATAAAACAAAGTGGTTTGTGGTATTGAATATTTCACCCTTAGCCCAATTACTATTAAGTCTGAAATTTTCGTTTGCTGAATTCAAAAATATTTGTCCAGTAAAACTTGAACCGGCATCGAAGTCTGCGACTATTGCACTAACAGTAGTTTGCATGTGAGACACTTTTAATGACTGACCGAGAGGGTTGACATTTCCAAATATCTTTTGAGCAGCAGATTTTGTTAAAATGGAGGAATTAATGTCAGCAAATGGATTCTCTGTATCCATGCATTTCAGCACTTGAATTGGAAAAATATCGAAGAAGTCATTTGTGGTAGCTATTAATCCTTGAATGTAGTATGAGTGTTCATCAGTATAGGTGTCAGCATTTAAATCTGGTTGTATCTCAACAGGAACTGCTTGCTTAATTGATGCGTATTTTTCCTTTAAAATATCATGTAACCGATAATCAATTTCACAATTGTCAGTAGTTGAGTCAACAAGTCGAAAGATATTTCGATAGTTTTTTTGGTGGTGATCAACGTTTAGTTCTCCATAAATATAAGCGCCAATAACCAGGCAGACTGCAAACCCAATTGCAAATCCAAGTATTCCTAATATTCCAGATATTTGACTTCTGTAGAGATTTCTAAATGCTATGATAAAATTAGTCCTCATATTTTTTCTTATTCTCAATTTACTTTATTATTCATACCTCAATGCCTCTATCCACGAGTTCTCGGGATCTCAGCCCTCCTTACTATTCGTATCGGAGAGCTTCGACCGGGTTTCTTTTCGCTGCCCGCCAGCTCTGCCAGCTTACAGTCAACAATGCAATTCCCAGCGCCAGTATTCCGGACAGGGCAAAAATCCACCAGCTTAATTCTGTTTTATAGGCGAAGTTTTCGAGCCATTTATTCATGGCATAATATGCAATGGGCGTGGCAATTACGAAGGCGATTGCAACCCACTTTACAAAGTCTCTATTAAGCATCGTCATCACTTCCGATATTTTGGCTCCGTTTACTTTTCTTATCCCGATTTCTTTGGTACGTGTATCAGAAGTATTCAGCGATGTTCCGATTAGGCCAAGCGTGGAAATTAGAATCGAAATAATTGAAAACAGCAGAACGATTTTAGAAAGTTGTTTATCACCAGCATATTGCTGTTCATACTCCGATTTCAACAGCGTATATTCAAAGGGGCTGTCGGTGAAAATATGCTGCCACATACCACTGAGTTCATCTATTTGCTGTTTGCGCATTTGTTTATCGGCTTTAATCATCAAAAAAGAAAGCCTGTCAAGTCCAAAGTGGAAAAGCATGGGTTGAAAGTTATCGTGCAACGAAGTGTGATGATAATCGTCAACCACGCCTACAATTTTCATATTGCCCCAGTTCGTGGGTTGATCAATTGCATCGGCAGGATTCGTAAAGCCTAGCTTATGCAACAGGGTTTTATTAATAACAATTTCGTTGCGACTTATTTCCGGATTTTTACTAAAACTATGTCCAGCCAGAAAATTAGTATTAATAACCTCGAAATAGTCTGCGTCGCACGAAAGCCCCACGTATTTATTTATGGTTTCTTCCCTGTTTTTTAGACCAAAATGTTCGGTGGTTAGCTTCTTGCCCGGAATGGAGCTTGATGCTGATAAGGCTACAATTCCGGGTAATTGAGATGCCTGATCTTTAAAAAGTTCCATTTTCTTGTTGTACGATTCGAAATCAGAAGTTATCGGAGCAGGCAGAACCATAATGTTGTTGGCCGTGAATCCCAGCTTTTGCTGACCCAAAAAACTGTTCTGCTTGTTTATTGCCAAGATTCCTGAAATCAGTACCATGGAGAGAGTGAATTGAGCAATCAATATAACGGCTCCCCTGTTGTTCTTGACCGCGAGCGTATTTTTCTGTTGCATTAATTTCAGAGGCTGTATTCCGCTGATTTTTATAATTGGGTGCAAGGCCGATAATGCCGAACCAATTAAAAATAACCCGATGGTTACTGGCCAAAAGGAATAGAAATCAATTTCAATTCCATTCATATTGAGGTGAAACATCTGGTAGAGCGAAGGTGCCAGCCAGAAAAACAAGATTAATGTAATTGAAACAGGGATTGCCGTAAATACCAGCGATTCTTTTAACAGGCTAACAATTAACCGGCTTTTTGTCGACCCAATTATTTTCCGGATACCAATTTCTTTAAAATGTTTGCTTTGATGGAAATTCAGGAAGTTGATGTAATTAAGCCACGAAATCAGCAAGGTAATAATTCCGACTGCCAAAATAATTTGCAGAGATAATCGGCTTACAAATTTCTCTGATGGCATTTGGAATGTATAATTTTTTTGAAAGTGTTTTTCTGAAATTTTTTCAGTTGAAACCGTTATGCTACCTTGAGATTGATCCTGTTTACTATTAACGTACTTGTCAATCAACTTTGAAAGTTGTTTGTCTACTTGCGCAATGCTCGTGCCTTTGTGAACGGCAATGTAGGATTGACAAGCTTTTATGTTCCAGGAGTTGATCCAATCGCCGATCAATTGCACGTAATCGTCGATGCTGCCAACCATTTCGAAATGAATATTACTGTTTTGAGGAATATCTTCTATAACGGCAGCAACAGTTACAAGTAGAGGAGCTTTTTTGTCGTGGAGTAATTTAAACTGCTTCCCGGTGGCATTAACGGTACCAATATATTTTTTAGCAGCAGAACGTGTTAGAACCACTTTCCCTGGCTCAATTGCATTTTTCAGATCCCCGTTAATTGCTTTGCATTGAAACATCGAGAGAAATCCGGGATTGGAATACAGTACTTTGGGATTGAGGAAATCTGTTTCTCCGTTATCTAAAATTGCTGTTTCGTAAATGGAACAATAAGTGCACCAATTATCAATTCCGGGAACTTCACTACAAGCTGTTTCCGCAAAAGGCATTGGGGTAGTTGAATACAACGAACTGTTCCCATTTTTTTCAACTTCCCATTGTACGTGATAAAGGCTATCGGCATTGGGCAGAAACTGGTCATAATTATTTTCCGAATAAAAATAAAAATAGATGAAAAGGAATGTGAACATTCCGAGTGTTAGCCCGGCAATGTTCAAAACAGTCATTTTGCTATTGATAAAATTTCTTCGGATAAAAAACTTAATTCTGTTCATAATTTCCATTTCTATTTATCCTGAGCTATTAATACAGCATAGGCAGGATTTTTCATTTTATTCGTAACGTAAGGCTTCCATCCGCGAGATGTCGGGATTTCGGGTGGCCGCTTTCCAACTTTGTCAGTAATATTTCCCCTAAATCCCCCAAAGGGGGACTTTCAAGTCGGTGTATGATTGTTGTTTCAATTCGTTTAATCACATTTTCAATGTCGTTATCTACTTCTTTACTATTGTCATTGTGCCTTTGTTCTGTTCTCCCCCCTTGGGGGAGTCGGAGGGGTGAACAAAAGCTGATTATTCATATCGTAAACTTTCCACAGGATTTTTAGTAGCCGCTTTCCACGATTGAAATGAAACAGTCAACAAAGCAATTCCCAATGCCAGCAGTCCGGCCAGTGCAAAAATCCACCAACTTAAGGTGGTTTTGTAGGCGAAACTTTCGAGCCATTTATTCATGGTATACCAAGCGATTGGTGTGGCAATAATAAAGCCAACTGCTACCCATCTTATGTAGTCCTTATTGAGCATCGTCATTACCTCTGAGATTCTTGCGCCGTTAACTTTCCGTACTCCAATTTCTTTGGTTCTTCGTTCACTGGAGAATATTGCCAGCCCCCAAATTCCGATGCATGAAATCACAATTGCAAGCAGCGCAAATAGGCCGATTGACTGTGCAAATCGCTCTTCTGCACGGTACATAGAGTCAAACCAGGCATCATAAAATTCGTAATTGACAGGATATCCCGGTAAAACATCCTGCCATGTTTTTTGAATGAAATCCATTCCTGCAGTAACGCCATTTTCTGCCAGTCGAATGTTAATGGTTGTTGGCATATATCTTGGGGTGAACATGATACAGATAGGCTCGATTGCGCTATGCAGTGAATTGAACTGAAAATCATTAATCACTCCTATAATTTCAAAACCATTGGGATTGTAGTTATTGATTCGTTTATTTTCCAGATTGTCAAATTCGAAATATTTATACGCTGCTTCATTGATCATGCATACATTTCCATAATCACCGGGTTGCAGATTTCGACCTTTTATTACATTAATATCAAAAGTTTCAAGAAATGTTGTGTCGGCCATAAGGCATTTGATACTCGTGTTTTTATCGGTATTCTCCATGTTTGTTCCCATGCTCATCCTAATTCTTCCGGGAACTCCATTGGTTACGGAAATACCTCCGAGGTAGGGTGATTTGTGAAGTTCATCTATTAACGCCAGGGCTTTTGAAATATCTTTCTCTTGAATATCAGGAATATCCAGGCGTAGCAATTGCTCTTCTGCAAATCCTGGATTTTTATGTTTGACATATTGGATTTGACGAACGACAATAATAACACTGAAAATTAAAATTATAGATGTTGCAAATTGAAAAACCGTTAAAGAGCTGCGTACATAATTTCGTTTTCCCGATACTGCGGTTGAGCCACTTAAAATATGGACAGGATTAACACCTGATAATGTCAGGGAGGGGCCGCAACCACTAACCGCACCAATTAAAAATACGAAGCCTATCAGGTAGATGAAATTAGGAAATTGGAAGAGTGCATTTATGCTTAGCTGAGTGTTAAATACCGATTGATAAACTGGTAAGCCCAGCCAAACCAAAATAATTCCAACAACGAAGGCCAAGGCAGTTACAAGTATGGATTCAAATAGAAAGTGGATTAATATGTTACCACGGGTTGCACCTATTGTTTTCTTAATGCCGGTTACCTTGTTGCGTTTATTTTGTTGCGCTACACTTAGGTTGATGTAGTTAATTACAGCCAGTGCTAAAATGATAGCGGCAACGATAGTTAGCAGTCTTAATAATCCGGCATTCCCTCGTTTAGAACTACTTCCTGTGGTTGTGTCATGAAGGTAAATGTCCTTTAGTTTTAAAAACCCGACTTCTTCTCCATATGGTTTTAGCCATTCTGGTTGCGCATTTATTTTTGATAAAAGTGTATTCGGCTCGACATTTTTATTTAGCTGAAGATAAACTCGAAACGGCCAACGGTATGTACTTAAATCATTGCTGTTCCCAATCCATTTACTGAATTTAAAATTTTCATTTTCTGCATTAACTAAAAGTGCAGCGGTAATGCTCGAGTTCTCAGGAAAATCCTTTATCACCCCGGTTATTGTAACCACTGTTCTTCCATCTACCAGTATTTCTTTACCAATTGGATTTGCTGTTCCAAATAGTTTTCGGGATGTGCTTTCAGTAGTGATCGCTGAATTGATATTAGCAAGTGGATTTAATGAGTTTCCAGAAACAAAAGGAATCGAGAAGACATCAAAGAAGTTGTTATCGACCGACATGATATCATCTAAATAGAAGCCCTTGTTTTCCGATTGTATTTCTACCGGACGGTCTACCCGTTGAACGATACAGGCATTTTCAATTTCAGAATATCTGTTTTGCAGGACATCTTTTATTCGGTAGTCAATCGAACTTGAATTGTTCTTGGTATCTGTCAAACGTACTATTTGATCCGCATTTTCGTGATAGCGGTCATACGAATATTCTTTGATTAGAAACAGGGATATCGCCATGCAAATGGAAATACCAAAAGCAAATCCAATGATGTTAATGGCGGAAAACCTTTTGTTATTCCAGATACTTTTTATTGCCGTCTTTAAATAATATAAGATCATAACTTCAACTATATTTCAGAGAAAGCCCCTTTCAATCAATCTAATACACACCATTTTAGCCACTGACAAATGTGGCATTCCTTAATCTAAAGCAAAACCTCTCCCAGTTGCTTTTTCACTTCTTCCGTAATGATTTGACCATCGAACAGGTTAACTACCCGGTGAGCAAATTCAGAGTCGTGTAATGAGTGTGTTACCATGATGATGGTGGTTCCCTCACGGTTGAGTTCAGTCAGTAGGTTCATTACTTCCAACCCGTTTTTCGAGTCGAGGTTACCAGTAGGCTCATCGGCCAGAATTAATTTTGGATTGGCAACTACGGCACGGGCAATGGCGACACGCTGTTGCTGACCACCGGAAAGTTGTTGAGGAAAATGCTTGCGGCGATGGCTGATTTTCATGCGCTCCAAAACCTTTTCAACCATTTCCTTGCGCTCCCTGGCTTTTAGCTTTAAGTAGATGAGCGGAAGTTCAACATTTTCGTATACATTCAACTCATCAATCAGGTTGAAACTTTGAAACACGAAACCAATGTTACCTTTTCGAAGCTGAGTGCGGTTGCGCTCTTTTAGCTGACCGACCTCTTGTCCGTCAAAATAATATTCACCACCAGACGGATTATCGAGCAACCCAACGATATTAAGCAAAGTTGATTTTCCACAACCGGAGGGTCCCATAATGGCGACAAATTCACCTTTCTGAACGTGAAGATTCACCTGATTTAACGCACTGGTTTCAATTTCTTCCGTGCGAAATACTTTTTGAAGATTGACTGTTTTTATCATGATTTTTAATGCTTAGAGCATAGGGTAAAGAGCATGGTGAATTCTTTTGCTATGCTTTTAGTTATTTTTTAATATCGCTTTTCTAAAGTTTGTAATTTTTCTACTTAGAATATCTAAATCTTCTATGATTTGATTAAATGTTTCATCGTCAATGAAGTTTTTTCGATGGGCTACAACTGAAATATTTGCTGTTTCAAAAACCGATCTTCTAGCAATATTTAGGAAGTTGGCAAAGTCCTTGGATGAAAAGGATCCTGATCCTTCCGCAATATTATTTGAGATGCTTAGGGATGCACTGCGCAATTGCTCTGCAACCCTATAGCTTTTAGCATCAGTAAATGCATCCGCCAAATTAAAGAGTTGATCATTCAGAGCGATTGATTCCTTCCAAATTTCTAAATCCATAAATCTAAATTGAGCCATAATAACATTTTAAAGTTTTTTATTCAATTTATGAATTAATGATCATTTCTTATTCTTTTCCGAACTATAGAACTTTATCTTCTAAACCCATTTCTAGTGACGCTTTGCCCCAAACTCTGCGCTCTTTGCTACTTCAGCACGATCTTATCATTATCACCGAACAAATCGTAACTTGATGTAATTACTTTCTCGCCAGGATTGAGTCCTTCCAGTACTTCATAATATTGAGGGTTTTGCTTGCCAATGCGGATGGGGCGTTTTACCGCTTCTGTTTCATTTTCGTTTAGCACATATACCCATTGCCCTCCAGTACTTTGAAAGAAACCACCGCGGGGAAGCAACACTGCTTTCTCAGACTGACCGAGTTCAAGTTTTACGTGATAAGTTTGTCCGGTTCTTATATTGTCAGGCTTTTCTCCTTCAAAAACCATATCAATTTCAAATTGTCCCTCGCGAACTTCAGGGTATACCTTTTTGACGTTCAGCTGATAACTTTCGGAATTCCGGTCAAAGGCTGCTGATAATTCCCGTCTTACCCGGTCAATATAGTGTTCATCAATTTTGGCATTCACTTTAAAATCTGTTAAGATATGTACGAGCCCTAGTCGTTGGCCTCGCGAAATGGATTGGCCAATTTCGGCATCCAACAGGCCAAGTTGCCCATCTACAGGTGCTTTTACGTTGAGGTTTTCCAGTCGTTCACGAGCCATTTGCAGGCTGAGTTTCATGTTTTCCAAACTTTCATCCATGCTGGTTCGTTGGTTGCTTCGGAAAATAGAGTCTTGAACCATCTTTTGGTAGGTCAACTCTTTTTCTTTTAGTGACAACTCATAGCTTTCTTTGGCTTGGAGGAATTCTTCCTTGGCAACCAAATCTTCATTAAAAAGGCGTTCGTATTGTTTAAATTTCCGTTTTGCCTGGATGACTTTTAAATCGATTTGTAGGCGCTGTTGCTTATTTTGAAGTTGTTGTTGCTCAATCTGAATTTGTGTATTTCTAAGTTCATTCGCATGGTAGGCCAATTGCGATTCACTATTCATGATAGTGGTATTAAGGTCATTGTTACGAAGCTTTAAAATAACATCGCCTTTTTTGACCATTTCCCCTTCTTCAATGTAGATTTCTTCTACCTTACCACCTTCTTCAACATCAAGGTAAATGGTTGAAATTGGCTCAACCTGTCCTATGATGGTGATGTAATCATTGAATAATCCGTCTTCCACTGAGCTGACGGTAAGTTTCTCTCTTTCTGCACGAAATACCGATTGATGATCAGTAAATATGATTTGATAGATTAAAAACAATAAGACTACAGCACCTAATCCCATGTAAAGATGCTTCATTTTTAATCCTTTTTTCTTTTCTATAACCCGGTCCATTGACATATCTTGTGATTTTAATTTTTTTCTAATTCGTTCCAAAAACGGATTCCTTTATAAAAATCAATTACCCGTTCTTTTATCTTCCATTGTAATCGCGAAAGCAATAATTGGCTTTTTGTTTCTGCTAATCTTTGTTTTACAGTTAATAGTTGAATAACATCAATAAGTCCTTCGTCGTATTTGCGTTCAGCTACTTTATATGATAACTCATCCGCTTCAAGTTGCTTCTGGGTTTGATAGTATTCGGTAAAAAGTGCTTTCAATTCGCGGTTATTATTTACAAGTTCGTAATAAGCCATTTGCCGATAATTTTCAAGTCGGGTCTGAGCTTGTTGTTCTGCTATTTTAGCTCGATGAACATTATTACGGATCTGGTTTCTCGAGAAAATTGGTATCGAGATTGAGGCACCAACATATTGACTCATATTGTTCTCAAATTGATCGGAAAAAGAAATTGTATTTCCTGACTGATCACGATTGGTTTCATAGTAACCTGTATTGACAGATGCATTCAAATTAATAGAAGGAAAGTAATTGCCACGGGCAATGGATACATTTTTTCTGGCTGCTTCAAAATCATTTTCAGCAATCTTTACATAGGGAGATTGTTGTGCAAAAGCATCAAAGAGGGAATCTGAGGCCAGACTAAGATTTGATGAGACCACAGGTTCCGCTTCTTCGATATTAATACTCACTAACCGCCCGGCTGGCAAATTCATTTGCTGGCCAAGCACTAACTTAACTTCAGCTAACTTGTTTTCTGATTGAAGGAGATTTAGCTTCTCCATTTCATAAGTGGATTGCATTTCTGCTAAATCCATTTTGGCTTTTAAGCCGGTTTCTATTTGCGTTTCTGTTTTTTTAAGATTGAAAGACGATAATTTCAGTTGTTCCTTGGCAATTTCAACCAATCCCTGGTAGTATATCACATCATAATAGGCCATCAGAATTGTGAATGCAAGATCGTCCTGATTATTTATTTTTTGCCAATGAGCCGCTTGTTTTCTGAATTTAGAATAAGCTATTTGGTTTAGCTGGGTAAATCCATGAAATAATGAAACATTGGAATTTAAGTTCGAAGAATTATTGAAAAACTGGGTGTTAACAATGTCATAAGTAAATTGATCAACTGATCGTCCAAAATTGATACCTGCAGATGAGTATGCAGACACGGATGGGAGTAAATTCAGTTTTGATTGTCTCGCATTTATTAATGCTGTTTGCTCATCCAATTCATATAGCTGATGATTGAGGTTATTCTCAATGGCAAAATTAATGCACTCATTTAAGCTCCAATCTTTCTGAGCATATAGCTGCATTGTTCCGATGAGTGTGAATAGCAAAATAGCAAGTTTCCTTTTCTGTATCATTCTTCATATATGTTTGCCAGTTTCAAAACCATTATAATGCCAAAAAATAAACGTATTGATAATCAGTAGTTAGGGAGCGGCGGCAAATACAGGATTGTAAAATATATTGACATTGAATTGTAAAAAAAATTGACAGGTTATTGCGCTTGCTTTTTTGATGAACTACTTTTGAAATAAAAAATGTCCAAAGGAAACATTCTGGTTGTAGATGATAATAAGAGCGTATTGAGTGCGCTGGAAATATTGCTTTCACCAGAGTTTGACAAAGTACATTGTCTTTCAAATCCAAATTTGATTATTAGCGAATTGAGGAAAAATTCATATCATTTGGTATTGCTGGATATGAATTTTAAAGCTGGAGTAAATACAGGAAATGAAGGAATTTTCTGGCTTCAGCAAATCAAAGATAATCACCCTGACATATCAGTGGTGCTGATTACGGCTTATGGTGACGTGGAACTGGCGGTAAAGGCTTTGAAATCTGGAGCTACTGATTTTATTTTGAAGCCTTGGGAAAATACCAAGCTGCTGGCCACCATTCGGTCATCTATTCAATTGAGCATGTCTCGTGCCGAGGTGAATCATTTAAAATTGAAAGAAAAGGAATTGAAGAAGGTGATCAATCGTGATGAGAAATTCATCATCGGATCTTCACCGGAATTAATGAACGTGTTGAAAATTGTGCGGAAGGTAGCTAAAACAGATACCAATGTTTTAATTACTGGAGAAAATGGAACAGGGAAAGAGTTGATAGCACGTGAGATCCACCGACTGTCTAACCGAAGCAATGAAATGTTGGTTAGTGTGGATATGGGAGCGGTTAGCGAATCGTTGTTTGAGAGTGAATTGTTTGGGCATGTTAAAGGTTCGTTTACCGATGCACGTGAAAATCGTGCAGGTAAGTTTGAATTGGCCAATAAAGGTTCTCTTTTTCTGGATGAAATTGGTAACCTTTCTTTCCACTTACAGGCGAAGCTTTTGGCTGCGTTACAAAATCGGGAAATTACCAGAATTGGCTCCAATCAGACAATTCCTATTGATATTCGACTAATTTGCGCGACCAATAAAAACCTTGCTGAGTTGGTTGACGAAGGATTGTTCAGGGAGGATTTACTTTACAGAATAAATACCATTCAGATTGAAATACCGCCACTAAGAGAGCGTGGGAATGATATTCTGGTTTTGGCAGATTTTTTCCTGAAGAAATACACGTACAAATACGATAAGCCATTATTGAAATTGAATAACCAGGCACAGGAAAAACTATTGAAATACCAGTGGCCCGGGAATATTCGCGAATTGGAACACAGCATTGAGAAAGCGGTGATCTTGAGTGAGAACAATGTATTAAAAGCGGATGATTTCTTTTTAAAACCGGTGAGCGGAAATAGAACAGACAGTGATTCGCTGAAGCTGGAGGAAATGGAAAAGCGGTTGGTAATCCTGGCCTTGGAGAAAAATCCCGGAAATGTGAGTGCGGCAGCTGAGCAATTAGGAATTACCCGCCAGACCTTGTACAATAAGATGAAAAAATTTGGAATCGGATGAAACAATCATTCACTTTAAATATTGTGGTCCGTATCCTAATCGTTGCGGTGGTTTCATTTGGAATCGGATGGTCTTTTTTCGAGTTACATTCAATTGTCTTTGGGATATTTCTTTGCCTTGTTAATCTTGGCGTAATTATCAACTTGGTAAATTATCAGAACAGTGTAAATGAACGGATCAGCTATTTTTTTGAAGCTGTTAAAAATGGTGACTTTAGCCAGTTGTATCCAAATATAAAAGGAGATAAAATTATTAATAAGCTGAATCAAAATCTGAATGAGGTTAATCAGCAGATTCAGCAAATCAAAATTGAAAGCCAGCAGCAGGACCAGTATTTTAGAGCGGTGATTGAGCATGTTGGAACGGGTATTTTGACCTATGATGAGAAGGGGTTTGTTATTCATGCGAATAGTGCCCTGAAGAAGATTCTTGGGATGGAGCATTTCACACACCTAAAGCAGTTGGAACGTGTTGATTCCACCCTATTAAATTCTTTTAGGCAGGTTCAGGAAAGAGATCAAAAACTAATTAGCTTCTCCGGAAAACAGGGAAAGGTGAACTTGGCAATCAAAGCAAATGCATTTAAAAATAGAGAGCGGAATTTGGTTCTATTATCTGTGCAGGATATTAACAGGGAATTGGATGAAAAAGAACTTGATTCCTGGTTGAAACTAATTCGGGTTTTGACCCATGAAATTATGAATTCCATTGCTCCGGTTACCTCATTGTCTGAAAGTTTAAGCAGCTATTTTCAAAAAGACGGGGTTGCCATTTCGCCGGAAGAAATTAATGAAAAGGTTATTAGCACTACGATACGCGGGCTTGAAGTGATAAAAGAGCAGGGGAGAGGATTGATTACTTTTGTTGAGTCGTATCGTAAGTTAACCCGATTGCCAAAGCCCGAGAAGAAGCGCATTCCGGTGAAAGATCTGTTCGATAAAATTATACTCTTAAATAAGGTTGAAAATCAAAACTCATCCATTCAGTTAAATGTCCAAATAGAATCTCCTGATTTTGAAATTTTTGCCGATGAAAAATTAATTTCCCAGGTTTTACTTAACCTGATGAAAAATTCGAGAGAAGCGTTAACCGATAAAGCCAATGGGCAGATTACTTTAATTGCGGGAAGAAACAGAAATGGGCAGCATGAGCTTTGTGTAAAAGATAACGGTCCAGGAATTTCCAAAGAATTGTTGGATGAAATATTTGTTCCTTTTTTCACCACTCGTGAAAATGGTTCAGGTATCGGTTTGAGTTTATCACGCCAAATTATGCGATTGCATGGAGGAGCGCTTTTGGCAAAATCAATTCCCGGCGAAGAAACCGTTTTTTGTATGCGATTCCAATAACAGTTTATTCAGGTGCTGACTTGTAATGTTTTAAATCGGGAATAGTAAAAATGAAGGATGACCCTTTGCCGGATTCCGATTCAATTTCGATGGAGCCATGATGTAAATCAATAATCTTTCGACAATGTGCCAGTCCAATTCCTGATCCCTCGTACGTTTCTGACGGATGAATTCGTTGAAAAATGGTGAAAATTTTATCGTGATATTCTTTTTCAATTCCAATGCCGTTATCTTTTACTGTAAATTGCCAGGCATCATTGATGGCTTTCGCCGAAATAGTAATTTTTGGTGATTCGCTTTCTTTCCGATATTTGATAGAATTACTTATCAGGTTCTGAAACAGCAATCGCAACTCGAGTTCATAAGCCCAAATTGTTGGCAGATCAGATATTTCAAGTGTTGCATTTGATTTTTCAATGGAAGCCAATAAATCTTCTTCAACTGATTCTAATAAACTGGCGCAGTTTACTTGTTTAAGTTCTGCATCCCTACCAAGATGACTGTATTCAAGCAAGCCGTGAATGAGCTTTTTCATTCGGGTAGCAGCATTTGTAATGTAGCCAAACATCTGGGTGCTTTCATCGTCTTCAGATAAATCCAGTGTATGTTGCAGTAAGTCGGTCCAGCTTATTATGGTGTTGAGGGGTTCCTGTAAATCGTGCGAAGCAATGGAATTAAACTGTTCAAGTTCTTTATTTTTTAATTCTAAT
This sequence comes from Sunxiuqinia sp. A32, assembly GCF_052690465.1. Lineage (NCBI taxonomy): Bacteria > Pseudomonadati > Bacteroidota > Bacteroidia > Marinilabiliales > Prolixibacteraceae > Sunxiuqinia > Sunxiuqinia sp. A32. The sequence continues at coordinate 154,286 of NZ_JBQYLI010000011.1, forward strand.
TCTTTGGAGTGCTTGCGTAAAAGAATTTCTGCTTTTTTCCGTTCACTAATATCAATAATGAGGGCCAGAATTAGGGGATTATTGCCTACTACAATTGGATTTAATCCAATCTCCACTGGAAATTCTTGTCCGTCTTTTTTAACTGCAAAGAGATCTCTTCCTTTTCCCATTTGCCTGGGCGTAGGATTTTTTAGAAAACGTTGAAAATATTCGTTGTGTTTATTAATGAATCGGTTTGGAATGATCGTTTCTAAAGTGGCACCGGTTAATTCTTTTTTTGAATACAAAAAGAGATTTTCTGTAAAGGCATTTACATATTCAATATTTCCTGATTTATTAACAAGGATCAAAGCATTGGGTGAGGCTTCAACAATTAATTGAAAAGTATCAAATGTATGTTTCTTCTGATCCAACATAGGTGAGTTTATTAATCTATAATAACCATCATTGACTTATAAGGTTTATAATTGAAAGAGCGGATGTATATGGAATACTCCGCTCTTTAAAAAACTATGCTGTTAATGTATTAAGATTTCTTAATTCGTTCTGCTTGGATAAGGCATTACAGCCGCTAAAACTAAATATAGTATGAGCAAAAGTGGATTGAAAAATGTCAGCACTAAAAATGCAATTCTTGTAATTAGCGGATCAAGCTCCGGGTTAATGTATTCTGAAATACCACCGCAAACTCCGGCAATAATTCTATCGTATGATTTTGTTAATCTTTTTGTCATGGCTTTAATTTTTTATTTTGATGAAAAGCTTACTCCAATTTCCTTGATTCCCTCGGCATCGTCCACATCAAAATCTCCAAGGAATGAGATCAAAAAGTGGTATCCATCAGGAGAATCACTTTTGATAAAGACGTGGAATTCGGAAATTTTCTTCTTTTTTCCCAGTTTCCAAACAACCACATTGTTGTCATCGTCATCCAAGTCGACTTTGTCGTAAGCTGAGGGTAGCATATCAATTGCTCTTTTTAGGAATCCGCGACCCGACAAATCTCCTTTTTCCGGATTGTATGAAAGGAATTTAATTTCATGTAAATCACCCGAAATCGTCTTATTCTCATCATCCAGATTGATATTGAACGCGTCTTTTATATCCTTATTGAAAGAAAAGTAGGTGAAGCCAGGTTTATTTTTGAAGTTGTCAAATATTTTATCTGATTTACTTTGACCGAACAGACCTGTTGAAGCAGCCAAAAGGCTAATTATTACTAGTAATCTGATTGAATATGTTTTCATGATTTTGATCTTTAGTTAATTGAATTCATTAGGAATTACTTCTCAACTTCTTCCAATCCCAAATCAGTCATCTTCCAGTATTTACCAACCATATCGCCATCCCAGGTGTTGGAAACATTTTCAATGTCATAAATGATTTTTACTAATTTATCACCCAGATAAATGCTTTTTCCCTCAGGTACTTTTAGCGTAATATCAACCTCCTGATCTAGCCAACGGCTACCGTCTTCCAACTTGTAATATGGGTCGAAGTAGATCGTTGAGTCTTTTTGAGTGAACGTGTAGGATATTTCTTCCACATTCTCTTTTGCTGCTTCCTGGCTGCTTCCTCTGGCTTTCTTACGAATCATAACTACGAACTCATTGCTGCTGCTTTTCTCAACATCTAATCTTGGTTCTCCAAGTAAAATTGTTTCTCCGTCATCTGTAATCACTTTCATTCTGTCCAGGTCCAGTTCATAACCTTTATTCCATTGATAGGTGTCTTCGCCCAGTTCCAGGTAAAGCGTTGTACAATCCTGACAGTTTATAACCTTACTTTCATTGATACTTGTTCTTTTGCTGTAATCATTTAACTGTCCTGCTGAAACTACGATGATAACGATAAGTGACACTAACCAGACACCAAAGCTTCCAAGGAAAATAAGTTTGTTATTTGTTTTGTATCGGAAAATAAGTTTAGTACCTATAAATAAAACTGCTAGCAGAGGGATACCTACAAACAATGAAATTGCAATTGTAAGGATGGTTAATGATGCAGGATTTATAAACAGATTTGCTACTGCAGGCATGTGAACATTGGGAACAAATCCATGAATCCAAGGTGCAGTTTCTATAAATGAATGACCGATAACCATTGACGTTATAAATCCAACTAATCCGAGAAATCCGAGAAGGATCATTAGTGCACCGAATACAACGACAACTAACTTCAAAATAACTTTCAGTACATTAACAACCACATCGCCAAACTGTGACATTTGATCTTTCCCTTTACTATAGGAGTCTGAGTCTTTAAAGCGTTTGTAGCTTTCCTTAACTTCTTTTACTTCTTCTTTAATCGATTTCTCGATATTGGAAACGGTGGCTTCCTGCCCTCGCATTTCTAATCGCTGTGCTGTTGTTCTTGCTTTAGGAACAGCTATCCAAAGCAGGATATAAATAAAGAACACGATTCCACCACTTACAAAGAACAGAATAATGAAAATAATCCGAAGAATAACTGGATCAATGTTGAAATAGGCACCCATTCCAGAGCAAACTCCACCAAGAACCCGATGTTCAGGATCACGATACATCCTACGTTTTACTTTGGCAGGTTCCTGAACCGTTTTTTCCTCTGTGCTTTCTTCTTCCTCTTCTTCTTCCATGAAGTCTTCAGGTTTTCCCATTCTGGCAATAACCTCGTCAACCCAGGCTTCAATCACTACATCTTTTTCTTCCGTTTGCTTTCTTTCGTTAAAAAGTTCAGCAATCCTTGCTTCTATATCCTGCAATATCTCGCGACCTTCGGCGCTGGTTCCAAAGTGGCTTCCCAACATTTGCAGGTAATTCTGAAGTTTCTGATAGGCATCTTCATCGATATGAAAAACGCTACCGCTTATATTGATTGTAAAAGTCTTTTTCATGATTTTATTATTTTGTGCGTTTGTTTTTCGTTTATCATTACGATTTTGATGACTTAATCGTTCCAACTGCTTCTACCAATTCGTTCCACGACTTCCCTAATTCTTCAACAAAGGTCTTTCCGGTATCAGTCAGTTCGTAATATTTTCGGGGTGGCCCCTGTGTTGATTCTTCCCATTTGTAACCAAGTAATCCTGCATTTTTCAAACGAGTTAATAGGGGGTAGAGTGTTCCTTCAACAACGATCAGTTTCGAGTTTTTTAATTCATCGATAATATCGCTGGCGTAAAGGGGTTTTCCGTCTAATACCAGTAGTATGCAGTACTCTAAAACCCCTTTTCGCATTTGTGCTTTTGTATTCTCTATTTTCATTTCGTCACGTTTATCGCGAGTTTCTAATTGAATCTGTCTTGTGTTTGGGTTTATTATGATCCCCAGTATTCATCATTCACCATCCATGCCTCTAGATTTAATTCTTTATCAGAGACATTGTTGCTGGTTGTTTTGAAGTGGCTATCACTTTTCATCCAGTCTTCAAGCTCAAGAGCAGGTTCACTAACTGGTTCTAACATTTCATTATATGCTCCAAAATAATAATCATCGGTCATCCAGTTTTCCAATTCCAATGCTTTATCTGTCGATTGTTCAAAGTAGAAAGCTGTACTTTCTGATTTTGAAGGAACTTCAGCTGCTGCATCGCTGGATTGAGCATATAAATCTGCTTCAGATTCTTCAACCATCAACATGGCCATTTTTCCAAAACTGTTGTTGGTTAATAGTTGTTTCCAAAATCCTTGAGCGCTTACGGTAAAGCTAATTAATACAAAACTAATAATTACGGCTGCGCTTCTTAACAATACTTTTTGAATTTGATTGTTTCTGTTTGCTTGTTTGTTGTTCTGTGTTTTCATGGTTTGGGCCTCCTGTTTGTTTTCTGTTTTCTGTTTTCTGTTTTCTGTTGTCAAATTGTTTTCTTGTTGCTTTGAGAGCTTGTTTGTTTTCTGTTTCTGTCTTTAAGACGATTGTTTTTCTGTTTCGTTACACTTCGTATAGAACTTTTTTAAAACTACATCTGGTTTAAACCTTGTTTCTTGCTATACAAATATATGAACATTAAATGGAACTATGCAATACAAAGTACCATATATTTTCAAATTTATTTTCCAGTATGTGTGTTAAGAGACTGAAATAGAGCAATTAAATAGACTAAAATATTTTCAAAAAAATTTAGATATTTTTTGAGGTTTGAGAAAATTGATAACATATAGTTCAATAGATAGTGTAAGAAAGGGAGATTTATTCCTTAAAAAAAATTGAATACTTGTGGAAATAACTCAAAAATTGAGTCTGAATTAGCATTTTGGATTCGAAATTTTGAATTCGTTGCGGTTACTTTGTTAAATTATTCTGTATAAATCATTCTTCAAAATTGTCTTATCAGTCAAAATTTGAGAATTGATATTTAACATTCATATTCTATTTAATTTAATAATGCGCATATAATTAGTGGGTTGGGTACTCATCTTGAAAAAAAACAGATTTAATGCTTCATTAATAATTAAGTAAAGTAAGTCAGTTTCCTTTGCAGTGTATACATTTGTCAAATCAATGTATTGTTCATATTCTGTTTATAAACTTAAGAAAAACAGGATGAATGTCATGGTGTCAAAAACTTATAATTCAGTAACTTGAATGATATTTTTAAGAAAACAATCAATCTATGAAAACAACACACTTAAAAATTACCTTGCTTCTTATTTTGGGGTTGACCTATCTTGTGTCTTATCCTCAAGGTATGACATCTGCAGAAATTAACGGAACTGTTACTTCGGTTGATGGCGAAACGCTTCCCGGAGCAACTGTATTAATTGTTCATAATCCGACAGGAACGCAAAATGGTACAATCACAAATAGTGAAGGGATTTTCCGTTTTCCCAACATCACTGTTGGGGGACCCTACACGGTTAAGATTTCTTTTGTAGGATTTCATGAATATTCCAAAGAGGGTATCTATTTATCGTTGGGGCAGTCTTTAAAAATCAATGTTAGTCTGACTCCGGCTGATTTGGAGATTCCTGAGATTATGGTTCTTGCTACAGGAACTGCCCGGAGTGATTTGTTTGATGGAAACCGTACTGGTTCAGAAACAGTAGTGGACCGTCAACAAATTGATGTGCTTCCGAGCTTATCCGGAAACCTGAATGATGTATTGCGTTTTACTCCTCAGGTTGGATTTTACGGTGATGGTATCACTATTGCCGGAGCCAATAACCGATATAATTCATTAATGATTGATGGAACGGTAAATAATGACGTATTTGGGTTGGCCTCGAATGGGATGAATGGTGGACAAGCTGGTGTTTCGCCAATTAGTATTGAAGCCATCGATCAGTTTCAGGTTGTTATTGCTCCGTACGATGTTCGGCAAGGTGGATTTGCTGGAGGTGGTATTAATGCTGTAACAAAAAGAGGAACTAATAAATTGAAAGGTACCGTTTATTATAAATTTAGGAATGAAGGTTTGGCTGGAAAAACGCCGACTGATGATCCTGCTGTTAAACGTACCAAGTTGGCAGACTTTTCTGCAAAAATGTATGGCTTTAATGTTGGAGGTGCAATTATCGAAAATAAATTATTCTATTTCATAAATGCTGAGCTACAGCGGGATGAAACTCCAAAACCATACGATTTTACTACTTATAAAGGAGATGCAGGAATGTCTGAAATTAATCAGGTAGCAGATAAGTTACGAAATTATGGATATGAACCGGGAGGTTTTGAAAGTGTCAATGAAGAATTAAAAGGTGAAAAGCTGCTGGTTAAAATTAACTGGAATATTAATGACAAGCATAATTTGATGGTTCGCCATCAATATACAAAAGGAGAAAGCTTCTCGCCAACAACTTCCAATCCCGGGAACATCTATTTTTATAACAGGGGTGTTTATTTTCCATCAACAACACATGCATCAGCGTTGGAATTAAATAGCCGTTTCTCTGAGAAATGGTCAAACAATTTAAAAATTGGCTATACCAATGTGCATGATAACAGAGATCCTCTGGGAGCAAAATTCCCTGGAATATATATTGAAGATGGAGATGGTGCTATTAATGCCGGTTCTGAGGTTTACTCAACAGGAAATGATTTAAAACAAACCATTCTTACTATCACCGATAACTTACAGTTATATTCCGGAAAGCATACATTTACTTTCGGAACTCATAATGAGTTTTACTCCATTTATAACTTATTTATGCGTCGGGCATTTGGGTATTATGAGTTTGACAGCGTGGAGGATTTTCTAAATGAAAATGCATCGCAATATCGAATTGGATATTCATTGGTTGATGATGTTCGCGGTGATGGCTCTGCAGCCGCAGCTGACTTTAATGCTTTTCAACTTGGATTTTATGTGCAGGACGAAATTCAATTTACTCCGGATTTTAAATTAACTGCAGGTTTGAGAATTGATATCCCATTTATTAACGACAAGCCTATGGCAATTCCTGGGTTCAATACAACCACGATCCTAGTGCTTGAAGAACATTACGATTTAAAAGGCGCAAAAGCTGGTGAAATGCCTACTGGAAATCTCATGTTTTCACCAAGAGTTGGCTTTAACTGGGATGTTTCCAGTGAAAAGAAAACGCAGCTACGCGGTGGATTGGGCGTATTTACATCCAGGATTCCTTTTGTTTGGCCGGCAGGTTCCTATACCAATAATGGGATAATGGTTGGTGACTATCGTATCTATAGCGGAATTACATTCAACCCGGATTGGCAAACTCAAACAACAGGATCAAAAGATCTTCCAACGGGAAGCCAGATTGATTTATACACTGAGGATTTTAAATGCCCACAAATGCTTCGCGGTGATTTGGCTATTGATCAGAAATTGCCTGGCGGAATTGTTGGAAGCCTTGAGTTTATTTACACCAAGACAATCAATAATGTATTGTGGAAAGATGTTAATGTGAAGCCTGCTTTTGCTCAGGCAACCGGTTCCGGAGACGATCGTCCTTTATATATTACATACAAGAATGGAATCGATTCTGATTTTGGGCAGATCATGCTTGGTGATAATACCAATAAAGGATACACGTATAATATAACTGCAAACCTTTCCAAGCGTTTTGAATTTGGTTTGACAGCTGGACTGGCTTATACATATGGAGAAGCCAAGTCTATCTTTGATGGAACAAGTTCTCAAAATTCCTCACAATGGAATTATCTCGTTTCCAGTCCTGTTCCAAGAAATGAAGCGGAATTGGGATATTCAAGTTTTGACTTGGGTTCAAGAATCGTAGGTACACTAAGTTATGAAAAGGAATGGTTGAATAACTTGAAAACGACTGTTTCCCTTTTCTATAATGGACAAGACGGAAGACGTTTCTCTTATATTTATAATGACAGCAATGGTGCGTTAACCAATGAAGCCTATGGTGGCCCTTCTCTAATTTATGTGCCTGTATCTCAGGCCGACATCAATTTTGGTACTGGAACAACAATCTACGAAAAGGATTCTCCGGAGTTTCAGGAAATGTGGACAGCATTAAATGCCTATATTTCGCAAGATGATTACCTTAAAACACGTAGGGGAGAATACGTTGAACGCAATGGTTCTCGTTTGCCCTGGGAGAATATTTTTGATTTGAAAATATTGCAAGATGTTTGGGTGAATGTTGCAGACAGAAAGCAAACCTTCCAGATAGGATTTGATATTTTCAATGTGGGAAACCTATTGAATATGGATTGGGGAAGAATGTATTACGCTTCCAACAGCAATATCTCGCTGATCAAATTTGAAGGAATGGCGAATGATGCTGCGACAGGGCTGAAAACAATTCCGGTTTTATCTTATACCAGTCCAAAACCAAATAAGAACGAACCCTGGTATATTGATGATTCTGGCTTGCAGAGTTCACGCTGGCAAGCACAATTCACATTGCGATATATATTCTAGTTAGTTAAGATTGCTAAAATATAACGAAAGCCGGGAGATTTCTTCCGGCTTTTTTATGCGCTGAATATTAAGTCTATCAATTGTATATAGCATGCATATTTGTTTGCAAAATTCTAAGTTTCTGTTCATTTTTGCATACCAACTAGTCCCAACTGGTTGGAGCCAAACAAAATCCAAAACTATGAATAAACTACTATCGGTAATTTTACTTTTCGTTTTAGCTTCATGCACGAGCAAATACACAGATGTGCCATTTGAAGAAATGAACCCCAAGCCATGGGAAGATCCTGAAATTGTTCAGATAAACAAGGAAGATCCCCGGGCGGCTTATATTCCTTATACTTCTATTGATCAGGCGAATGAAGATGTGATGTGGAATTCTCCGCTTCTGCAAACTCTCAATGGAACATGGAAGTTTCATTTGTCACAAAATCCCGGCGAACGTCCTTATTGGTTTTTTAAAGATGATTATGACACCCGCGATTGGGATGAAATTGAAGTGCCATCAAATTGGGAGGTACAGGGTTTCGATTATCCTATTTATACAAATGTGGATTATCCTCATGCAAAAACTCCCCCATTAATTCAGGAGAATTACAATCCTGTTGGTTCCTACAAACGCACTTTTGAAATCCCTGCAGATTGGGATGGAAAAGAAATTTACCTTCACTTTGGAGCAGCAAGCTCTTGTTTAAGTGTATGGGTGAACGAACAATATGTTGGTTATAGCGAAGACAGTAAGACTCCTGCAGAATTTAATGTAACCAATGTCATTAAAGAAGGGAAAAATAGCTTGGCAGTTGAAATTCATCGTTGGAGTGATGCAAGTTATCTTGAGGATCAGGATTTTTGGCGTCTCAGTGGAATTACTCGTGACTCATATGTAATGGCTCGCAATAAAAAGCACATTGATGATTTTCGGGTAATAAGTACATTGGATGAAAATTATCAGAATGGTGTTTTTGAACTTACAGTCGACCTTGCGAATCTATCAGAAGAGCAAACAGATGTTACAGTTGATGCTGAATTATTTGATGGTGATCAATCAATACAGAAGTTTTCTGAAAAAGTAGCTCTGGCCAAAATTGATGAGAGCACCTCATTTAAAGCACTGATCCCAAATGTTAAAGCATGGACCGCTGAAACTCCAAACTTGTATAAGTTGCTCATTTCTTTAAAAGATGGAGAAGGAAACCTGATCGAAGTGGTTCGGCAAGATGTTGGTTTCCGTACGGTTGAAATTAAGAACAGCCAATTGATGGTTAATGGTAAACCCATTTATGTGAAGGGAGTCAATTTGCATGAGCACCACGATGTAAATGGGCATGTAGTTGATAAGGAAACAATGTTGAAAGACATCAAAACTATGAAGATGCACAACATCAACACCGTTCGCACATCTCACTATCCACAACCTGAAGAATGGTATAAACTGTGCAATATATATGGCTTGTATTTAATTGATGAGGCAAATATTGAATCTCATGGAATGGGATACGGGGACGAATCGCTGGCCAAAAATCCTCTTTGGGGGAAAGCTCACTTGTATCGCACCAAAAACCTATTCGAGCGTGATAAAAACCAACCATCAGTTATTATTTGGTCGTTGGGTAATGAAGCTGGCAACGGTATCAACTTTATGGCAGATTATAAATTTCTGAAGGAAATAGATGGTACTCGGCCTGTTCAGTATGAGCAAGCTCATGGTGGAGAAAACACGGATATTAATTGCCCGATGTACGCGCGTATGGAAGGCATGGAAAAGTACGCAAAATCAAATCCTGAGAAACCACTTATTCAATGTGAATATGCTCATGCGATGGGAAACAGTGTTGGAAATTTGCAGGACTATTGGGACTTGATTGAAAGTTATGATGTGTTGCAGGGTGGTTGCATTTGGGACTGGGTTGATCAAGGACTGTTAACAACAGACGAAGCCGGAGAGGAATTTTGGGCTTATGGTGGAGACTTTGGTCCGGATACCGTTCCTTCCGATGGAAACTTCTGTAACAATGGGCTGGTTGATCCTGATCGTGCTGTAAAACCACAGTTGTTAGAGGTTAAGAAAGTGTATCAGAATGTAGGTTTTAAAGCGATCAATCTTAGCAAAGGTGTTTTTGAAATAGCCAATAAATATGTGTTTACCAATCTTGATAAATATGACATTAGTTGGAATATCTCTGCTGATGGTAAAATCGTGAACGATGGGAAGTTGGAAGGTTTTGAGTTAGCAGCACTGTCCACGAAAAAGGTAAATATTGATTACGCAATTGATCCTAAGCCAGGAACGGAATATTTTGTCACCTTTTCGGTGAAAACTAAAAAGGAAGAAAATTTGGTTCCGGCAGATTATGAAATGGCAGGGGAGCAAATGGAGCTACCAATTTATAAATCTGTGTCAATAATTGAAATTTCGAAATTTCAGTCACTTGAAATAAAGGAGACTGATTCGGAGGTTTATATTACGGGAGACAGATTTAGTCTATCGTTTGATAAAACTGAGGGTGTTTTAAAAAGCTTCAAGTCTGGCGAAGAGGAAATGTTAATGAGCGGACCAATCCCTAATTTTTGGAGAGCACCAATTGATAATGACTTTGGAAACAATTTGCACAAGCGAAGTCGCATATGGAGAAAGGCTGGCGAAAATCGTAAAGTCGAGGAGGCGAAGCTAACTAAAGAATCGGGAAATAAAGTTCAGCTTACTTTCAAGTTTGAATTGAATGACAAGGATGCATCGAAAATTGCCGATTATACTTCAACGTACACCATTTATGGAAGTGGGGATATTGTTGTTGAAAATCAATTTAAAATGGCGAATGACGAATTGCCGGAGATTGTACGTATGGGTATGAACTTGGTAATGCCACGAGAATTTGATCAAATGAGTTGGTTTGGGCGTGGCCCTCAAGAGTCATATGCCGATCGCAAGACAGGCGCGTTTGTTGGCTTATATTCCGGAGCTGTAGCAGATCAGTATTGGGCTTATTTACGTCCGCAAGAGAATGGAAATAAAACAGACGTTCGTTGGATGACCATCACAAATGAAAGTGGAACAGGCTTGTTGTTTGTTGGAGAACCGCTGCTTTCTGTCAGTGCCCATCACAATATCATGGAAGATTTTGAATCTCCTGATCGCACGGATGGAAGACATCAGAAAGGTGTGAAACCAGTCCACCGACATATTAATGATGTAAAACCTCGTGATTTAACTTCTGTGAATATTGACGACAAACAAATGGGAGTGGGCGGAGATGATAGTTGGGGAGCATGGACACATGATCAGTATCGACTAACAAAGAAAGCGTATAGCTATTCGTTCCGCATAAAAGCAATTGGTTCAGAAGATAATCCTGTTGAGCTCGCAAAAGAAAAGTTCTAGTCAATCAGGACTTAGATTCCTATTTCGCGAATAAAATATTTCCCGGCTGGTTATACCAGTCGGGTTTTTTATGGGCTGAAGTTTAAGAATTAGCAACCATTTTGTCTTATTTATACCACTTCATATTCAAAACATTTCAGCTTTCTCACCTGTTTTTTTAAATGAATTAGTAATTTTGCGGCCATATTTTTTGAAAAAGTTTTTTGTGATGGAAAAAACACTGGTACAGGAGATGTTGGAGGAGAAAGGATTTATTGATGAAAAAATAGATCCACAGCTAAAATTGGTTGACGAAATAAATCGGCTGAAAAAGGAAAAGAATGCTGTCATCTTAAGTCATTTTTATGTTGAAGGTGAATTGCAGGATATAGCTGATTATGTTGGTGATAGTTTGGGTTTGGCTCAGGAAGCTGCCAAAACTGATGCTGATATGATTGTTTTTGTGGGCGTGCATTTTATGGCGGAAACGGCAAAAATTATTAATCCTTCGAAGAAGGTTATTCTTCCCGATTTAAAAGCTGGTTGTTCCCTGGCAGAATCTGCACCAGCTGAAAAATTTGCAGCTTTTAAGGCAAAATACCCTGACCATAAAGTAATCTCTTACATCAATTGTACGGCGGATTTAAAGACAATGACTGATGTTGTTTGTACATCTTCGAACGCTGAAAAAATAGTGCAGAGCTTTCCTGCAGATGAAAAATTAATTTTCGCTCCTGACAAAAATCTTGGAAACTATATCAATAGCATTACCGGTAGGAGTATGGTATTGTGGGACGGTGCTTGCATGGTTCATGAAGAATACTCTGTTGAAAAGATCATCGATTTGATGGATCAACATCCGGACGCTGAGTTTATTGCGCACCCTGAGTGTGAACAGCCTGTGTTGCTTTTGGCAAAGCATATTGGTTCAACAACATCGTTGTTAAACTACGTACAAAAAAGTGATGCAAAGAAATTTATAGTTGCTACCGAAAGTGGAATCCTTCATCAAATGAACAAGTCCTGTCCGGATAAAATATTTATTCCAGCTCCTTCGAATGACTCCACATGTGCTTGTAATGACTGCTCATACATGAAATTAAATAACCTTCAGAAACTCTATATCTGCATGAAACATGAGCAACCTGAAGTTATTCTTTCCGATGAAGTTATAGAAAAAGCACAAGTCCCGATCATTCGTATGTTGGAAATTTCAAAATAGATAAACGACATTTATAAAATTAGCACGAACCTGTTCATATCTTATGGGCAGGTTTCTGTTTATTAAGATTTATACGGAGTTTTAGGGGGGTTGTAAACAGTAAGCTGTTGATTAGTTTTGCTGCGAATACACCAAGGCGCCTTTCTGATTTTGTATCTTCGTATAAAATGAATAGCTTAGTTTAGATGCCATACAGAAGATTACCTAATACCGACCAGGCTCGTCAGAGAGCAATTGAGCAAGCACTTGAAAAAGGCAAAAGAACAGCATTGACTGAGTTGGCTTTTAGTCAACAAAGTCTTGAGAAACTGCAAATTCTCTACCCTCATTTTTCTGGTGCTATTCGTCAGCTCCAATCTTCAAAGCAGACTCAGTTTGATAGATCAAATGAATATGGCAATATCTTCAAAAAAGCTAAACTTTATTTATCCCATTTTGTGCAGGTTTTAAATTTTGCAATTCTTCGTGAAGAAATGAAACCTGAAGTTCGCGAGTTTTATGGCTTAAATCCTGATACCTTAAATGTTCCTTCCTTAAACCTGGAGAAGAATGTTTTGGAATGGGGTGAGCGAATTATTGAGGGGGAGAGGAAAAGGTGCATGAATGGTGGAAGTCCAATTTATAGTCCATCCATTGCACTGGTAAAAGTTCATTTTGAGTCGTTTCAGGATGCTCATCGGCATATGATTACGCTTCAAAACAATACAAATCGTGCGTCACAAAAAATGCAGGATATGCGCGATCGTGCTGATGAACTGATCCAACAAGTTTGGAATGAAGTTGAGGAGCGATTCAGTGTATTTACATCGGATGTCCGTCGCGAAAAGGCACAAGAATATGGTGTGACCTATGTTTACAGGGCTTCGGAACTTAAAAAAATGGAAGCTGAAAAACTACAAACTAATCTGATTTTTAACTAACAGATTCAGTCGTTTCCTTTTTTAATACCAATAGCAAACTAATTGTGATACCCAGACTTAGAAGGGCAACAATCCAGGACACAGAGAAGGTTTCGGCAAACTCGCCTATTTCTGCTATTTTTTCGTTCGCTTGATTTTGTACGTGCAGAGCCATCACCCCAATTGCATTATTCACAAAGTGTCCTAATACCGGAAGCCACATAGAACGACTCCAAACCAGCATGTAGCCAAACAAAGCTCCCAGCAACATTCGTGGGACGAACCCAAAAAATTGCATGTGCAAGGCACTAAACAAAAATGCTGAAATCCAGATTCCCCAATGATGGTTTCGGGTCATATTAATGAAGATCTTTTGGATCACACCACGGAATAAAAACTCTTCACCCAGAGCTGGGATAACAGCAATCATAAACAAGTTAAAAAGCAATCCGCCGGTAGTTTTAACATCCATGAAACGATCAATAAGTTCGGTGGCGTTATCTTCCATATTTTGCATCCATTCTTGAACACCCACCATAAATTCAGGTAGAACCAGTTTGCTGTTTAATTCCCCGGTGAACCCGATAAATGGCAACGAAACTAACATCGCCGTTATAGCCAAAATAAAAGCTTTCCCGGTGAATCCTCTGTTTAGCATGAGGTAATTACGAATTTGGCCCTCATACAAATAGGCAATTATAAAAGGTGGTAAAACAAATAATCCGATTGACTGTATCGTTTGAAAATATTTAAGCAGTTTAATTGCTTCTGGTGAATTCACGGATCCGGAAAGTGAAGAGATCATTCCTTCCAAACCAACAAATGGGATAATGGCTATTACGCCAACAATAAAAACCACTAAAAAGGTAACGAGTATGATAAACGCTGCAAATATGAATTGAGACCAGGGAGACATTCCCCGAAATGCTTTAATTGCCATGGAATTTATATTTAGTGAGAAATCCAAAGATACTTTTACCAATTCAATAATGAAAGATATTTTATCATTCAAATAATCATGTAGTTTAACAGAATAGTTGTAACTTTTGTCTTCTTTTATTTTGTCTCACTCCTAAAGAAAGAATTACAAAACATGGCAAAATCCAAAAATCCACAGCAGGAAATTGGTAAAAAGGGAGAGCAAATTGCTCAAACTTATCTTAAAACGCTGGGATATCAGATTCTGAAGACCAATTGGTATTTTCATCATTATGAGTTGGATATTGTGGCACAGGATAAGGATGAGTTGGTAATTGTTGAAGTGAAAGCAAGGAGTGGTGACCGTTATGAGCATCCGTCTGAAGCTGTTACCGATCGGAAGATTCGATTTTTGGTGAATGCAGCAGAAGCATACATTCAGGAGTATGATATTAATTTGGATACCCGGTTTGATGTTATCTCCGTCATTTTTTACGGACAAAATTTTGACTTGGAGCATTATAAAGATGCGTTTTATTCAACTGCTTAATCAGACTTGAAAATCTACTCTTTTCAACTACTTTTGTAAAAACTTTGATTATGAACGTTGAAGAAATCAGAGAATATTGTATCACCAAAAAGGGGGTAACTGAAAGTTTTCCGTTTGATGAAACTACTTTGGTTTTTAAAGTGATGAATAAAATGTTTGCTCTCTTAAGTTTAGATGGTGAATTAAGAATTAATTTGAAATGTGATCCTGAACACGCCATCGATTTGAGAGAACGATTTTCATGCGTTCTGCCAGGTTATCATATGAGCAAGCAACATTGGAACACCGTGATGGTTGATGGATCAGTTGCCAGCAAAATGATTTTAGGCTGGATCGACGATTCTTATGATTTGATTGTTGCCAGTTTGCCAAAAAAATTAAAGGAAGAGTTAGCCAATTTATAGTCAAATGTAATGATTGAATTTGAACTGAATACAGAATATATTGAACTTATTAAGCTTTTAAAGCTATTGCGTCTGGTTGAATCTGGAGGGCAGGCAAAGTTATTTGTTGAGGATGGACTAGTTTATCTAAATGGGGAAGTTGAATATCGGAAGCGTGCTAAAATAAGGAAGGGAGATCAGGTTCAGATTGATGATCAGGTGATTGTTATAAAATAAAACCCCGTTTTGATTCAAAACGAGGTTTTTAATTTGATTCTAAATTTTACTATTCAATAATGTCGGTCCATCCGTGAACATCTTCCTCTTCGCCATTTTGAATCGCACGAAGTTTAGTGTATAATTCTACACTTAAAGGACCCGGTTCGTTTCCATACAAATACTCTTTATCCATATCTGCATCATAGATCCGTTTGATTGGAGAAATGACTGCAGCAGTCCCACAAGCACCTACTTCTTCAAAGGTTTCCAATTCTTCAACTGGGACTTTTCTTCGTTCCACCTTCAACCCCATATCTTCAGCAAGCTGAATGATACTCATGTTGGTGATAGATGGTAGTATTGATTCAGATTTTGGAGTGATGTAGGTATTATCTTTTATCCCGAAGAAGTTAGCCGGGCCACATTCATCGATATATTTTTTTTCTCTTGAGTCTAAATAAAGCACAGCAGAGTAACCTCCCTGTTTTGCTTTTTTGCCTGCTGCAAGGCTGGCTGCATAATTTCCACCAACTTTGTATTTCCCGGTTCCCTGAGGAGCAGCACGGTCGTACTGTCTCATGATTAATAAATCGGTTGGTTTAAAACCTTCTGGGAAATAAGGTCCAACTGGCATTACAAAGATCATAAATAAGTACTCTTCAGATGGTTTAACGCCAATTTCCGGGCCTGTTCCAATCAATAGAGGACGAATATATAGTGATGCACCACAACCATATGGAGGAACAAAACTCATATTTTTTTTAACTGCAAGTCGAACAGCCTCATTGAATTTTTCAACGGGTAACTGAGGCATTAAAATTCCATCACAGGAATGTTGCATACGCTTTGCGTTTTCTGTCATTCGAAATACGCGAACTTTCCCATCTTTCCCCATAAAAGCCTTTAATCCTTCAAAAGCTTGTTGTCCATAGTGAAGACAAGTAGCAGCGATATGCATGTTAACAGTTTCAGAGTCACTGATTTCAAGTGGTCCCCATTCACCATTTTTGTAATAACAGCGTATATTGAAATCGGCTTTGCTATACCCAAAACCTATCGTTTTCCAGTCTCTGTTTCCCATAGAATTAAATGTTTAGCAATCTGGTTTTTTTGGAATCCTAAAATAACGAAAAAAAAACCTGACATTAAAAGCTAAAAGTCTTAATCAAGTGTAAAAAATGATGTTATATAAATGTATTCAAAAACAGGCAATTACGGATTTTTAAGAAAAAAATGATTACTAGCAACAATTCGTTACCAATCGTTTGGACATAATTAAGAAGTGACATTTATGCTTAAATGGTATCCATTATGACGTCTGATGTTTAAGACCTGATTCTGATCGAAGATTAAATACTGACCTTTTATTCCTAAAAGTTTGCCTTCAATAGTTGGAGCTTTTTCGAAGTTAAGGCTTTTAACCACAGAAGGATAATTTTCCACGGGATAAACTAAGTCTGTTACTGAATCATCATCTGAAACATATTGTCGAAGCTCTGCTGGAAGTAAAGCTGCAGCTTTGCTTTTTTCTTCGGATAGAGCAATCGATCCGTCAACCTTATTTTGCAGCATTTCGCGCCAATTCGTCTTGTCGCTGTAATGATTTTTCAGGAAAACTTCGATGATTCCAGCAATGTGTCGGTTGGGCGTTTGTGCGAGTTTTATCGCACTACTTGCACCTTGATCAATCCATCGGGTGGGAATCTGGAGATGGCGGGTGACCCCAACTTTAACAACACTCGAAGCTGCAAGGTAAACAAAATGGTCAATCAGATCATGTTTTTCAGCCCATTCCATATCGCGTGAAATACCCAAGTGAGCTTTTGACAATTCCGGACGCATTACCTCTTCGCTTGCTTCCGGGGCAGTTTGATAACAGGAATAACAAAATCCCTGGTTGAATGATGTTTTTGTTTTTTTACCGCAGGAAATACAATTGATAACTCCATTATGTTTGAGTTGAATGTTCTTTCCAATGAGGTCATTCATTGGAATTTCATGCTCCCCGATTGGTAAGAAATAACGGATAGGCGTGGCAAGCTCCGTGCGCATTTTCAATATATTTCCTTGGTATTCCATAGTGGTTTCAAAATTTAATATGAAAGAATAACAAAATTACTGGAATAATTCCAACACCTCAACGATCGAATTTTTCTCAAAAAAGCGATCACTTTTTATATCCTCCGGGTTCATATGCTCGTAGGCCCAGGTTGTGTGGTAGGGAACATGAACAGCGCTTCCTCCTAAATTAATAACCGGTAATACATCTGATTTAAGCGAGTTGCCAATCATCATAAAGTGATTAGCGGGAATATCAAGATGATTGAGTAATTCGAGGTAGTTCTCTTCTTTTTTATGGGTCATCACTTCAATGTGATGGAAATATTTGAGCAGTCCTGATTTTTTTAATTTTCGTTCCTGATCCAATAAATCTCCCTTTGTGGCCACAACCAAGCGATATTTCCCATGCAATTCATTCAACACTACTTTAACGCCCGGGAGTAAATTGACTTCTTTATTCAAGAGGGTTTTCCCGATTTGCAGAATTTTATCAATTTGTTTGGGGGTAACTTTTTGATCAGATATTAGCAGGGCTGTTTCAATCAATGATAAGACGAATGCTTTGATTCCGTATCCGTATATTTCCATGTTTTGTACTTCAACCTGAAATAAATTACTCATCAATTCTTCATCAGGCTTGTATTCGTGAAGGATTCGACAGAATTCTCTCTCTGCTTCTCTAAAAAAGTTTTCATTTTCCCAGAGGGTATCATCCGCATCAAATGCAATTATGTCAATGGTGTTTAAATTCATTATGTTATGACAAAGAAAGGCTGCCCATTAAGACAGCCTTTCCTTAAATCGATTAAAGATTGTTAAAAGGCACCATCCATTGTTTGAATGGTAAAAACTTCGACTAATTTATCTTTTGAAATTGAAGTTTCCAATTTTATTTTCACTTTTTCGTTTGGCATCACATCAAAATAATTGTCTGTGAAAAATCCTTCCTCATCTCCAATGGTCATGAATAAGTTTTTGGCGAGAAGATCGGTAGATAGCACAATTTCAAATCCACCCTCAGCTTCATTAATTTTATATTCCACCGTTGGTTTTGGCAGTTTCAGTTCTTTAACTGGTCTGAAGTAAAACTGATTACTGGCAATTATTTTCCCATTCTCAATCAATTCAGTAATTAAAACCTGAGTTTTACTGTCTTTGTCACGAAGGAAATCAAATCGGTTTACATCAAAGTAGGAAGCGCTTGAATTTGGCGGGATACTTGCTAAAACTGATTTTTCCCAGACCACTTCTCCATTGAAATCTACCATTCTTAAATTTAGCTGTCCTTCGATTGGTTGTAATTTGTCGCTTACAATTCCAATTTTCAAGAAATTCCCATCAATATACGGTGATACCAGAACAGGCTCAAAGCCTTTCTTTGCATAGTATTGCAGTGCTTTCCATCGTTGGTAGTAGTCGGTTGAACTCCATGATGCCACTGGCCAGCAATCGTTAATTTGCCAATACAAACTTCCCATGCAATAGGGCATTGCACGGCGATGTCCTTCTATTGCGAACTTAATACCTTCTGCCTGCAAACCGTGATTGACGTATAGAAATGATTCAAAGTCTTTTGGCTTTTTGTAATCCTTCAACATGTAATACTCAATGGTTTCATTACCAATTGAAGATCGTTGATGCGATTTCATAACTTCCGACAGAATATTGAAATCTTCAGGAGTTGCATATTGTTTTACTGTTTTGAGTTCGGGGAACGATTGAAATCCATATTCGCTCATAAAGCGGGCAATGTGAGTGGCATAATTCTTAAAAGGTTCTTTGCCCCACCAGACTCCCCAATAATGTTCATCTCCATTTATCAGATCAGAAGGAATACCAGTTCCGGAGGAAGGACTGGAACTCCAATAAGAACGAGCAGGATCGTATTTTTCAACTGCTTCCGGTAAAATCTTATGGAAAATGTCTTCGTATGCTTTCCATATTTTATCTGCGGCTTCTTTATTTTTTGCTTCTTCTGCTTTTTTCCATCCCCACTGTTCCCACGCTGCAAGAATCTCATTATTTCCGCACCACAGTCCAATGCTGGGGTGGTTTCTCAATCTTTTCACGTTGTCTGCGGCTTCTTCTTTTACGTTATTCAGGAAATCATCATCTCCCGGAAACATGGCGCATGCGAACATAAAATCCTGCCAAACTATAATGCCTGCTTCATCACATAAATCATAAAACAGATCTTTCTCGTAAACACCACCTCCCCAAACACGAAGCATATTAAAATTTGATTTTTTGGAAGTTTCAATAACATTTCGATACATTTTGTCTGAAATGCGAGGTAGAAAAAGATCGTTGGGAATGTAGTTTGCTCCTTTCATAAACACTGGGACTCCATTAAGCTTAAAATAGAATGAGGTGCCTTTTTCATCCTTGTCTCTCACCAATTCAAGAGTGCGAATTCCAATCCTTTCTGTCTTTTCAACGGAGCCACTTCGAAGAATCAGGCGGGTAGTTATCGAATACAATGGTTGGTCTCCGAGTCCGTTGGTCCACCATAATTCAGGATTTTTAATACTAAAATCCACCGAACTTTTGTTCTTTCCCTTTGTCAGGCTAATCTTGGCGCTCGCGAGTAGTTTATCATCATTCCAAATTTCCAATGTCCCTGTCGTGTTATTTTCGGATTCAGCTTCAACTACTGACGTAAAAGTTGCTACTGTATCAGAAACATCATGTTGGACGATCTGAACATTATCAATTCTTGCGTTATCCCAGGCTTTCAAATAAACAGGTCGCCATATTCCACTGGTAACCAAACGAGGTCCCCAATCCCAGCCAAAATGGTAGCCGGCTTTTCTAGTATACACACTCACCTTTTTGTTCCCTTCAACCTGTCCAATTTCAGCTAAGTCATTTTCGGAAACCGGTATTTCAAATTCATTGGCATCATATTTTTTTATTCCTTCTTTGATTGGAGAATGAAATACGATTTTGATTTCATTACTTCCTTCTATTAAGAATTCTTTTGCATCTACCAGATATTCCCGGAACATATTATCAGTTGAGCGAAGCTTTTCACCGTTCACGTAAATATCAGCATATGTATCAAGTCCTTTAAAATCAAAAGCTAGCCGATCTTTTTTTAGCCGACTTTTACTCAATTCAAAATTTGTTTTGTATTCCCAATCGAGTTTGTCAACCCATTGTACATCATGCTCATTGAGTCGATAAAAGGGATCTTCGATTTCTCCAATTGCCATTAAGTCTGTATGAACACAGCCTGGAACCGTTGCCGGATTCCAATTATTTTCACCTGCCTGCGAAAACTCCCAACCGGTATTAATTTCCTGGGTAATCATAAGTGGTTGATCTTGGTTGTTACAAGATACAAAAACTGCAAAAAGGGGGAGGAAGATGAGAAATAATCTTGGTGTCATCGTCATTGGTTTTTAAAAAGATTGTTAAAAGTGGAAAAACATATTTTGATTTCAAATACTTAACCGTTTTTAAGCACAAAAAAGCCGGAGTAAATTCTCCGGCTTAATAACGATGTATTGTTAATTATATTTTAGGCAATTCCCAGGGATGCCGATAGGTCGGAACCAAATATTGGTTGGCTTCTTCATCATTGATGAACTTACTAGCCTCACTGTCCCAATATAAGCGTCTTCCTGTTTTCAAAGCAATATTCCCAAGGTGTGCAACGCGAGCTGTGTTTGCAGCTATTTCGATGCTGCAATTTAAATCTCGATTTCTATTTCGAACCCCGTCAAGGAAATTTGCCATATGCAGTTCAAGACCTTTGCCTTGTCCTTTCTGAAGCTCAACGCGTTCTATAAGATCTTTGTTATTCTTTCTCTCAGGGATGACTTCCCATCCTTGACGATCAACAACCAGAGTTCCATTGTTTCCAACAAACCCCACACCATGATCTCGTCCGAAATGCCCGGCATCGATACCTGTTCCATGATCCCACAGCATGGTAAATCCATCGAATTCATAAATTGCCTGAAGGGTATCTGGTGTTTCCGCAGCATCGTCAGGATATCCATATTTGCCACCCATTGCCATTATTGATTTTGGAGCCTTGGCTTGCATTCCAAATAAACCATAGTCTATGATGTGGACACCCCAGTCTGTCATTAAACCACCTGCATAATCCCAAAACCAGCGGAAGTTGAAGTGAAATCGATTTGGATTAAATGGTCGTTTCTTGGCTGGTCCTAACCAGAAATCATAGTCAACACCTTCCGGTGCTTCACGGTCTGGTTTTACTGGAACAGGCTCCATCCAGCCCTGATAAGCCCAGGTACGAACTGTCCTGATTTTTCCAAGCTTGCCGGAATAAACGTAGTCCACAGCATCTCTCCAATGGGGATCACTTCGCTGCCATTGGCCAACCTGGACAACTGTTTTGTATTTGTTGGCAACTTTCTCCATGATATTGATTTCCTCAATAGAATTGCCCAGTGGCTTTTCACAGTAAACATCTTTACCTGCCTGACAAGCCGCAACAAATGGAAGGCAATGCCAATGATCCGGTGTTCCAATGATGACAACATCTACATCTTTGTCTTCAATTAATTTTCGGTAATCATTATAGGCACGAGGTTTGATGCCTTGTATTTTTTCTGTATCCGCTATTCTTGCATCGAGCACGCGTTGGTCAACATCGCAAATGGCGACACATTCTGTATTTTCCTGACCCAGGAAAGCTCTTAGGTCGGCAAAGCCCATTCCCTTTGCGCCGATTAATCCACATCTAATTTTTTCGTTAGCACCAGAACAGGCACTCATGGCAGCTGGCATTGACGCCGTTAATCCAACTGCAGCTGTTGCAGCACTAGTGTTTTTAATAAACGATCTTCTATTGGTATTCATTGGTTTTATAGGTTGATTATTCATTTTTCATTGCATCATCAAATGAAACATTTGAGGGTGTAAAATCAACTTGACGAACAAAGTTACAAGCTTCGGTGGCACCAGCTTCACGGTCCATCTTGCTATCTTCCCACTCCACTGAAAGTGGACCATCGTATCCGATGTCATTCAATGCACGGATTATATTCTCAAAATTAATTTTTCCACGCCCCAGGCTTCGGAAGTTCCAGTAGCGGCGATTGTCTCCAAAGTCAATATGACCTCCAAAAATGCCCACTGTCATGGGAACATCGCTCCAATATACATCTTTCATATGAACATGGAAAATACGGTCAGAAAACTCGTAGATAAACCGAACGTAGTCAACATGCTGATAACCCAGATGGCTAGGGTCGTAATTGAATCCAAAAGCCGGATGATAGTCGATTGCTTTCAATGCTCGTTTGGCTGATTCAATATCAAAAGCTATTTCTGTCGGATGCACTTCGAGGGCATATTTGACACCCATCTTTTGGTATTCATCCAATATTGGTTTCCATCTTTTGGCAAAATCTTCGTAGCCTTTGTCAATCATTTCCTGCGTTGCCTGGGGAAATGAATACAGCATATGCCAAATTGAACTGCCTGTGAAACCGACCACAGTGTCGATGCCGAGGTTTTTTGCAGCGCGCCCTGTTTCTATAATTTCTTTTGCGGCACGTTGGCGAACTCCTTCGGGATCTCCATCACCCCAGATGTAAGCAGGTAGTATGTTTTTATGCCTTTCATCAATATTGTCGCAAACACATTGACTAACAAGGTGCGTGGAGATTGTGAATAATTTAAGGTCATATTTATCGAGTAGTGTTTTGCGTTGATCACAATACTCTTGATTTGCTTTGTCAATTTCCATGTGGTCGCCCCAACAACCGAGTTCAACACCATCATAGCCAAATTCCTTTGCTTTTTGGCACATGGTTTCAATGGGTAGATCGGCCCATTGGCCGGTAAAGATAGTTACTGGTCTAGCCATAGTATTTTGTTTAGATTATTTACAAGATTGATTAGTCGAATGAGATCCACTTCACATCGTCATTATAACCAGCTTCAACTACTTTATCGATGAATTGCATTCCTCGGATTCCGTCTTCAATTCCCGGGAAATCCAACATATCTGCAGTTGGTTCCTGCCCATTCATCTTTGCACGAACTGTTAGCGAAAAATTACGGTAAATATTGGCAAACGCCTCCAGATATCCTTCCGGATGTCCACCTGGTGTGCGAGTGTTATGTTGTGCGGTATCGCCCATTTGACCTGTTCCTACCCGAACCATTTCTGTAGGACGATCGACCCATTTTAACCATAATGTATTAGGTTCCATCTGATTCCATTCCAATCCGCCTTTTTCACCGTACATGCGGATTTTAATCGCGTTTTCTTCTCCGGCGGCAATTTGTGTTGCCATTAGTACCCCTTTGGCACCATTGTCAAAACGCATGAATGCTGCGCCGTCATCGTCCAATAATCGATTAGGGACAAACACATTTAGTTCCGCACAAAGTTCAGTCACTTTTAAACCTGAAATATATTCAGCAAGTTGGTGGGCATGAGTTCCAATATCTCCCATGCAGCCTGCTTTTCCTGAGCGTTTTGGGTCGGTTCGCCAACTTGCCTGTGGATTGCCTGTATCTTCCAATTTTGAAGAAAGCCAACCTTGTGGATATTCCACGTATATGCGTCTAATGGTGCCAAATTCACCATTGGCAACCCGTGCTTTTGCATCTTTAACGGCAGGATATCCTGAATAAGTATGAGT
Source organism: Sunxiuqinia sp. A32 (assembly GCF_052690465.1). Taxonomy (NCBI): domain Bacteria; kingdom Pseudomonadati; phylum Bacteroidota; class Bacteroidia; order Marinilabiliales; family Prolixibacteraceae; genus Sunxiuqinia; species Sunxiuqinia sp. A32. The sequence continues at coordinate 178,364 of NZ_JBQYLI010000011.1, forward strand.
CAGGGCTAAGGTTAAACCAGTTTCTTCCAGTTTCTTTTTTAGTTGCAATGCTTCGTCTAAAGTGAAGGTAATAGGCTTATCAATGACTACGTTAAAACCATTGTCAAGAGCCATCATTGCAGGGGCGAAGTGCACAAAGTTTGGAGTTACAATGCTCACAAAATCCATGCGTTCATCCTCAGGAAGTTTGGCTTCCTTTTCAAACATTTCCTGGTACGTTTTATAAACCCGGTCCTCAGGAAGAAAATAGGATTTCCCGGAAGAAATAGAGATCTCAGGGTCAACACTGAAACATCCGCAAGCCAACTCAATTTGATTGTCCATAAATGCTGCAAGCCTGTGAATAGCGCCGATAAACGCATCTGTTCCTCCACCGACCATGCCCATTCGAAGTTTTCTGTTCATAGTTATTAGGTTTATAGTTTTAGAAGTCAGTCAAAGTTAAAAAACTTATTATGAAAGAGGAAGAAAAAAGATGTTAAAAACATAACAGACCAGAATGGATTGAAGGGCCGCCAAAATTTAATTGTAATGTCTGATGAATATTTATAATTTTAACAGGCTAAACCTATTGAAATTATGAAACGAAGAAATTTTATTAAGAATTCTGTCATTGGGGGTATTGCGACCTCTGGCATTGCAACAAGTCTAATTGCTGAGGCAAGCGAAAATTCACTTTCAAACAGTCCTCAATTTAAATTGAAATATGCTCCGCATTTGGGAACGTTTTCTGGACACGCCGGTAACGATCCAATTGATAATATCAAATTTATCCACGATCAGGGATTCAGAGCAATCTTTGACAATGGATTGATGGGGAAGGAGCCTGCGCTGCAGGAAAAGATAGCAAACGAACTTGCTAAACGTGATATGGATTTAGGTCCATTTGTTTTATATGCCGACTTTAGTGTGAAGTCATTCGTTACTCAAGATCCGGAAATAAAGGAAATGTTGAAGGAGAAAATGAAACAGGGATTGGAGGTTGCGAAGCGTACCGGAGTGAAAACTGCCCTGGTTGTTCCGGGAAGATTCACCGACGATTTGGAGTGGGATTACCAGACTGCCAATGTTGTTGATAATATGCGAATGTGTTGTGATATAGTAGAGCCATCTGGGTTGAAATTGGTGATGGAACCTTTGAATGCATGGACTAATCATCCTGGATTGTTTCTTACAAAAATACCACAGGCACATATGATTTGTAAGGCAGTTAATAGTCCTAGTTGTAAGATTGTTAACGACATTTATCACCAGCAAATAACCGAGGGAAATATAATTCCTAATATTGATATGGCTTGGGAAAGTATCGCCGCTTTCCATATTGGCGATAATCCGGGAAGAAATGAACCTGGAACAGGAGAAATCAATTATAAAAACATCTTTAATCATATTCATGCAAAAGGGTATGATGGTGTTTTATGTGCCGAGCATGGGAAAAGCATAGGAGGTAAAGAAGGGGAATTAGCTTTGATTAAAGCATACAGGGAAGCAGATAGCTTTTAATAGCGACGAAATTATTGATATATTAAGGAGGCCGTCTCAAAACAAGTTTTTGGGACGGTTTTTTTTTCTTTCTCATTTGGTTTTTTCCTGGTTCTATTTTTAGT
>NZ_JBQYLI010000012.1:0-173230 GCF_052690465.1 Sunxiuqinia sp. A32
ACATAAAATTTTCAAACCTGAAAAGTATCTCTTAAATTTAGATCAAAATGTGTCCAAATGCATTTGAAGTCAAACAGTAGCAAAATAAATTTCATGCAACATATAAAGGTTAACTTTTAAGAAAAGTGATGAAGAAAATCATTCTCTTTTTCTTGTGCTACTGGGAATTACCGTTCCTACGCAAAAGCCAATAATTAATATTGCTACAGTTCCAAATACAATTGACAGATAATTGTGGAATGGACTTGCATACACTTTCAGGCTGTCAGAAGTAAAAATGTATGGTGTTAAACTCATCCAGCCAATCATCAACACGCCAGCAACAACTCCAATAATAGCTCCTTTGCTCTTTACTTTTGGAGCAAAATAGCCCAACAAGAATAGACCAAGCATGCCACCACTAAAAATGGAAGCAAGTTTCCACCATGCATCCAATGCACTTTGCACATTAATCATTGCAACTGCAATAATTATACTCAACACGCTAAATATAAACGAAGACAAATATAAAATTTTCATTGAACGTTTTGCTGTCCTGGAATCATCTTCAGGCAACTTGCAAAAATCAGTTAAAATAACGGTTGCAGAACTATTTAAACTCGTTGAAACGGTACTCATTCCTGCTGCAAAAATAGAGGCTATTAACAAGCCCGTCAGGCCAACCGGAAGTTGATTCACAATAAAATATGGGAACACTTTGTCCCCTTCTATCCCAGCAGGCAAAATGCCAGCTCCGCTTTGATAATAACTAAACAAAGCCGTTCCTATGAACAAAAACATCGCAGATACAGGAACATAAAGTAAACCACCCCACAAAGCTGAACGTTTGGCCTCTTTTTCCGAGCCTGAAGTCATATACCGCTGTATATAGTTCTGATCAATCCCATAGTTCTGTAAATTAATAAATAGACCATATATTAATACAACCCAAAAGGTCGAACTCGTTAATCCAACTTTAAAGCTTCCCAAGCTAAACTTATTACCTTGAGTCGCAATTTCTAAAATTTGGTTTGGACCTTCAGGCATTGAAAACATTATAATAAAACCGCAAACCAACGCACCCACAATTAATATAATCGCCTGGATTGCATCCGTCCAAACTACAGCTTGTATGCCCCCTAATAATGAATAAATCATAACACTGAACCCGGTCACAACAATAATCGCAGTTATATTCCAATCCAATAAAACATGTAAGGGCAAAGCCAATAAAAACAAGATTGTACCTGCACGCATTAGTTGTGTTAGTAAATACATGATGGATGCGTACGATTTTGCCCATGGGCCGAAACGCTGCTCCAAATAGGTGTAAGCTGAAGGACTATTAACTTTTCGATATAAAGGGACAAAAAACTTGATTGCCATTAATGAAGCAATAGGAATTGATAAACTAAAAGCAAAAGCATTCCAATTGCTCATGTATGCCTGACCTGGTAATGCCAGATAGCTAATACTACTTACAAATGTTGCAAATATTGACATAGTAATTACCCATGAAGGAATGTTGTTATTCCCAAGGGTAAATGCTGAAGCAGTTTTATTCTTTTTATAGAATGAACTTCCAAAAAGGACAATTCCGATCAAGTAAAGAATAAATACAGTTAAATCGACAAAAGTCATGTTTGTAGTTTAATTGATTTGAATATAATACTTTTTAGAACTCAAGGGCATCAAGAGCCTTAATAACTTTTTCCCGCTCTTCCTTTCTAAACCGATGAAATGGCTCTGCCATAAAATCGTCACAGATCCCTTTTACCGACAATGCACATTTTAATCCTTTGAGGTAACTGGATCCGTAATGCCCAATATTATATATGCTTGTACTAATTTGCATGATCTTGTCCTGATGCTGATAAATCATATCAAAATCTTTTGCTACTGATGCTTCATAAAGCTTCACATACAAATGAGGAAATAAATTAGCTCCCCCATTTACACCTCCATGTCCTCCCATCAAAACAAAATCAGCTGTTAATTCCTCTGGTCCAACCATAAACGTAAAATCAGGACGGTCTTTTAATAAGTACCGAATTTGATTAAAGTACGCCAAATTAGCTGAACTATCTTTCATTCCAATTATCCCAGGAATATCAGCGGCAGCTTTTACTGTTTCAGGGGCAAACATTACTTTGGTATGAACAGGCATATTATAAATGAATAATGGTAAAGGAATTTGAACCATAATTCTTTCCAAATATTCCAATAACTCGGATTGGCCTGATGAAAAATAATAAGGAGGCGTTAATACTGCAGCTTCAGCACCATTCTTATCTGCACAATTAGCCAGATTAATGCTTTCTTGAAAAGCAGAATCAGCTATGCCTACTAAAACAGGAACTCTCCCATTCACCATTCTGCAAGTCTTTTCAATTAGCTCCTTCCTTAACTTGTAACTTAAACTGGCAAATTCTCCTGTAGTTCCCAAAATGAAAACCCCATGAACACCACCACCAATAGTATGTTCAATTAATCTTTCCAACCCGTCAACATCTAATGTATCGTTATCCTTCAATGGTGTTACCAAAGGAGGTACAATTCCTCTTAATGGCTTAATCATTTTGCTTGTCATTTATTTGTTTTTGAATATTATTTTCAATTTCACATTACAAAAGAAGATGTTTTTGAAATCAATTTCATATCAAATATTGACAAATACCCATGGCTTTTTAACCCATGCGATAATATATTTTGTTATTTTTGCTCATAAATGTTAATATTTAATAGATGGAATATATTTTCGAAAAAATCTATGTGCCACACCAACACTCATTCATTACACGTGAAATGGAGCTTAAGAAAAATTCTGCTCGTGTACATTCACATAAAAATTATGAATTGAATTTCATTTTATCTGGAAGTGGAAAAAGAATAGTTGGTAATAATATTTCGGCATTTGAAAAAAATGATTTGGTTTTAATGGCACCAAACCTTCCTCATTGTTGGGAGATCACCCATACTGACACAAATGACACGCCCAGATGCATAGTTATCCATTTTTACGAAAATTTAATCACCTCCGATTTTTTCAATAAACCAGAGCTTGAAACAATCGTTGATTTGCTTCGGGAAGCCGAAGCGGGAATCTTCTTCAATGGTCCAATTGTAACGCAAATAAAAGAACTCCTTAAAGATTTAACACAGAAGAAAGGACTTGAAAGTTATATTGGCTTACTCAATATCTTCAATCTATTGAATAAATGCGATAAGCGGGAATTTCTTTCTCAACAACCTACTCCCGGTTCAGCATTTGACAAGGATTTCAATCAAATCAATAAAATTTACGAATATGTATTTAAAAATATTCACGAAGAGATAAAATTAAACGAAGTTTCGTCCCTATTAAATATGGCTCCTGGTTCATTTTGTCGTTTCTTCAAAAAGAAGACTCAACTTACTTTTATGGAATATGTAATAAAAATCCGTATTGGCTATGCCGCAAAAATGCTGGCCGAAACCAACAAACAAATTAGCGAGATAGGGTACGATTGTGGATACAATAATCTTGCAAACTTCAATCACTACTTTAGAAAAGTTATGAAAAAAACTCCCTCCGAATACAGAAAGGAGTTTAGGTAAAGAAATATCTTCTTTTTCACTCAAACATTCATTATAAACTAATCTTTTATTCGGTCATATTCAACTTCCTTTGCCCATTGATTTAGACGGACAAACAGGTCTTCATATAATCTCTGATGTTTTTGTGATAAATCATATTGTTCAAAGGGATCATCTTTCAGATTGTACATTGCAGGCAATGAATCTGAGGCACTAAAAATAATGCCATTTGAAACATATGGGTATACTAGTTTCCAATCACCAAAACGCACTGCCGCATTATGCGAATATTCCGGCACACCCCTATTCCATTGCCAGAAGCGATATTCGGGCATTTCTCCTGCCTCACGAAATAAATAGGGTATAAAACTACCTCCATCCAAATCCAGTTTTGACGGGATTTCCAATTCACACAACTCAACCAAAGACGGAAAAATATCTGTAAATTGGATTGTTTCATTGCATGTGTGTGCTTCTATTGCACCAGCCCATCTTACGATAAAAGGTACATGAAGACCACCTTCATAAACAGTGTATTTCTTGCCTTTCAGATCCAGGTTAAAACGTTCTGTAGACATGGGTGCCGGACCATTATCACTTGAAAAAATAACAACTGTTTTTCTATCAAGCCCCAAATGTTTCAGTTCAGACATTAATTCACCAATCCCCCTGTCCATAATCTCGATCATAGCGTAAACTGTAGCAGTATTTGTATCAAAACCTTTGGCCTTATAATAATCAATTTTATTCTGCGGCGCACTAAGTGGTAAATGAGGAGCTGAATGTGCTATATGCAAAAAGAATGGTTCATCCCTATGTTTACGTACAAATTTAATTGCCCGCTCACTTATGTCATCAGTTAAGTAATTATCAGTTACCTGGAAAACCGAATCCTGAACAATGAACTCATAATCAAAATATGTTTTCAGATTGAACCCATGATAACCTTCAAACTCATCGAATCCCCTATCCAACGGGCCATAACCATCTCCTATTCCACAGTGCCACTTACCGACCAGACCTGTCGCATAACCATTCATATTGAATACATCAGCAACAGTCACCAAGCCTTCCTTTATCCTAGTCAACTCAGGAAAACGCTTTAAATTTAAGGTAACACACCCTGTACGATGCGGGTACAATCCTGTTAGCATTGATGCCCGCGCAGGAGCACATACTGGTGCCGAAGTATAAGCTTGGCTAAACCAAACGCCATCGCTCTTTAATTGATCTAAATTTGGCGTTTTCGACAAACCATTGTTCAACGAGGATAAATCACCCAGCCCCATATCGTCAGCAAGAATGAGAATTACATTGGGGGTTACTTTATCCTGGGCTTGCCCCACGAAACCATACAAAACACTCGTTGCAACAAATATCAAACAGGCTACATATTTTATCGTCTCTTGTCTTAATATTTCCATCCTATAAAATCCCTAGTTCAATTTGGAATGTCCTTTAAATCTTTACAATTAATTATTCTTAATTAACATGGATAGTTTTCTAACAACATCAATATATTTCTCATCTTTAGCAATATTAACCGTCTCCAAACTATCATTTTCATGATCATAGAGTTCTTTACCCACTATTTCTCCCGATTCCCAGGATCTCCACTCTGTATAACGCCATTTTTTCGTGCGGACTGAATGTCCCATTACCTCTGGTTTCTCTTTGTAATATGAAGGTCTTGGATGCTGGGTAAATGCCCCTTCCTTTATTTCTAATGAAAGGTCTTCTAATACTGGTTTAAGACTTTTTCCCTGAATATTATTTGGGATACTCACATCACATAAATCCAACACAGTTGGATAAATATCCAGGAGTTCAACAATTGAACGGGAATGCTGCCCATTATTTTTATTACCAGGTATTGAAATTATAAGTGGGACGCGGGCATCCAGTTCAAAGTTTGAGGTTTTAGCCCACAAAGTATGCTCTCCAAGATGAAAGCCGTGATCAGACCAAAAAATTACAATTGTATTTTTATCCAATCCATTTTTTTTGAGAGCATCAAGTACAATACCAATTTGTGCATCTACATAAGATATACAAGCATAGTAACCATGACGAAGTTCCATTATTTGAGCCGGAGATAAATCATATGATTTTCCCCTGAAAAATTCCCAACTATCATGCAATGCAATTGGAGGAACATCGACAGGAGCTCGATTAAAGGCTATTTCGGGAATATCTTCCCGTTGATACATATCCCAGTATTTTTTAGGAGCATTAAATGGTATATGAGGTTTCCAAAATCCTACAGCCAGAAAAAAAGGTTGGTCTGGTTTTTCCGCAAACTCTTCAATTACTTTAACTGACTCCACTGCTATACGTCCATCATAATAGGCTGTATCAGGGACATCCCGACATTCACACCATTGCGTTAAAGTATAAGATGGAGGTATTTCCCCACTAATTCTTAACGTATCATTCCCATGAGTTCCAAAATGATAAATGGGTTTTGTACTCCATGATTCAGGATAATCCACATGCCCATCATGATGCCAATTATGGAAAATTTTGCCAATATCCTGAGTAAAATACCCTTCCTTCTTTAAAATCTCAGGAAGAGTTTTCACAAACTTATGCTCTCGGATATCACCAGTAAGATTCCAAAATTTAAGACTATCCGGCCTCATTCCAGTTAACAATGAAGCACGTGAAGGGGCGCATAATGCTTGCTGACAGTAAGCCCTTTCGAAAATAACTGCATTACTTGAAAGCTTATCAAGATTTGGTGATTTAACAACTTGGTTCCCCAAACAACCAAGGTCGTATCTTAAATCATCTGTAGCAATAAATAAAACATTCGGTCTATCTTTTCTTTGCTCGTTATCACCATTATCTTTGACTGCATAAACACCAAGGGATAAGAATAATAAAAAAAATACAAGAGTCCTTTTCCTGCTCATTATGCGATAGTAAATACTCATATAAATAATTTTTTATGCCTATCAGATAAATGAAAACTATTTGTTTTCAATTCTTCAACACTAACTTTTGTCATTTAAGGACTGGTTTCACAAAAAAGCAAAACCAGTCCTTCTAAATCTATAATAACTACAATATTTAATTTTCATCAAAAATTGCTGATATAATCTAAGATCATACACATCCGAGAGAAACAAAATCTTTAAAAATTATATCCTGGATTTTGTTCCAATTCTGGATTTGCAATCTTCATACCCACAGGTATTGGATAGAGTACCATATGGTCTTGCGCCGGAAGTCCTCTGGCTTGTGCCTGACTAATGAACTTTCCATGTCTGATTAGGTCTTCTCTTCTTTTACCCTCCAAGTAAAACTCCCAACCTCTCTCTTTCAAGATATGGTCTCTTAATGTTTCTTGAGTAAAGTCGGCTAAGTTAACGCCTGTGAGCCCAGCTCTCGTTCTAATCTTATTAATCAGATCTATAGACTCCTGATTCGGACCATCAAGCTCATTAAGAGCTTCAGCTCTAGAGAGCAAAATATCTGCAAATCGAATGACTGGAATATCATTACCATATGAAGCACTTATTACATCTTCAGAAGGCCAGTATTTGAAAGGAGCTGCATTCGCAAGCTGAATTGTTTTACCTTTATTATCAACATAGCTGGTTATTAAAGATTTTCTTCTTTCATCATTAACTTCAAAGGAATTATAAAAATCAGTTCTGATTAGAATGTTGGTACCGAAATTACGTCCCAGCACCTCAAGATATTCTGGTTCCAAACAATACGAAAAGTTATCCGGATATCCATAATTCATAAGAGTCAGACTCGCCGTCCTACCAGCGTCAGCTTTTGACTGTCGCACCCAAATATATTCTTCATTTCTCTCATTTGCTACCTTAAACATATCAAAATATGATGGATAAAGGTCATAATTAAATTTATCCTCAATTTCCTTCGCCATATCTGCGCACTTCTGCCATTGCTTCGTATTCAAATAATACTTTGTAAGCAATCCCATAGCTGCGGCTTTATGTGCCCTTCCATAATTTGATTCCTCTCCCGGATTTGGTAAATCCTCAATTACCTCTGTCAACTCGGTTTCAATAAAAGTCCTCATTTCCTCATCCGTTGCTCTTGGCATATAAAGTTCTTGTGTTGAATTGGTCCTTAATGGAGTTGGTCCAAAACGGAAATACATATTATTATATGCCCAAGCTCTTACAAATCGAGCTTCCGCTCTAAGTAACTCTTTTACATCATCTGAAATATCTGCGCCATCAATATTTTCAAGTATCAGATTGCAATTACGGATACCTTGGTAAGGTATATTCCAAAAAACAGAGTACATCCTGCTATTCACACCATCCAATGTAAAATTCATCAAATCAGAACACCATGCACTAATAGCTCCTGCTTCCATGAACAATACATCTGTCATTGATTCCTCTGAACATAATTCATCTCCTGCATCATTAACCTTCATACTCGCAACTTTGGCATATGCTCCATAAAGTACAGCCTCTATTCCATTCTCTTTATCAAAAATCTGTTCATTGTTCGATTCAGAATACACTTCTGGCTCAAGTATTGACTCACACGCAACAAATAAAAAAGCGAATAAGACCACTATATAAATATTTATTCTTTTCATTTCTATCAAAGTTTAGAATCCAACATTAATTCCTAAAATAATTGTCTTTGCAGAAGGATAACCATTCCAATCTATCCTAGTATTAGAATTCCCAGAGGGATTAAGCGCAGGATCATATCCATTATAATCTGACAACGTTAGTAAGTTCAAACCTGACATATAAACTGCTACATTTCGTAGTTTGTCCTTGTATAATCGAGAAGGAATATCATAAGATAATCTGACCGATTGCAGTTTTATATACGAACCATCAACAACAGTTCTATCGTTGGTTGCATAGGCTCTTTGGGACATATTCAAAAATGATGGTTGATCATTAGTCGGATTGTCTGGTGTCCACCTATTCAAGAAAGGCTCGCGGTACCTGTTTACCCTAATTCCCTGGAGTGGAAAATATTGCTCCATAAGGTTACCATTTATCATACTAACACCGTGAACTCCCGTAATCATCACATTAAGATTAAAATTCTTGTATGAAAAATCGTTTGTCATTCCCCATTGAAATTTAGGAAATGAATTACCCAGAATTATCCGATCAGCAGGAGTAATACCTTCTTCTCCATCAGTATCTTTAATCTTTAAATATCCAGGCTTGGTACCTGTTGGCGCATTTGAAAAGTCATCATCAGTTTGCCAAATCCCTTCTATTTTGTAACCATAGAATGACATTAAAGGCTCCCCTTCTTTAATAATTGCTGTTGAAGTTGGTGATGGAGGGAATCCTCCTGCCTGTATTTGTTCTAATTCACCTAAATCTATAACTTCGTTTTTAATCGTGGAGAAATTGAAGTTTGTATTCCAATCAAAATTACGGCTATCAACATTATACGTATTAATAGAAAACTCAAACCCCTTATTTACCATACTTCCTATATTAACCATTCTATTGCCAAAACCCGTTGAAGAAGGAATAGGAAGATATAACAACATGTCATCAGTTAGTTTACGATACCATGCTACAGAACCCGATATTCTATTTTTTAAAAGAGCATAATCAATCCCAATATCTGTTTGTGTAGTTGTTTCCCACTTGAGTTCTGAATTAGCTATTCTCGACGGATCTAATCCTATTACAAACTCTTCATCAACAACGTAGGTTCCTCCTTGTCCATATGTGGATAAAGCTAAATAATTACCGATATCCTGATTACCTGTCTTACCCCAACTAGCTCTAAGCTTCAAGGTACCAAAAATGCTGTTCTCCATAAAGTCTTCCTGATCAATCAACCAACCAGTAGAAACCGATGGAAAAAGTCCAAATCTATTTCCACTCCCAAATCGACTGGAACCGTCAGCACGAAGCGATGCTGTTAATAAATACTTATCAAGTAACTTATAGTTAATCCTTCCCAAATAGGAAAGAAGTCTGTTAGCATATTTATTACTGCTTACTGTTACAGTTGAACGATCTGCCAGTCCAAAATTATATGCAAAAGTTGCATCTGAAGGAAATCCGGTTCCATTCTGCTGAGTATAATCAGTTCCAAACCTTTGAGTTGTTGCTCCTAAAAGAACTTTGATTGAATGTTCTTTAAAAATACGCTTATAGTCTACACTCCCCTCAATCAAATAGTTAGTTTTAGTAGTGTTGTACGCATTCGCTATACCTCCTACTTGCCCTCCTTGAATAGTGCTTCGATCTTGATAAATCCTTTTATCAATATTACTTATATCTGCACCAAAATTTACTTTGGCGCTCAAATTTGATGTAATTGAGTACTCCAAAAATGCTGATCCTAAGCTCCTGTACCTGTTTCCTTTTATATGATTCCCCTTAATAGTTACCACAGGGTTATCTATCACAAAAAAGCTGGAAGCGACATAGTTACCATTTTCATCTTTTATAGGAGAAGTTGGATCATATAGCCTTGCTGCTTTAATTGGACCAGTCGCAGAATTCTGATCAAAACCAGTGTAACCATACGTATCCTTAATGTAACTAATTGTTGTACTTGCGCCGAAACTAATTTTTTCACCTCTGTGATTAACGTTCAAACGCATAGTAGAGCGATCAAACTCAGTATCTTTTACAAGCCCTTCCTCTCTCGTATTATTAAGAGATATAAAATAATTTGTTTTCTCATTTCCCCATGATGCTCCAATATTATTGTTCATATTAAAGGCGGGCTCATTATAAATAACATCCTGCCAATCTGTTCCTGTTCCAGTATAATCTTCAACTCTCTCCGACTCAGCACCGCCGCCTGCATCAATAAGAGAGTTTATTCCATTCTTATATTCCTCTGCGCCTAGCAAGTCTAGACGATTAGATACCCAGTTCAATCCAAACTGACTGTTATAATCAACCTTTACTCCCCCTTTGCTACCACTTTTTGTCGTAATCATTATGACACCGTTTGCTCCACGAGAACCATATATTGCTGTTGCTGAGGCATCTTTCAGAACATCTATTGATTGAATGTCATCAGGATTCAAAAATCCTATTGGGTTTCTTTTCGCTACATGTTTATTGTTATCATCAGATACCGAGTTGTCTATTGGCATCCCATCAATAACAAACAATGGAGAAGATCCAGCATTTATAGATCCTGTGCCACGAATGTTTAGATTCATTCCACCTCCTGGTTCCCCTGAAGTTTGCATTACTTGTATACCAGGAGCTTTCCCCAATAACATTTGCTCTACGTTACTATTAGTATTATCACTAAACGATTCTTCATCAAACGAAGAAATAGAGCCAGTCACTTCTCTACGCACCTGAGTTCCATATCCAACTGCAACAACTTCCTCAATACCAATGGCATCTTCTTCCATCAAAATGTCAATAGATGATTTGCCTTCTACTGGAATTATCTGTGTGGCCATCCCTACAAAAGAAAAAACTAAAGTCGCATCTGAAGATACATTAGAGATTGAATAATTTCCCTCTGGATCAGTAATAGTTCCTTGTGTCGTACCTTTAATAACGACTGTTACTCCAGGTAAAGGAGTGCCAGAAGAGTCAGTTACTTTTCCTGAAATATTTTGAGTTTGGTTGGAGTTTACATCATCGATACTAATCTTTGGTGAAAGTACAATCTGGCGATCTTTAAACAGACATTCAACATCTTCACCCTCGAACAGTTTATCAAGGATGCCTTTGACATTCATGTTCGTCACACTAATGTCAACTTTACGATCAACATCTATAAACTCCCGGTTATAGAGAAAATAATAATCGCTGTTGTCCTCAATTGCCTTTAATACCTCACGTACAGTGGTATTCTGCATTTTTAAATCGAGGTTGGTTTTTTGCGAATACGATTTTACCGCAAGAACCGGAGAAATCAGAATTAGACTAAAAATTACAATCAATTTCATCGCCATCAAAAATTTGACCCAAGGGCGACAAATACCGTCAGCCTTGAGGCTGTTACACAATTTTTTCATAAGTTTGAATGATTTTATTAAATACTAAAAAATTTACACCGTGCTTAACGGTTTAATTTCAGGACAGTTGGGGAACTGTCCTGTTTTTTTGGTTTAATTTTTCATAAGTTCTTTCTATTTTTTCCCTATTAATATTTTATCTCCTGGTTTTATTTTAAAATCGGCTAACGGATTTCCATTTACAATGATTTTAAATGGTGCCGACAGACTAATCAACTCCATGACCTGAGAAAGGTTTTCATCTGTAAAGGTGGCTGTGTACTCGTATTTTCCAATCGACGAATCATCAATCGAAATATCTGCATTGAACCAACGGTTCAATTTAATGGCCACTTCTTGCAAAGGCGTATCAATAAAAATGAGCTTTCCATCTTTCCAGGCACTAACAACTTCCGCATTCACCGAATATTTTTTAAACTCATGATTTTGCTTTTCGTAGATCAATTGTTCATTCGGGCTCAATATCGTCTTTTGCTTTTTATTTAAAATATTTTGAACAAGCACACTTCCCTCAACCAATGATGTATTGATCGAATGGTCTTCCTTATAAGCACTAACATTAAATTCTGTACCGAGAGCGGTAACTGCAATGGTTCCACTTTTTACAATGAATGGCTTTTTCTTATTTTTGAACACCCGAAAATAGGCTTCTCCTTCCAACTCAACGGTCCTGGTACCTCCTTTAAAAATCACTGGAAAATTTATCGTACTACCTGTATTTAGCCAGACTTCTGTTCCATCAGAAAGGTATAAATGGGATCTTAAACCGGGCTGTGTTCTTATTTCCTGAATAATAGCCGTCGATGCAATTTCATTTTTCAGTTTTGAATTCTGAAAATAAAACCATGCTGATGCCAATAAGAGTGGAAGCACAATGATAGCAGCAATCTTCTGGATTTTCAACAAAATGACTTTCTGCTGATACTTTCGCAACTTCAGTTTCAATTCATTTTCACCTTCCTGTAAATTAAATTTTTTAAAATTATCTAGATCCCCGCTTATCCTGTAGATCTGTTTGAGTTTCCCAAATAGTATTCTATTCTCATCATAACGAAGCCATTCCTTTGTTAAATTATCTTCATCCTCTGTAGCCGTATGATTTAAACTGGCAAGAACATATTTCGGTATTTGACTACTTGTATCCATAATTTGGCTGTTTTCATCTAAATGACGGGCAAGTAATCTTACACCCTAAAATGAAGTTGAGTTTTTTTTAGATAAATGCGTTTGAATCGCAACGTAAAAAAGGCGAGAGAATCTATAATAATAGAAGATACAAATAATCATTCAATGCTTTCCGTAAAATTGTCAATGCCTTACTGATCCTGTATTCTACCGTTTTTACAGAAATGTTTTCTTCATCTGCTATCTGCTTGTAGCTTAATCCATCAAACCTATTTTTAATAAATGTCTCCCGGATTCCTTGAGGAAGTTTGTTAATCTCCTTCTCTATCTGTTCCCGCAACTCTCTATCCAACAATGGATAATCATTAAACTCTTCGGGTTTACTATAGGCAAGCTGATATTTGACATGCGCAGCCTTAATATCAATATGGGCCAGATGGTCAAGACACCTGTTGTGTATCGAACGAACAAAGTAAGCCTTTACATTAGAAATAACATGCAATGTTTTCCTGTTCACCCAAAGAGTTACAAAAAAATCCTGCACAATGTCCTTTGAAATATTTTCAGAGTTGACAATTTTCAATGCATAAACGCACAACCCCTGGTAATATCGCTCGAAAAAGTAATCAAAAGCACTACTCTGTCCCTCTTTCATTTTTTGAAACAGATCTAATTCTCCTACCTTTTTATCAAAATTATCTACCATCAGGTTTTTATTACGTTTTTGCAAACAAAAATCAATCAAAAGTAATAAAGGTAAAATTAAAAAGATACACGAATTAAGCCGTCTGCTATATTCTGAAACTTAAAAGTAGCTCGCCAACCACAAAAGAATTTCTCCAAATACAGGGAGAAGTTTCTCTAAATATCTCAACATCACTCTATTCATTCAAAAATGTATTCATTTTAATCTTAATACGAAGGGATTTTTCTGAATGATCAATCTGATTTTTCCGTCTATCATAATTTTTGAAACAGCTGGGTTTGTATCCTTCATTCGGACAAAATCTACCATTTAAACCGAATATTCTCCAAAAATTTATCAATCAGTATATTTCCCTCACTTGCAGTTTTTATTAGCTTCCCATTAATTTTAAGTTACACAAAACTTACCATCTTGACCTTTTGGTCTTCACTATATCCAATTCAAATTATTGAGATTGATATTCTGCCTTTACTGAGTTTTCACTACTAATATGAGCAACTGTCTGTAAATATTTTGCTGTTTTCGCAGGCATATCATCAGGCTTAAAAGAAATTGAATTTGAAGGCTGTTCGAATATGCAGTGGAACCACACACAACCAGCCAAATAACATCCATTAGAACTGGCATGGAAACGATCTTTCGAATCCCAAAGATCAATTTTGTTATCTCCCTTATATGAATTATAAAAGGCATCCCCTGATGGTAAAATTGGAGTATTAAAGTGTCTTGCCAATGATCTATAATTCTTCTTCAATTTTCGATACATCTGTTTCATTGTTATACCGAACTTTTCAAAACGCGCACAGTCCGGACCATATGCCCAGGTTTCATGTATGTAAATTCTGGCTTGTGGTGCATATTCTTCCACAAATGCATAAATCTGATCAGCATATGGCTGAAAACTCTCTTTCTTAAAACTTAAATAACTTACTTGTTGAATGGTAACTACATCCCATTCTTCTTGTTGTAATATCTCTTTGAGAGTCTTTCCCTCATATGGTTTTAGCGAAGAATCCTGCTCACATGCATCTATTAATTTAGCATGCTTTTCCAGAGAACAACCACCAATCATAGCCCTACCAATTAAAATATCACAACTATCCACGGATTGGGTTATTTGCGATAAATACCTGCATGCATTATCAGAAAAGCTATTACCTATTGCAAGTAGCCTAACTAACTGAACTTGATCATTTTTACTAACTCCTCCTGCAAAAGAAATTTCTGAAAAGAATATATTACTAATGAAGATAAGAGTTGTTACAAGAAACTTAATATTTACCATAATATTTAAATTCAAAATGTATACTAATTTTAATCACCAGCTAAAAACATCACCAAGAAAGATCATTTTTAACTTCAAATACTTAAAAGTTCTCACCGTCTTTAATCTCAATCTTGACCTTTTTAAATAGATTATTTAAGTCCTTATTATCATTAAATTTAACTTGGGTCATTTTCAGCTTCGAAAGCTCAATTCCATGTTGGTTATCTGGAAGCACATCAACTATTATTTCACTTTTATCTGTCCAGCTTGAGTATACAATTTTATTATCAATAACATAGCCAACACGTAAATACCTTTGTGCTGAAACATTTTTCCCATCCTTCTGCATCATTTGAATCTTCAGCTTATTTTCTTCAGTTTTAAATGCTTTGAATTGATAAAAAGCAAAATCCCCTACTTTATACCCGAAACCATCTCCTGCATCATCATACATACGTCCAAAAGCATTTCCCTTAATATCAGGATTGACTAAAAGGGTCAAAGAGTCTGTAGAATATTCCGTTGTATTTTGAATCACCTTGCCAATAGGCACAATTGCACCAGAGCGAAGAGCAACGTATGGTTGGTATCCATCATCATTCTTCTCTAATTTCAAAATATCCCAGTCTCCCTGAGGAAGCCTTGGCTCATAAGACCAACGTGGAATTATCAACAAATCGCCGCCCAGTAAAAAGCATTCTTGCTCGAAACGTAAAGTAGTATCCTGAACATCACTCATAAATACCGGTCGCATCACCGGAAGACCTGTCTGAGAGGCTTCATAAAATAACGTATATAAATACGGCAACAATCGGTATCTTCTATTTATTGCTGTTCTGGAGACATCCTCAACTTTTTTTCCGAATGCCCAAGGCTCTTGATCCACTGTACCTTTTGATGAATGATTTCTCGAAAATGGATAATAAGCACCTAATGCAATCCAGTTCGCCAACAATTCCCCGTTGCAATCCTGGGAAAATCCACCAATATCTGGTCCATTAAAAGGCTGACCTGATAAACTTAAATTAATACTCATGGGTATGGACATTTTAAAATAATCCCAATTGGACACATTATCACCTGTCCAGGTAGCCCCATAGCGCTGTCCTCCCAGAAAGTTAGATCGGGACAGAACAAAAGGACGGCTTTCCGGCTTTGCTTTTAATATGCCTTCCCTACTGGCTTTCACCATAAGCATACCGTAAACATTGTGATATCTGCCATGAATATCTGGAGGCAAAGAGCCTCCTCCCATATGTATATTACCAGAAGGCATGGTCATACTGTCCGTTTCAAAGACAGCAGGTTCATTCATATCATTCCATACTCCATCTACTCCCATTGACATAAAATCATCATATAATGATGACCACCAACTCTGAACATCAGGTCTTGTAAAATCTGGGAAAGCACAAATTCCCGGCCACACCTTACCATGATATTCTTCTCCATCTTTATCCTTGATCCAGGCATCAATTTTACTCCCCTGTTGATATACAAAATAATCTGGATCTGCTTTTATTCCCGGATCAATCATGTAAACCGATTTAAATCCCTTATCGTGAAGGTAACTATTCAATCCTTTAGGATTAGGAAACTTGTCATTATCAAAGGTAAAAACACGAAATTCATTCATGTAATCAATATCCATCCAGATGACATCACAGGGAATTCTTCGTTGTCGAAACTCATCTGCAATTTCTTTAACCCTTGTATAAGGGAAATAAGAATACCGGCATTGTTGATAACCCAATGCCCAAATTGGTGGCAACTCCATTTTACCTGTCAGATTGGCCAACTCTTCCAACACCTCCTGCGGAGTATTTTTTTCAATTATAATCAGTCTCGGCCAAGGTCCTTTAGTTGTAATTCTAATAGGATGATTCAATTCAAAATCCTGCTTCCATGAATTATCTGAAATAATGCCAAATGAAGTTCCATTTTTCCTCACCCCAAGAATCCACGGATGTGACTGATACAAGCATTCCCCACCAAATCTAGTGTATGTATAATTATCGGTGTTCCACATTTGCACAGAGGTTCCGTTCCGACGAAGACCTCCTGTTACTTCTCCTGTTCCATACAAATCGGCATCAGGATCACATGTTATTTGAATCACTTTCTGCCCATCCTCTTCAAAAAACAAAGGCTTAACAGCCCAATCTGCTGGTAAAGATGACTGAGGATACAGACTCTTAGTAATTGCAAGAGAAGGCATTACTCGACCTGCGTCAAATTGATTGGGATAAAATACAGCAACTCCCTCGCTACACAAAAAGGATGTCTGAGCAAAACAATTCAAACTCATCCCCATAAAAAACATCAGAAAAGCGATGACAAGATTTTCGCCCCTAACTATCTGATTTAATCGCAATATATTTCTATTATAATTTCTAATTTGATTCATCTCTGGTAATATTTTTACTCGTTGAGTAATACTTTAACAACAATCTTTTTAACCTCTAAATTATCATCCACTTTCAAACATGGCCGATGTGCATCATCTGGCAAGAAAATAAAAAACCGACTACTGTCTGCCAACCGATAATTGTTTTCTGAACTACTGTAAAAAGTTATGTCCTTCTCTTTATTATATGGAAACATAGCTTTCTGCATTTTGGATAGCTCAACAACACCGATGTATTCTTTCCCTTTGATCAGGTACTGGATATCAGCATATTTATTATGAGTCTCAAATCGGGTATCTTCTTCATCTCTGGTTCGATATTGATCCACATTGGCATACAGAGATTCACCATCAAGTTCATATTTACCCGGTTCAATATTTTGAAAATCAGTTGCTGATAAAAAATCGAAAGCTTTATTCCATCGTCTAGGGTTTTGATGATAATATTTAGCAAAATCAACTTGATCAGCAGACTCATCAACCACGATGGGCCAACCTTGTTTCCACTCCCCTTTTTCAAACCAATCTCGAATAGCCTTGCTATCCATTATCGAATTTGACTGACATGAGATCAGAACGATCATAATTATAATGGATTTACGTTTCCTACTTTTCAATTATTCATACAATATATCGACACCTGAAAATGCTATTATATTTCACAAAGGAATATAATCTCAATTCCATCCAAATATCAAATATTAACAAGAACACATTGTATTTTAACCCTTCTAACCCTTTCAAAATACTTTCACCTGCAATACGCGTCAATATTTAACAAACAATATTTAGGAAACTAGATCAAGAGGCTAATAAAAAATAGTGAGATCGATGCAATTGAGGATATTAACACAGCAAACGTCAGCCATTATCTCAAAATATGATGAAAGAAACTCCTTCCGTATGCCGGAAGGAGTTTAGGACAATTTTCATCACCATTCTATTCATTGAAAGATGTATTCATCTCAATTTTAATTCCTGGCGCTTTTTCTGAACGATCAACCTGAATTTTACCATCAGTAGTATTTTTCGCAACAACCAACTTCGCATCCTTCATTCGGCTAAACTTGCCAACGATTGCTTGTTTCCACCCCTGAATAAAATTATCTTCAACTAGTCCGAAGAACTTACTATTTGCCCCCACAGATATAGCCGGCATATCCTGCTTATCGATTGAACCAGCACCTTCTTCCAAACTAGCTTCTCCGGTAAATAAAAAGTACGGAACTTTTTGCAACTCCATACTTTTAGTCTCTTCATTAGTTGTACCAATTGCTTCTTCTTTTCTGAATATGTTCCCTTTGATAAATGCCGCTTCTGTTCCTCTTGGTTCAACTTCAATACCCAGTGGATCAAATTCCATTCGGGAAATGAATTCATTATCCATTACAGTAAGTTTACCTTCACCAAACTTGCGCACTTTACCATTGATAAATTTATTACCACTAACAGTTACATCGCGTCCGTTATGAATTAAAATATCGGTTGTTCGCTGAGTCAGTTCGTTAGTGAACAGATTACCACTTATCTGAACAGTACCCGCACCATATCTATCGCCAACATTAGATGGTCCATGATGCAAGCGAATAAACGGTCCTAAATATTTTGAAGGATTATCCCACCAACTCCACTCATCTTCCCATGGTTCATGCCTTGTCATTATCAGATTACCGGTTATCTGAAGTTTTTCGCCCCAGTACATTGAAGCAATGCCTCCCGCCGTACAATTAATTGAAATATTATTTGAGAAGATTATATTCTCACCACCCTCAGTACCATATGCATAATCAGAAATAAAACGGGCTATATTACCATCAATAATAACCTGCCGTCCTTTATTCCCCCAAGCTAATGTATTTCCATATTCAGCATAATTATTTTGGATAAGAATATCAAATGCCCCGGAAGTATGCCTGTTGTATCCCTCCATACCAAATTTTACATCGCGATGAACGACAGTTGAAGTTCCATTAGGAACATCCTTCTTACGCCCTGGATCAGGAGAACCACCAAACCAAACCACCTGATATTTCACATCTCTTGACCAATTATCATGATGACGTAAATTTTCACCCCCTTCTGCAAATCGTGTTATATGATTCCCGCTTATCATATGATTTCCTCTAGAAGTAACATTGCAACAATTATCAGCACAAATCATCCCATGAAGCCTGGAGCCGACGGAGTCTTCCAAAACAATATTTTTGCAATTTTTAGTGTATACAATGGTTTGCGAATTATAATACCCCAAATGACTGTAATTCTCTTTCGGGTCAGTTCCATCAAGATTGTACAATCTTCCCCTGCGCTTTCTGGCACTTAAAGGCATTACTTCCCTTTTGTCACTATTACGAACATTTGACTTGCTAACTAACAGATTAGATACGCCCTCAGCAAAAATCAAATTCCATACTGGTGTTTCATTTAAAGTCGCACCGTTCCATGTGAAGTCATAATTAATGCCTTCAATTCTGACATCATCACCAGTTACCACAAGCAAGTTTTTATCTTCAATTTTATTGGGTATAGGCAGAAGAGTTGCCTTTTGTGAGAAGATTAAAGTCTTGTTTGCAGGAATATTCAATGTACCTGTTTTATAATTCCCATCAGGAAAAAACAGGACTGAAGCTCCCTCATTAATTGCCACTTGCAGTTTTTCCGTTTGATCAACTTCCGACTCTGGATCAACACCAAATTCATTAATACTTTTACCAAAAACATTACCTGTAATTGCGCTCCCAACTACTCCCAATGCTGTATAATTCAGAAATTGTCTTCTGTTAACATTATTCTCTCTATTTGTATTCATTGCATGCATATAAATACCACATTATCCTCCCACGATCACTAAAATCAACATAGAAAGATAATGGGTATTGGTTATCAATACGTTTTATCTAAAATATTTTACCAACCTGGGTTTTGATAGGTCAAATGATTGGTAGAAGTCTCCCAATTAGGAATTGGAAGATAATTGTGCTTATCCTCAATATTGTTACCAGCTGCTGCTGCATATTTAAAATTCGAAGGTGCTGTTTCTGTAATATAAGCAGCCACCTCCTGCATTTTTGAAACGAGAATTCCCCATCGCATCAAGTCCAGTCTTCTCCAGCCTTCAAAGCAAAGTTCACGAGCCCGTTCATCTTGTAAAAACTCCCTTAATTCACCAGCAGAAGTGAAATCAACTAACTTAATATCTGCATATTCAGGTTCAGTCAAAACAGCGACAGCCTCAGCTCCAATTCCTCCGGCAGAACTCTCTATGCTAATAGTAGGCTCTCCATTGTACATTGTTCCGTAATTTGAGATATTTATTGCAGTGATAGCACCATCCTCTACAACAGGAATTACCGATACTGGATCAAGCCCGGCAACAGCGGTTCCGCCCACAACAGTAACGGTTGTACTACCAGCATCATAACCAGTACCAGGATTAGTAACCGAAATACTCTTTAATGATTTACCACTACCATAAGCCCTTCTTCTAACTTGATTGACATAGTCAATTGCTTTTTGAGTTGGACCATTAATTTCATTTTCAGCTTCAGCTGCCATCAGCAAGACATCAGAATAGCGAAGTAATTGAAAATTGGTACTATTATAATTTGATTTATTACTGAGTGTTTCATACTCCCTACGATATTTTCCAATATATCGATTGTAAATCTGAGAATCATTCCAATAAACGCGAGTCGGAGCTTTATTCCCTTTATAACTGTATGGAGCAATGCACCAGTCACGACGAAGATCCTGAACATCAAACTTCTTAAAAAGCATATCCTGGATCAGGAATCTTGGAGAAGCTTTACCATAGGATACTAAATTTTGCCTTATCCCCATTGTAGTTCCCAGATAACCACGCTCACTATAAATCTCCCCAGCACCAGTTGTATAATAACCGATCTCCATGATGCTTTCCTTAGTATCATATAAATCCTGACTTAAATTTATAAATACCTTGGAATAATCCGGATTTAATTCATGTAATCCTGAATTTATAACTTTCTCTGCCCAGTACAATGCATCCTGATACTTTTCTGTCATATTGTTTGGAAAACCAGCCATAAACAAACAGACTCTTGCAAGTATCCCCTGAACAGCAGACTTTGTAACTCTTTCAGCATAGTCATATTCTGTAATGGGATTCACCAACTGTTCCGCTTCAACCATTTCGTTATAAATGAAGTTATATACAGAGTCTGCTGGTACACGCTCATTATAAATATCTTTAACAGAAGCTGTAGGCTCAGTTCTTAATGGCACAGCACCAAAATTCTGTACTAAAACAAAATGAAAGTATGCCCTTAAGAATTTTGCTTCACCTTTAACTACGTTTCGTTTTGCTTCATCCATCTCTGGTTTTTCAATATTGTCTAAAACAATGTTCGCTCTTTCAATTCCTTTATAAAGAGCACCCCAAATACTATTAGGTGAGGCATCAGTTGAACTGTAACTATATATATCCACCGCATTGGTGGCTTTCGAAGAACTTAAAAACATTTCATCAGTACAATTAAAGTTCACATTGAGCGCTTTATTTATACCGCTATATAAAAAACGTTCCCCTAAGGCATCATAAACACCAACAAGTGCAGCATTAATTTCATCTTCCGTATTATAGGAATATTCAGGAGCCACAAAATCTGAAGGTTCGGTATCGAGCTTTGCACAGGAAACAATTCCTAGTGCAGCAATTATAATTAGTATATATATTCGATTCATAACTTTCCTTTTTTAGAATTTTATTTCTGTGCCAAATGTTATTGTCCGGCAAACCGGATACGGAGAGATATCAAATCCCGGAGTTAAAGTAGAATTCCTAGTTGACACATCCGGAGTCAGTCCGGAATACTTAGTCCATGTTAATAAATTCTGTGCAGAACAATACACCCTTAAAGACTTAATCTTTAATCTATTGATAATTCTATTACTAAAATTATAACCCAATGAAACGGTTTTCAGACGAAGATATGATCCATCCTCAACAGTTCTTGAAGAATAAAAATTACCTCCCAGGCGGTTAAGAGCAGGCATGTTGCTCTCCGGATTATTAACTGTCCACCTGTCATTTAGTGATGCATACTGATTTCTATTAAGATCAATAAACCTTCCATTTTCAAACAATACCCTGTTTGCATTAAAAATATCATTACCGTAAGAAAACTGAAGAAATACCCCCAAATCAAAAGACTTATAATGAAAGTTGTTATTAAGCCCACCAATAAAATCGGGGTTAGGATTACCAATAACAGTGTAATCATTAGCAGTAATGTTCAAATCACCATTGACATCTTTATATTTTGCATCACCAGGCTGAATTTGATTTCTTACACCTCCATTACCAGGGATCTCGTCTTTGATAACATAAGTTCCATCCTCCAACAAATTAAAGTCATCGTATTTGTAGGTTCCTTCATAAATCAGTCCATAAAATTGTGCGATGGGCTCCCCTATCTTAGCTATAAACAAGGCATTATTAGTCGAACCAGACACAGTCATACTGGTAGTCATAAAATCCTGATTTTCCGCTAATGATAAAACTTCACTGCTATTAAATGACATATTTAGATTCGTTGTCCAGCTAAAGTTTTTGCGCTCAATATTTACTGAGTTTATTGAAAACTCAAAACCCTCATTTGATACCGATCCGATATTTTTAAAAGCTCTAAGGTACCCGGATGAATTTGGCAGTTCAGCTCGTAGTAACAAATCATTGGTTTTCTTATAATAGTAATCAGCTGAAATATCCAACCGATTCTTCCACAGCCCAATATCTAGACCAACGTCGTACTGTTCAGTAGTCTCCCATTTTAAAGCAGGATTTCCTAAACTACCAACTATACTGGCTTGGGATGGCGTTTGATTACCAAATGAATAGCGGTTAGATACATTTACATCAACACTTGAGAGGTAAGCAAAATCACTCACCCTGTTATTACCTGTCAACCCCCAACTTGCTCTTAATTTAAGATTTGAAAGAAAATTAAGTGGTTTCATAAATTTCTCTTCACTTAGCCGATATGCAATTGCACCAGAGGGGAAATAGGCCCATCGATGACCAGGGGCAAATTTTGAAGACCCGTCAGCCCGAAAGGAACTGGTAAAGTAATATTTCGATTTGTAATTATAATTAATCCTTCCGATAAACGATTGAAGGGCCCATTCAGAAACCGAAGAATTAATAGATGATGGAGTACCCTCATCTATTCCACTTAAGCCTAACTCCTCATTTGGTATTTGATTTGCTGTTGCGCCATAAACTGACGTCTTATTCGTTTGTTGACTGTATCCCCCCAGCAAAGTAAACTTGTGTTTTTTGATTTTGAGATTATATGTCAAGGTATTTTCATTGCTTAAACTAACACTGTTCGTAAACGTTTCACTACCATTAACACCCAACGAAAAAGGGAAGTAAGTACTTCCTGTCCTTGTTGAAGAATTATTAAAAACATTCCGTTGAAAGTTTCGGCTGTTCATCCCGCCGGTTACCTTCAATTTAAGATTTGGGATTACTTCATATTCGACATAGGAATTAGCTAAAAGGTTTTTCGATATCTTTTCTCTTAACGCATTTTCCAACTGTAAAAGTGGGTTTACACGAAATGCAACCGAAGTATTAATACTTGGGTCAATTAGCATGTCTTCTGCATCAATACCTTCATCATTAGGCAGAACCGGTCTGTATCCCCAAATATCAAGCATGATTGCTGCTCCTGCTCCACCGTCATAATCGGTCACTACAACCCCATAAGTTGTTGCCTCACTGTAATTGGTATTTATACCAACTTTTATCTTCTCATTGATCGTTTGATCCAGAGATAAACGCCCCTGGTAGCGTTTGAATCCAGTATTTGTAAAGATTCCGCTCTGATCAATATATGATCCGGAAAACGAATATCTTGTTTGCTTATTACCTCCAGTTATTGAAAGGTTATGGTTATGGGTCAGTGCCGTCTGAACAACTTTTTTATACCAATCCAAACTTTCAACATTTTTGTAATCCTCCAGGCTCATATTCTGATTTACCAAATAAAGGTTGGTGGCATTCACACTGTCAATCTCCAACTGTAGATTCACAAAATCGTAAGCATCCATTACATCAATTCGTTTTGTATCGTGATTCCATCCGATCGAACCATTGTAGGTAACTACCGGCTCACCTGTTTGCCCTCTCTTGGTTGTAATAATGATTACACCATTTGCCCCCCGTGCTCCGTATATAGCTGTTGCAGATGCATCCTTTAGAACATCAATTGACTCGATATCAGCTGGATTTATTGCATTATTGTCATTATCCTCGATTGGAAAACCGTCAACAACATACAAAGGTGAATTATCTTGGGTAATTGAATTTCCACCGCGAATCACAATCGTAGGTAGGCTACCAGGTTGCCCATCAGAAGTAACTACCTGCACTCCTGCTAAACGACCTGCCAATGCATCATCAAACGATTTCACCGGAGCTTTTTGCAAGTCATTAACAGACACTTTTCCTACAGAACCTGTTAAATCAATTTTTTTAACTGTACCATATCCAACAGCAACAACCTCTTCCAAGCCAATAGATTCCTCTTCCATTACCAAGTTTATCTTGTTTTTACCGGCTACCTGAATTTCCTCTGTTTTCATTCCAACAAAAGAAAATATTAAAACCGCATCACCTGAAACATTTGATAAAGTATAGTTACCATCCACATCCGTAATGGTACCAGAAGTGGTTCCTTTGACGACAACAGTTACACCAGGAAGTCCTTCCCCTGATGAATCTGAAACATTACCTGATATATCCTTCTTATTTTGATTTAATATTTGAGAATTATCTTTCTCAGGAAATAAAACGATTCTTCGATCAATTATATTAAATGAGATCCCCTTGTCTTTTAATAACTCTGTCAATATCTCTTCAATATTCAGATTCTCTATGTTCAAGTTCACTATTTGATCAAGTTGAACTTGATCCGCATTATAAAAAAACACATACTTGGAATTGTCCTCAATTCTACTGAAAGCATCTTCCAGGGTACAATTCTCCAAATCCAAACTCAACCGAGTTTGTTGTGAATATACACTAGCTGATACCTCAAGCAACCCAACAAGGACAATAAAGAAAGTTAACCGCATAATACGCCATAATTTAGCCATACCTCCACTACGGAAGGCATGTAGTTTCACCTTTTTTTTCATACATTTGTTTTGCTTAATTAATAAAATGAATAGCGTCCAACTATTCGTTAATTGATTATTGAACCGGAGGATGGTGGATCATCTTCCGGTTTTTTATTCACTACTAATCCATATTTCTTTCTTTTCTTTTTTGTAATTTATTGGTATTGTTAAATCTATTATCTCTAATATCTCTTCAATTTTATCATCTTTAAACACGCTCCCTGAATAAACCTCATTCCTTAATTTAGAATCTTCAAAATGAATCGTAATGTCATACATCCGTTCGAGGTTTTTTGCTAATTCCCCGAATGATATTTTTTCAAAATAGTACTCACCATTTCTCCACAGAGTAGATTGATTGGCATTTACATTAAATGTTTCCTGTGTATTGTCTAATTTATTATAACTCCATCTTTGTCCTGGCTTCAACAATACGCCGCTTCGGTGATTTGAAATGTTTCTTATTTCGATACTACCCTCTAATAAAGTCGTCTCTACTTTATTATCCTCATCATATGCACGTATGTTAAACTCAGTCCCCAAAACATTGACATTCATCTTATCAGTTATTACACGAAATGTACGATTCTCATTTTTCGTAACTTTAAAAAATGCTTCCCCATGAAGTTCAACTTTTTGCAGGCTTTTACTTCTTGATATATGATAGTTGAGTCTGGAATCGAAATTAAGGGCAACGAATGTTCCATCTGGCAAAACTATTTCAGTTTGCTGCCCCTTAGGTGTTTTAAATTCTATTATTTCTGATGCAGTTTCTTGATTACTGAAGAACTTATATTCTCCCAGGAAGTAACTTCCCACACTAAAAAATAAGACAACACTCGCTGCAACTATAAACCGTAACCCTTTATTTAAGTTTATTGATTTTGAATTGTCGTCATTATATATTTCTAATGACTTCTTTCTAATTGCAGCAAAATCATGTTCATACTTAGTAGTTGATAAGATTTCCGTCCTTTTAAATTTCAGGACATATGAAATTAACTGAGCAATTGCTTTTTCAGGATGAGTCTTCTTAATGGAAGAAATATTTCTTAATGTATCTTTCGATATTTCAGCTTTATTTTTTCGGCTGAATAAAAATTCTGTAATCTTTCTATTCATAGCACCTCTCTTTACATCTCAACCTTAAAAGCTGAGAAAAGAAATTTATACCCCTGCAGATTACATGCTGTAAAACACACTTTCAATTTTAGCTACCCAAAAAGTTATTTGAGATATGTGTGGAAGAAAAAAATTATTGATTCTGCATCAGTTTCCAAAATTGACCTCAATTTGCTTATTGCTTTTTGTATTGTATTTGAGACTGATTGATACTTTACTTGCATTACATCTGCAACCTCGCTATTCGATAGATTTTTGTAGTACTTAAGATATATTGTCTCCTTTTGACGAGGTGGTAAGGTTGAAATTGCTTGTGCTAATCTATCCAGTTTCAATTCTTTCTCCAAAGGATCAACTTCTATCGAATAATCTAACCTAAATTCATCAATCTGATCGGTTGTTATATTCGTTTGCGAATTTCTACTTTTCCTGATATTCTGGAATATTTTTTGACGAACTGACTTAAGTAAATAGAAGGAAATATTATCAGTCAAAGCGAGCTTCTCTTTTTTTCGTGCCAATTCAAAAAAAAGATCCTGAATACTATCGCGAACTAACTCATCGTTCTTTGTAAATCTTTGTCCATACTCGAACAATTGGAGATGATATTCGTCAAAAATATAACAAAATGCATTTTCTTCACCGTTTATAAAACGTAACCATATTTCCTTATCAGAGGTCATTGATTGAAAATTACCCTTCCTTTCCAAATAATTCTCTACAAAATTATAAGATTTTTCACACTGTAATTTCATTTTGACCTTAAAAGGCAGCTCTGCTTCTTTGCTTAGAACATTCATCACTTTACATCCAAAAATTCAAATACATTCATAAATCCAATCTAGACAACATCCCCAAAAGAGTAAAGCCAACTCCTATCATGAAAGATAATAAGAGTTGGCACTTCTTAAAATGCAGATCATAAATGACAAGCATTTTATTGTAGTGTATATTTTATCAACTGGAAACAACCATTTCACTTATATTATTTCTAAGTAAGATTTCGTTCAGTTTCTACTTGCTCTTTACTTGTTCTAATAATAGATCACCAATTTCAGTCATTTTCTCAATGATCTTCGCATCTAGTTCCTGGATAACTTCTTTTATTTCTGCAGTATCCTCATTGATTAAATTTGTGCTTTCCTCCGGATCAACTGAAATATGATAGAGCTCATCTCTACCTTCATTTAGGAAGTCCCTTACCAATTTCCATTCCGACGTGCGATAGGTACGCATATATGCCTTACTATAATTTATTTGGCTGTATTCGCTGTATACATCATCATTCCAATCCCCCGGGATTTCACCTTTTAGTAATGGCAATAAACTTCTGCCTCTGACAATTTTTCCTTCCGGCAAATCAGCACCTGCCATGGCAACCACTGTTGGATACCAGTCTAATGATGTCATTACTTTTTCGATCACTGTCCCCGGTTTTACAACTCCCGGCCATTTAATAATTGCAGGAACTTTTAAAGAATTATCGTACAAATTAGGACGCGAATTTTCCGCAATATTTCCATGAGCCGGATGAACAGTTTTAGTTACCCAGAAACCATTCCCTTTATGCTCAATTCCGTTGTGCCCCATGTTGTATCCATGATCCGAACTGTAAATGAAAATGGTATTATCAGCTAAACCTAAATCTTCAACCAAGCTCATAATTTTACCCAAATTTTCATCAACACCACTAGTACTGGCCATGTATTCCTTCATGTGATTTTTAACCTTGGTGATATCCAGGTCAGGATAATCAGGATTCGGAATTTCAGGATCTAACGATTCATATGGAGCCCATGTATCTTCGGGCACTGGCAACCATGGCCCATGTGGAGCTCGATAATGAACACACAATAAGAAAGTTGAGTCTTTATTTTCATTGATAAAGTTCAATGCATTCTCGGTTAATATATCAGAAGTAAAGCCTTCTATTTTTCCAACAACTCCATCTTTTTCCAAAGTTGGATTTTTGGAGGAAGTTCCTCCACCGGTAATACCCATAAAATAATCATAGCCATTGTTGGTTGGATGGAATTTTTTCGTATCATCATTTAACCAATCTCCCAAATGCCATTTACCAACTAAGCCGGTTTTGTATCCATTTTGTTGCAACACCTCAGCAAAAGTTATGCTGCTCGGATCAAGTCCGATCTCATGATCGGGATCGTATAAGCGATGTCCCGGCTGAGGTATGAAATCCAAAATATCGTATTCACTGGCATACTGACTTGTCATTAAACTTGCCCGAGCCGGACTGCATACCGGAGTCGTTACAAATGAATTTCGAAAATACGCCCCTTCACTTGCCAACTTATCCATATTAGGAGTGTGAATTTGTGGATTACCACTAACTCCGATATCCCAAGCAGCCTGATCATCTGTATACACAAAAATAATATTAGGCTTCTCTTTACTATTGACCTGCTCCTTATTGGATCCACAGGAAATCAAAAAGATTATTGACAACAGACATACTGTATTTATAAATTTTGTCATGGCGTTTTTTATTTAATGTTTTTCCTTGGATACCTGGCATTAACACGATTCAGGTAATTGAATAGTTCCAATTTCAGTTTAGCCGTATCCCAGGGACGTTCTTTACTTAGATCATTACTTTCTGAAATATCTTTACTTAAATCATAAAGTTCCGACCTGTCATCATCATAAAAATAGATCAGTTTATAATTGCCTTTTCTTATCGCAGATTGAGGCTTTGTTCGAGCTATTGCCAAATCTTCAACACCAATATTTTCAATTGCCCTACCATATTCCTCTCCTTCAGGATGATAATATGGGAAATGCCAAATAAATGTTCTGTCTTCCTTTTCTACTTCTTTTCCCTTCAAAAGAGGTAGAATAGATTGACCATCAACATCTGAAGCCATTGGCAGATCATTCCCACTTATTTCACTAAAAGTTGGCATCAAGTCCATTTGAATAATTGGCGAATTGCATACAGAACCTTCTTTTACAACACCCGGCCAGCGAACAATAAATGGTTCTCGTACACCTCCTTCATATAAGTTCCATTTACTTCCCCGAAATGGCCTGTTAAAAGCAAAAGCCGGGTGCCCTCCATTATCTGAAGTAAACACTGCCAAGGTATTTTCAGTTAAGTTGTTTTGATCTATTGCATCTAACAATTGACCTACATAATGATCCATTCTATCAACAAATGCAGCATATTGTATCACGCGTTCCGGAATTTTTTTATCCCCCGACGCTTTATCTCTGTATTTTTGAATCAGCCAATCCAAACGGTCATCAATTGGTGTATGTACAAAATAATGACTTACAAATAGGAAGAATGGCTTTTCATGATTCATCCCCAAATACTCAATAGCTTTTTGAGTTAATTCATCTTCAGGGTATTCTCCTTCTTCATATTCCTGTTTCGGATCATTTTTGGTATATGCATACGGATGTGCTCCGAATGTATCTTCAGCCCATTCAAAACCTTGTTGCTTGGGGCCATGTGTTAAACTCCAACCATTGTAATGCAGGTGGTGAGGGGCAACATGCCATTTACCAACCATCCCAGTCTCATAGCCATTTTCAACTAATTCTTCTGCAATGGTATTTTCGGATAATACCAAAGTTGTAGTGTATGGTGGACACGACAATTGAAAATCCTTGTACTTTTCTTTCCAACTTTCATCGTCCCAGGAAAAGGTGTCACCTTCATATTTAGTTACAAATTCAAATCCTAATCTTGCAGGTGTTTTTCCTGTCAACAATGCTGCTCTTGAAGGAGAACAAATTGGCGCAGAAGCATATGCATTGGTAAACTTCATTCCTTGAGATGCCAATCGATCTATATTTGGAGTTTCTGTGAAAGAATTACCAAACTCACGACCGTAACAGCCAACATCGGAATAAGCCAAGTCATCAATATAGATCAAAATTATATTTGGCTTTTGCTTCACTTTGTTTGTTGCAAGCGTTTTACTTGAGTTTATTCCCGAAAACACCATCAAGAAAACAAAACATAGTATTGCTGAAGTATTTATATTTTTAAAATTAGACAACCTCATTTTTAGTTTAAATTACTTGTTTTCATACAGATACAAGTGTCCATCTTCAGCACCTATTAGTAGATCCGGAACACCATCCTTATTCCAATCAACAGTGGTAGGACTAGTAGTATGACCTGCCAAATGAGTATTGATTACGTTGCCTTTATTTTTATAATTAATGAAACCATCCGATTCACCAGTATTCTCCCATAATTCAATATTCCTACTATTGGCAAGAATGTCAAGATCACCATCTCCATCCCAGTCAGCAAAACAGAGTTTTCTTCTTCCACTACCACCCGCTTCACGAGCACTCAATCTCAACAAACCATCTTCTTTTTCCTTGCCAATTTCCTTAAAAATTCTTTTGCCTGGTTTTACATATAATTTGCCTTTCTTTTTGAAGCGTTCAAAAAAGGCTAAATATCCTTCATGATCCAGCATCACCAAATCCATTAAACCATCCTGGTTCCAATCAATAGTATACGGTGTAGTTCTCCATTGTGTACATAATTCATCTTTTTCAGGGCTCCACCAGTTCCACTTAGGTTTTGGATTCTCTTTGGTATCTATTTTTACACTTCCTTTAAAGCTTAATTTTGGAGCACCTTTTTCTCCCACATTTTTATACCATTGAATTTTACCCCAGATGCCATTGGTTATTATATCTTTTAATCCATCTCCATCCCAGTCTGCAACTGTCAGTACAGTATATCCCCATTTGCGTTCGGCAGGTCCCTGAATAGATCCATTATATCCAGCTAATTGGCGAATGATTTCTCCGTCAGCCTCTAAAAATTGAGGCTTACTCCATGTTGGAATTTCCTTACCATCCAAATTCTCAAAGAAACAAATGTAGCCAGCCGAATTTCCGCAAATTAAATCTTCGTCTCCATCCTCATCCCAGTCAACACTGTATGGCGTAACTAAAGCACCAAACTTTACGAAATCAGCTTCTTGTTTTAAGTAGACAACCGACTTAAATACCGGCATATTATTATTAACTTCTCCAGTATTCTCGATAAAAGCAATACGTCCATCTTCATCTCCCACTAACAAATCCATATTTCCATCTTGGTTCCAATCAATGGCAGTAGGACGCATCATTTCCAAATCCATAGTAACAAGCCCATCTCCATTATTCAAAAGCCTGCCCTTTGCAAATACCGGATTTTCTCTTGTACCAATATTTTCGAACCAAGAAAATCGATCAACAAATTCACCACAAATAAGGTCTAAATCTCCATCATTATCGAAATCAGCCATGGATGGATTAGTATTACCTTCCACGTCAATATCTTCACCTTCAGCTTGCAATCTGCCCTGGATATGATACTCTCCATCTTCATTTAAAATCAGAATAACGTAACCATGAAGTTTGTCCCTGGTCCACTCTCCCTTTTCGTTAAAGGCATTATCCCAGCCATATCCGGCCCAATCATCAATCCCGACAATTAGATCAAGATCACCATCACCTTCATAATCCACATAATTCCACTGACTTACCCTTCTTTTAGGATACTGCTCATGCAATCTTTCAACATGATACACCCCTTCCGGATTATTGAATCCACTTTTTGTAAAATCTTTATATTCTAAACCAGGAGCCAAAACATAATCCTCATCCCCAATATGAGAAATGGTGAGATTAACCTTACCAGGGCCAATGTAAACTGGATTTGCCAAAGCTGTTTGTGCAGATAGCTTGCCAGCTTTATTTTCACAAAGATATGTTCCGCTAAAAGGAACATCTGTACAACTAATTACCAAATCCAAATCACCATCCTTATCGTAATCCATTGGAAGTGGACTTGGCCATAAACCTACGGCTAAATCCACAACCAAATCTGATTGATTATATTTTAATCGTGTAAGTTCTGATTTTGAGTCTTGAGCTAGTAATGGTCTTGGAGCAACCATAAGTACAATACATATTAGCAATAAAATGTTTTCTTTTTTCATCTTTACTTTCGGTTTAAATGATTCAAACTGTTAGGTTCTTCTTGCAACACACTATTTACAAGGTCAAAAGAATACAAATCAACGCAATTCATCATATCAAATTTTAACCATTAGTTGTGATATTTTAACTCGCTATCTGGAAATTAAACCAATATAGCCAAAACATAGTTAATATATCATGCAGCCATAATGTAGTATATGAACTCTACATCCAATCCCGTCTTACATACAATAGCATATGCAATCTTTCAATATCATTAAGCTCATTAAATCCTTGGTAAAAACCGGGAGTAAAAATTCTCTCCCGGTTTAATTGAATTGCTTTTATATGGATTAATATCCTTCATTCTGTTCCAAAGCCGAATCAGAATCTATTGCTCGTTGAGGAATAGGATAACGAACATGATAAGCTTTTGCATTTTTACCTCGGGCAACAGCATATTCTATAAATTTACCCATACGAATTAAATCAACCCTACGGTGTCCTTCAGTATACAATTCCCAACCTCTTTCTTTAACCAAATGATCTCTTAATTCATCTTTCGACGAAAACTGAGATAATGTAATATCTGCCAAACCAGCTCTATTTCTAACCTGATTAATTAAATCAAGAGCCTCCTGTGTTGGACCGTTTAACTCATTCTGCGCCTCTGCTAGCGACAACAAAATATCGGCATAACGAATTACTGGCCAATCATTTCCATGCGCAGCACCATCTGCATTTGGGTCAGGCCAAAATTTAAATGAACGAGAGTCATTGTTCCCTAATAAATTAATGGTATCACCACTCGTCCTTATATATTTTGTTAAAATTAATTCTTTCCGTTTATCACCATCTTCAAAAGAATTAGTCCAACCATCATATAGACGATATTGAGACCCAAAATTTTTCCAATTGCTCTGGAAAGTAAGGCCAGACTTAGGGTCTTTCATAAATCCTGCAGGAAAAGCAGACGCCATCCAGTCTAAACTTTGCTCTCGAGAAAGAGCTGTTCTTGGACGTACATAAATAAATTCTGAATTACGTTCATTTTCAACTTTAAATAAGTCTACATATTCAGGATATAAATCGAATTTTCCGGAACTAATAATTTCCTGTGCTAAAGACGCACTTTTTTGCCACTCTTTATTGTTTAAGTAAAATTTACATAAAACTGCTTTGGCCGCATCTTTGGTAATCCTTCCATAGGCTTCTTCGTTTCCCCAATCTGGAAGAACAGGAATGGCTTCAACCAATTCAGTTTCTATGAAATTTAGAATTTCTTCTTCAGTTGCCCTGGGTTTTGATAATTCATCATTGTCACTAGTTCGTAATACAGTTGGACCAAATGACTCATACAATTTGATATAGTTAACTGCTCTTAAGAATCTTGCTTCTGCTTTAAATTCATTTACAACATCCTCAGCTAGTCCAGTATCATCAATATTATCCAAAATAATATTACAGTTCCTGATCCCCTGATACGGTTGACTCCATAAACGGGAAAATAAGTTTCCTTCAGAGGCATCAATTGTGAAGTTCATATACAATAAGGCATAAACATTCTCGCCACCTCCAGATTGCCAGGAGATATCTGTAGACCATTCAGCTTCTATCTGATGATATTTGGAACTTCCGAAACTTGTTTCCGCATAAGCTGCTGTTAGCACCGACTCAATTCCTTCTTTTGTTTTTAATAAATTATCAGGAGCCAATTGATTATAGACGGTTTCATCCAGGAAACCTTCGCAGTTTGTAAATGAAACTGCAACAATTAATATTAAAATATATTTAAATACTCGTTTCATCTTGATTAAGTTTAAAAGTTTAGACTTACACCCAACATCGTAGTAGTAGAGCTTGGATAAGCGTTAAAATCTATTCTAAAATCAGCGCTACCATTTGGATTCAACGATGGATCCAAACCTTTATAATTAGTAAACAGTGCAAGATTCTCACCACTTACAAATACGGTTGCTGAGTCAAAAAATAAGTTCCTCGCATTGATATTGTATGAAAGCTTCACACTTTTCAACTTGATATAGGAAGCGTCTTCAACAGTATAAGAATTTACATACTTTTGACCTTGACCTAACGGATCAACAAAAGAAGGAAATTCATCAGATGGATTTTCAGGAGTCCAGCGGTTCAAAATTGGTTCAGCATATCGATTTCTTCTAAATGAAATAGGGAAGTAAGTTTCAGCCAAATTATTGTTGAACATGTTAACCCCATGCACACCTTCCAATAAAATATCCAATGAAAATCCCTTGTAGCTCAAGTTATTATTCATTGACCAAATTAATTTAGGGATTGAATTCCCCAAGATGGTCCGATCATCAGCATTAATCGTTTGATCCCCGTTTTGATCTTTGTATTTGATATCACCGGGACTAACATTATCTGTTGTTACAGAAAAATCATCACCAGTTTGCCAAATACCTTCTATTTCATAACCATAAAAAGAATAAACCGGTTCCCCTTCTTTAATAATCGAAATCTGACTAGCCCAACCAGCACCACCTGTAATTATTTCAGATATT
The DNA here is from genome assembly GCF_052690465.1 of Sunxiuqinia sp. A32. Taxonomy (NCBI): domain Bacteria; kingdom Pseudomonadati; phylum Bacteroidota; class Bacteroidia; order Marinilabiliales; family Prolixibacteraceae; genus Sunxiuqinia; species Sunxiuqinia sp. A32. The sequence goes on from NZ_JBQYLI010000012.1 coordinate 34,831, forward strand.
CCTCCCAAATCAAGAACTTCATTCTTCAAGGTAGTCATGTTTATGGAAGTAGTCCATTTTAACTTATTAACCAAGTTCCGGGTCGTTAAACCAAATTCAAATCCACTGTTTTTTACACTACCAATATTTGTCTTTTTGATATTAAATCCAGTAGTAGTTGGCACAGGAAGATTCAGCAGCATATCGGAAGTAGTCTTTTCAAAATAATCCAGGGTACCATAGATTCTATTATCTAAAAGCCCAAAATCGATTCCTATATCAATCTGTTCCGTGGTCTCCCATTTTAAATCTGGATTTGAAAAACGGGCAGGTTGTTGAGACTTAGCCAATTCTTCATCATAAACATACAAAGGCCCATTGCTAAAAGTAGTTAATGATTGAAAATTACCTATCGACTGGTTTCCTGTTTGTCCCCAACTTAAGCGTAACTTCAGCGAACTTAATTCTTCAATATTTTTAATAAAGTCTTCCTGATCAACTCTCCATGCTAATGCCACTGATGGGAAATATCCGAATTTATTATTGGCCCCAAATCTAGACGAACCATCAGCACGAAAACTTGCGGTCAACAAATATTTTCCCATATAGGAATAGTTAATCCTTGTCAAATAAGACAACAGTTTATTATCTGATTTACCGCTTCCAACACCATAAAGCAAAGGATCACCGGAACTAAGATTGTAGGTTCTTGTAACGTCAGAAACAAAACCTTCAGCTTTGGTTGTAACGTCTTCATAAATAAATTTCTGAGCTGTTATACCAGCCAAGGCAGTTAATTTATGCTGATCAAACTGCTTTTCATAAGTAGCTAAACCTTCCACTAAGTAATTTGAATTATGTCCTTGTAGAATAGTACCTATGCCAGAAGAAGCATATCCATCGATTGTCGTTTTATCAATATAGACATCCTTTCGTTGATAGTGCATATCACCACCTACATTCAATCTTACCTTTAATTCGGGAAGTAAGCTATATTCTCCGAAAACGGTTCCAAAGGTTCTGTACTTATTCGAAATAGCATCCTCACCGTATAATAATGCTAAAGGATTATCCGTATTTATGAAATCAGAAATATAATAGGAACCATCATCAAAATATGCGGGACTTGTTGGATCCCAATTTAATGCGGCATACAGCACTCCTGCAGCTTCGTTTGTTCCAAAACCACCTGAATTGAAATCATCAAAAGTATATGAACTCGTCACATTGATTCCCATGTTAAATTTGTCCGAAGCTTTATAATTAAGGTTAACCCTTCCGGTATATCGCTTAATGCCTGAACTTTTTATAACACCATCCTGATCGAAATAACTAAATGACGCATAAAAGTTAGTTTTATCATTCCCTCCGGAAAAGGACAAATTATGGCTTTGAATAACTGCATTATTATTATAGATAAGATCTTGCCAGTCATTGCCGCCGTTGACAATACCACTTACATGTTCAGTGGCATCAGCTCCACCTGCTTCCTGAATAGCATTCATCTCAGACATATACTCTTCAGCATTCAAAATATCCAGTTTTTTTACATTTCCTTGAATACCAACATACCCATCGTAGCTCACTTTCAATTCTCCAGCTTCTCCTTTTTTAGTTGTAATGATTATTACACCATTGGCACCACGTGCTCCATAAATAGCTGTTGCTGAAGCATCTTTTAATATTTCAATCGACTCTACATCTGCTGGATTTAAGCTGCTTAATGGATTTCTTGGAGTTCTTTGATTATCGTATCCTGAGCCGCCTCCTGTAACTGGCGAACCATTGTCAATTGGCATGCCATCTATTACATACAAGGGAGCTGTTCCTGCATTAATAGATCCGGAACCACGAATTTGAATAGAAAGACCGCCACCTGGTTCAGAACTGTTTTGAACAACCTGTACACCTGTGGATGCTCCCTGCAACAACTGATTAATTGAGCTTGCTCCTTCTTTGCGAAGATCTTCAGCTTTAATTGAATTCACAGATCCTGTTAAATCGCTCTTTTTTACAGAGCCATAGCCAATAGCCACGACCTCTTCAATTCCAATAGCATCTTCCTCCATTATCACATCAATGGATGTTTGTCCTGCTACAGGTATTTCTTGAGTCTGCATACCCACAAAAGAAAAAACTAAGATGGCATCTGTTACAACATCATCCAACGTATAGTTTCCATCACTATCGGAAACAGTTCCTTGAGTTGTCCCCTTTACAAATACAGTTACACCCGGAAGTGGAGCTCCTAACAGGTCAGTTACATTACCCTTAATTCTTGTTTTTTGACCAACAACAGAATTACCTTCCGATGCTCTTTTTACTACAATATATTTATCAATAATTTTGTATTCAAGACCTGTATTAATAAGTAACCGATCCAATATGACATTAATATTTTCACCTCTAATTTCCGCAGACAGACCATCAATATCAGTTAACTCCTCTTTGCTATAATAAAAATAGTAGTCAGACTGATCTTCAATTTGGCTCAAAACATCAATTAATGAGCCTTTTTTAAGACTAAGACTAAGTTTTGAAGACTGCGAGTAACTCGAAGCACTTACTGTAAGTGCAAAAGCTAGAATCAAAAAGCAGGTTAGTTTCATAACGCGTACTAATTTTTGGGGCAACCAAAAATGGCCGCCAAATTCTCGATGTTTTTTCATAAATTTGAATAGTTTTTAATGAAACAATTTGTTTTATTAACCCGCGGGAAAACGGTACCAGCGTTTTTCCGCTTTTTTTTTATTTCATAGGCATCAACGTTTTTTAATAGTAACCAAGTCTTTTTCACCCAAGTTAGTTTGACAAATACAATCTACTGGGGCAAGTAGCTCAATTGCCTGTATCACCTGATCAATCGGTTTATTTCGAAGCATTGTACCTGTAATTTTATAGGTTTGTGTATTTTGCTCGTCAAACCTGACCTCAACATTATACCAACGTTCAAGTTTTCTTGCTATATCTTCAAGTGTTTCTTCTTCAAAAACCACTACTCCATCCTTCCAGGCTGTAAAATTTTGTGTGTCTACTTTATCTTGAATAAATTTAGAAGAGCTATTTAGTCTCACAATTCTCTCTCCTGGATCAAGTTCGCCTATTTTCGTACCTGACAAATTGAATATTTGCACTTTACCTTCTTCCAGAACTACTTCCTGCTTATTCTCCGATTCATAAGCCATAACGTTAAATTCTGTACCCAAAACCCTTACCTGCAATTTGCTGGTTTTAACAAAAAACGGTTTTTCTTTATCTGATGCTACATCAAAGTAACCTTCACCGTTTAGTAAAACTTCCCTTGTACTTCTATTAAAATGATTTGGGTATTTAAACCGACTACCTGAATTCAACCAAACTTCTGTTCCATCTGATAAAAATATATGCCCCATCTGTCCATCTAAAACTTCGATTTCGGTATATTCCACAGTTGTCTGAGTTAAATATCCTTTTGATATCCACCCAGTTAAAATTGCAAAAACCAAAATAGCAGCATATTTCAAAACAGAGACCGATAACTGCCTCACCTTCGATTTCCTAACCTGGATAGATATTGTGTTCCACGATTTCTCTTTATCAAAAGCATCTAATTCATGGGCTTCAACAAGTCCACTATTAATTTTCTTTATTTTTCTCAAAGTTGATTCGTGATCAATTTTCCGAGAAATTTCGTGAAAAGTATTCTTTTCCTTTTCATCCAGTTCATTGTATAAATCACCGGTGACTATCTCCCAAAATATTTTGTCTTTTTTGTCCATCCCAAAACAGGTTTCTACTTATAGGACGGATATAATTAAGTTGGAGGGTGACAGCAATCTTACAATTTATTATCTTTTTTAACTCGGAGATACAAAAATAAAAAGCTATTAGGATCTAATTCTTCTTTTAAGAACTTGTAGGCCCGACTCATTTGAGTTTTAACAGTATTTACAGATATACTGAGTTCAGATGCAATTTCTTTATATGTATATGACTCAAATGCTGCCAATTCAAGTATCTTTTTCCTTTGTTCTGGAAGTCTTTGGATCGCCCCATAAAGCTCTGCATAAAAATCACTTTTGTTAATGACAGCCTCATCCGGGATGTCTGGCAATGACTCAGAACTCAGTACAATATTTGATTCAGATTTTCTTGCTTCATCAACAATTCGGTTTCTAAGCATGAGAAAAACATATGATTTGATTGATTTCTCAATCATTATATTCTTTCGATGTACCCAAAGCTTTACAAAACAATCTGAAACAAGTTCTTCCACATGAATAGAATTATTCACATATCTCCTGGCGTAAGAGCATAATTGCAAGTAGTAACGATCATGTAAAATACGAAGAGAATCAACATTCCCATTACAAATATCTTCCCAAATCATTTGATCATTTCCTGACATTTGACCCGTTTTACTTCAGCCAAAGTTAGAAAAATCAAATTTTCTTGAAGGTAACCAATAACAAAAAAGAGTTCTCGATCCAACATCTTTATATGTTTTCCTAAAATAATGTTCCTTAACCAAAGCATTTAGAAAAAAAGTTGAAGGAGAAAAATCAGAAAAAAACTTTGATGATCATTATATAGTTATAGCAAAAACTTGATTATTCTTGACGATTTAAATAATCGAAAATAAAAAACGTAAAATAAAAATGCTGTCAAAACCAAATTTCTGATATTAAACATTTGGATTTCAACAGCATTCCCTAACATTAGTCTGGCTATTTTACATCCAGCAAAACCCAGACTAATAAGTTAATATCCAGCATTTTGCTCCAGCAAAGGATTTGCTTCTAAAGCGTATTGTGGAATCGGAAATTTCCTATGGAATTCCTGTGCATTTGTAACTCCTCTACTTTGTGCAAACTCAATAAACTTACCCATCCGCAACAGATCCCTTCTGCGCTTTCCTTCATACCAAAATTCCCATCTTCTTTCATCTAAAATATGATCTCTCAATTCATCTTTTGAATTATAATCAGATAAACTCAAATCCTCAATCCCTGCCCGGGACCTAATTTGATTGATTAGTGATATACTTTCACTATTTGGTCCCTGAATCTCATTCAAAGCTTCCGCTCTTGACAATAGAATATCTGCATACCTGATAAATGGAATATCATTACCATGCATATTACCAGTAGCATTAGGATCCGGAGGATATTTCATAGATCTTGTATTATCAGGGGTCGCCAGCAAATTAATTGTATCACCATTTGCATGAATATATTTTGTTAATATTCTCTTTTTACGGGTATCGTTTGGAGAAAAGGAGAAATAAAATTCATCGTATAGCCTGTACTGAGAAGCCCAGTTCGTCCACCCCTGCTGCGTAACTCCTTCAATCCCCCCATCCAATGCTTTGTAAAATCCCCAAGGGAATGCCGTTGCGGTGCAAGTATTGGAAGTAGCTTCATTATTGGTATACGCTGAACGAACCCAAATAAATTCACTGTTTTGTTCATTTTCAAGTGCAAACATTTCATTATAATCCGGATACAATTCATAGTAGCCATTTGAAATAATTTTTTGGCTCATATCTGCCGCATCTTGCCATTGCATTGTGTTCAGATAAATTTTTGTCAGAAATGCTCTTACTGCACCACTATTTGCCCTACCATGATTAGGTTCATTTCCTGGCGCTGGAAGAATCTGTTCTATATCCTCCAATTCAGCTATAACAAAGCTTATTAACTCATCGTCTCCGACTCTTGGTAATTCCAATGGATCATTCGTACTTTTTCTTAAAGGAACACCTCCATATTGATTCCAAAGATCGTAGTACTCTATGGCTCTAATGAAACGTGCTTCCGCAGATATTCTCTCCCTGTCTTGTTCATTGATATTTTCAACATTCATAATGTTATCCAATACAATGTTTGCATTTCGAATTGCGTTCCAGCATGATCCCCACATGAATGCATTGTCATCGTTGGTAGTTGCATCCCATGTGAAATTTAAAAGATAGGTTGCATTCCCATGCTCCCCTCCGCCTGTTTGAGTCAATATATCTGCGGTCATTTCCGCTCTCTTAATTTCATGCTGGCTTTGCGGACCAAGCATATTCGAAGACCAGCTATAGGCATCAAAAAGTAAAGATTCTATTCCAGGTTCGGTAGTTAACAAATTTCCACCTGCAAATTCTGAATGAACAGGTTCATCCAAAATAGACTTACATCCCTGAATTAAAAACAAGAATAGAATTATTTGTATATATTTTGCTTTCATAATGATAAACTATTTTATATTTCAATTAAAGTGTTAAAATCCTAATTGAAGGCCAAGCATGAATGTTGTAGAAGTAGGGAACGGATTTCTTTCCATTCGGTAGTTAGCATTTCCTCTTGGATTTGCAGCAGGATCAATACCATTAAAATCTGTAATTGTATAAATATTCTCACCAACCACATACACCTGTGCTGATCTTAATGATTTGAATAAATTCTTAAGGTCATAACTTAGTCTGACACTTTTAAGTTTTACATAAGACCCGTCTTCAATCATGAATGTATTAGGGGCTTTCTTTCCCTGTGCATCTGTATGAACAAAGGAAGGATACTGGTTTGTCGGATTTTCAGGAGTCCATCGATTCAAAAATGGTTCAGCATATTTATTTCTTCGAATATTTATAGGATAAAAAGTTTCCATTATATTCTCATTAAATATTTCAAAGCCTTGTTCGGAAGTTACATACACGAACAACTCAAAACCCCTATAATTGAATGTATTACCAATAGACCAAAAAAAGTCAGGGAAAGAATTCCCTAGGATTACCCTATCGTCATCACGAATATATCCATCACCATTCTGATCCTTAAATTTAATATTACCAGGCTGAACATTTTCTTTTGTAACTGAAAAGTCATCATCCGTTTGCCAAATACCTTCCACTTCCCAGCCATAAAATGATTTAAGAGCCTCTCCTTCTCTAATAATTCCGGTGTTAATCCCCCAGCCAATGTCTTCAACAAAAATGTCGAATCCTCCGTTTTTAGTTACTTCATTTTTAAATGTTGTGAAGTTAAAAGTAGTATTCCATGTAAATTTATTTGTTTTTATATTTCTGGTATTTAAAGCCAATTCAAAACCCTTGTTTTCCATATTACCAACATTGGACTTCATTGTATTGAATCCACTTGAAGTTGGAATTGGAACATCCAGAAGAAGGTCTTCAGTTGTTTTAATATAATAATCAACATTACCTTCTATCTTATAATTCCATAAGCCAAAACTCAAACCGAAGTTTATCTGATCAGTCGTTTCCCACTTTAGATCGGGATTTCCCATTCTGGTGGGGGTTGTTGTGCTTACCAAGTTGTTGTCAAGAACCGCCTTATTGCCAGTACTGAATGTTGAAAGATGTGTATAATTTCCGATTGCCTGGTTACCCGATTTCCCCCAACTACTGGTTAACTTGAGATTGTCAATAGCCTCAACCCCTTTCATGAAATTTTCTTCTGACAATCTCCATCCAATAGCAGCAGATGGGAAAAACGCAAACCTGTTATTACTACCAAATCGTGATGATCCATCCAAACGACCCGAGATAGTAAATAAGTACTTATCGTAAAGTGAATAATTTACCCTTCCCAAGTATGAAGAAAGCCTATTACCATATTTATTATTCCCAATAATATAAGTTGATTGGTCTCCCAAGTTGAGCTTATTTGCCCCTAGTTCTAGGGAGGGAAAGTCAGATGCAGCTGTGGTTAAATAATCTGTAACAAATCGTTCATAAGTAATACCGCCTACTGCATTAATACTATAATTGTCATTTGACTTTAGATAGGTCAGTAACCCTTCAATCAGATAGTGTGATGATTCGGAATTTTGAAGTCTCCCATACCCATTTTGTTCCCGTCCTTTTTTAGTCTGATCATCTATAAAAGACTTTCTATTTTCATTAATAAAATCACCTCCAACCCTTACTTTTGCTGTCAATGAATTAGTTATATCAAGCTCAGCAAATAGGTTGGAATAAATTGAAATGATATTGGATTCGTCATCAACCCCTTCAATCAATGCAACAGGATTATCAAGACTAAGAAGTTCATTTAAAGCAAAACTTCCATCAGGATTCTTAATTGGAAAAGTTGGATCAAAATTGATAGCCCCTCGAACAACCCCAGACTCCTCAATCTTTCCACGGCCATGCGGAGCAAATTCGTCCCGACTGTAACTGCCAGACACTTTTAACCCAATTCTTAGATTTTCGGATAATTCAGAGTCTAGATTAATTCTGGAAGAATAATTTTGATAGTTAAATCCTTTTATAGTTCCTTCTTGATTTTTATAATTTAATGAAAAGTAATAAGAAGTTTTAGGAGATTTGCCGACTACCGAAATTTGCTGATCTAAAATAGGAGCATTAATATTTTTGATTGCATCTTGCCAATCAGTTCCCTGTCCTCCATTTGCTATTTCCCCAACTTTAAAAGATTGATCAGCAGCTCCTGCATCAATTATTTCATTTAATGCTTCTTTATATTGCTGTGCATTTAACACATCTATCTCATTCGACCAGTTCTGAATTCCAACTTGGCTGTGATAGTTGATTTGAGTGCCAACATCACCTTTTTTCCCACTTTTAGTGGTTATTAACACAACTCCATTAGCAGCCCGAGAACCATAAATTGCTGTAGCTGACGCATCCTTCAAGATTTCAATACTTTCAATATCACCGGGATTAATTCCTCTCAATGGATTTCTGGGAGTATCACTATTCCCATATCCAATGTTGTTCCTGTTAATAGGTTTATCATCATTAAAGGGAATTCCATCAATTACGAACAAAGGACTATTAGAAGCTCCAATTGAACTCGAGCCCCTAATGTTTATCGAAACTGCACCTCCAGGTTCTCCACTATTTTGAACAACGCTTACGCCAGCACTTTTTCCAGAAATCATTTGATCAACAGAAGTAGTAACACCTTCACTCAGCTCATCAACATGAACAGACGATGTAGAACCAGTTAAATCTCGTCTTTTAACTGTACCATATCCAATTGCAACCACCTCTCCAATCCCAAAAGACTCATCCTCAAGGGATACATTAATTACAGATTCTCCCTTAGCTGCAATTTCCTGGGGTTTCATACCAACAAAAGAAAAAACCAGTATCGCGTCTTTCGAAAGGTTTGAAAGAATATAGTTACCATCTGGGTCTGTAATAGTACCTTGAGTTGTACCTTTAATAACAACAGTCACTCCCGGCAGAGCTGCACCTGAAGAATCTGTAACTTTTCCGGAAACTGTTAACTGTTGGTGTACAGCTTGTTTTTCATCAAAGGAATTTGTATAACCAATACTACTCAACAAACCTACAAAACAGATCATTACAACTATTAAGTTGATAATCCTTAACATTTCAAACACGGAGAATTCAAGCACTCTGAATCCTCCTGATTCAGATTTTTTTTTCATATTTTTGTTTAGGTTTTTGCAGTTACTCAGATATGTCAAATCGCCAAATTTTTCATTTGAGAACTACTGTTAAAAATTTAATTAATTACCATTCGTGAAGGCTTCTCTCTAAGAGTGGCCTTCATTGTTTTACTTAACTTTTTTCAATCCATATACATATCAGTTTTAATTTTACTTTTCTTTTATCTCATACTTCTTACTCAAAAGAAGTAAAGGTTCTTATTCGGCATAACGATAATTGAATCTTCTCTCCGGGGCATTATCTCCATTTAAGAAGAATTCATTGATATCGTTTAGTTCTTGAATGTTATCAGTCCAGTGGAAATCAAAAGAAACCTTTTCTTCTTCAATTAAACTTTTAGGTATTGAAATCATCAATTCATTTCCAGAATAGGTATAAGAAACTTCATCAAGTTTTTTCCATTTATTTTTTACCCAGTCTTTTACAGTTGTTTTATTCTCTGACAGTATCTCACTATTAATTAAATAATCATAACCTTCCCAACCAGTACTTTTGTTCTGATCTGCATCTATATATAAAAGCATCCAATTGTTATCAGAATAAAGGGTCAATGCTTCCATTGTCTTGACATAGACATAAATATTGTCTTCATCTCGTGCCACTTTCGACTCAATAATATCATTTCTTCCTGTGCTATTTTTATATACACCAGATTTCCCTTCTCCCTGACTGTTACGTTCTGCCACATCGCCCACGTGATCGTAATAAACTGTTTTGATGTCCTTCCACTGATCAAATCCCTTTGATAAATCAATAGTTCTCATTTCTCCAGCATCAGGGCCTTTTCTTGCTCCTTTATATTTCCGCACATTACTAATTAACTGATAATAATAATTGTCGGTGTGTCCACCTTTCATAGGTTCAATATCACGGCTGTATTCCTGGTTGTATTGATCTAAAAAATATCGATCACCAGCCTTTAATTCTTTGCCTGCTCTTCCTAAATGTGCCCCAGGATAAAACTTCCATTTTAATAATTCCTCAGTAACATTTTCTTCCATTACTTTACAACTGGCAGTCCACTCATTCCACCCTGTAACAAATATAAACTCAGGGTCTACCTTCAATGCATAATCCCATTGTTCCTGAAAATGTAATCCCTGATCAGTATATGGGGTCAAATCGTATTTGTCTGTTTCAGGCTGATGAAATTGATGAAAACTCCTTCCGATATTTGACAACGGATGCTGTCCAACAGCCACCGGTACATTTTCCGCTTTATCAGGACTTTCATGCCAACCAATTGTTTGAGGGAAGTGATCAACCCAAGGCCATTCATCGTGCCCATCATCATACCATGGAAGTGAAGTCCATGCCCAACTCTGACGAAGATTAAAGAATTTTTTTATATCCTCTGAGAATTCAATGTCATTTACTTTGTTTCTCACCGGAACTTCATGCTGGCCATACAGCAATAATGGTTTTCCTTTCCAATAGAACCACAAATCAGGATACATACCCTTTTTATAAAAATCTGTCCACAACTGATTAATTGAAATTTCACTACCTAAAAAAGTAATATATGGTGTTCGTTCCCCTTCCTTGCGCATCTGTCTCCAAACCTTACAAATTGGCAAATAAACCTCTGGGAAAGTTTTATCATTTGTCACATCAAAAATTACAACATCAACACCTGCATCAGATAATTGATAAGCATGCCTACGAATTACCCATTCATCATAGCTCAGGTAATAACCAATTTCCGGTTCTGCCCAATAATGCTTTCCAGTTCCCCACTTCGGATTATCTGGATTTTCCTTCAATATTTTACTTACATCATTAGAAAAACCCTCTTCCCCAGGGTGTATTTTGGTTAGGAAATAAAACATCCCAACAAAACGATCATCTTTGGGATCGCTGCATTCTTCAGTAGTAGACAGCTCTCGCCCCAAAGCATCTGTAGCTACCCAAGTATCTGATTGAATATCCCGGTATGATTTCTTTTTATTATTCTGATCAATTTCACCACAATAGTTCACTTCATCCCATTCACTAATCCCAATTGTCTTCTTATAAGGATTCAGCACTTCGTCTTCATTATTAGTTCCTGCTGCCTGATAGACATACCACACGGGTTTCTTCCCCATTGGCTCAGTTTCATCATCCGGGAAACGACGAAGGCCAATCCGCAAACCATATTCCCTTCTGCTATCGATCCAATTGTGCCACTGAATACCATCAATACCATCCAATTTTTCAATTTTCTTCCAGGCATAAGCCAGTCCTGCAGCCTGTTCTTCCAAATCCTTTTCTGAATATGTTCTCGAATTAGTACCGTTTTCGGAAAGCCATAAAGTTCTTTTGTATTTCCCTTTATATAAAACCTCAGGAAGTTTGATCCACGCATCCAGAACTTCCAGATTTTTGAATGTAATAATTGGAGTATCAAAATGAAACTGAGCTTTTGTATCCAGCCAGGTTTTAGGTTCAAATAGCGATTGGGGGTAAGGATGATTGGCCATTCCCCATTGAAAATCGCCTTCAACCCTGGTATAATCCAGTAAAATATCCATCAAGTTTTTAACCAGATAAAACCTTGGTGCTGATTTCCAAAGCCATTGTTTTGTTACTGAAATCATCACTTCTGAATGTGGATTATAATTCCTGGCGATGTTGTAACACATTCGCATTGACTTAATATATGTGTCCATAAATACCAATTCAGTTCTTTTTCCCATATTAGTCCATTCGGTTCCCATATTTACCTCATTGTGGATAATCCAGTGATGAACACGGCCATATTTCTTGTCGGGACGACTATAACGGGAAGCCAAGAAATCCAGTGCGGCAGCATAGCAATCAACACTTTCAGGAGTTGTCATATTGGGCATGCTGTAATTCCCGGCCGGATCCATATCTGGATGTTGCAACAACTTTCCGATCTTTGGATCAGGACATTGTTCTGCTTTATTAACCAACAAAATTGCTGCTACGATGATGTTACGTTTTGCAGTTTCCAACAAAGTTGCATCCAAACGCTCAACAGCTTTAGTCCCGAAATAATAATCCTTTCCATTGTAGGAATAAGCTATTCTGTCGTTAGCCGGTTCTGAATACATAAAGGTTGCAAAACGAATATTAACAGTAACACTTGAAATACCAAGTTCATCCAGATCGCTAACCGGACCTTTGCCCAGGTAAAAACCACCCAACCCTTTTTTAGTAGCAGGTATTTCTTTAGGAAGTTTATAAAGTGACTCTATCTCATCTGCATAACGAGCATTGGAAACCAAACGATAAGCTGCTTTAGTTTTTTCTGCCAACACCCATTTTGAAAGTAAGCGGTCATATGTAGTTCCATCTCGCTCCACAAAACGATTTTGATCTACTGTAAATTGAAAATCAGTAATTGAAATCACTGTTGCAAATTCTTGTTCTTCGGTCACATCCATATAAGGAGGTACTTCGCAAAGAAATATATTTTCATTTTTCTCGACTTCTCCCTCAATACTAATCTTTTCGGCAGTTACCACAACCTTTTCTATTGAAGAACCATAATTCCCATTTAAGTAGCATCTCAAATTCTTTTCTAAAACAGCATCTTGCTTTTTCTTTGCCTTCCTGGCATCCGAAATCCTTTCTTCTTCTTTATTCATAGGACGAAGCTGAATACTACGAATCTGGATTTCTTCATTAGGGTCATCTCCTAATTCTATTCTTAATACATCACCAGGTTTGCCCCAATCCTGAATATTCTCACTTAAATCAATTGAGCAAACAACCCAATCTTTTGAGGGAGAAACTCGACGGATAAATTTTTTGCGTTCATTATCAAAATCAGGTCCAAACCAAATGGTAACTATATCCATTCCTTTGGGACAAATGTATTCGAAAGTCAGCACCAGATTCTCTGCTTGCCTTTTATATTTCAATGGTTTTGTTACAATTCGTGGAGTTAAACTTATTGTATGAAATTTAAATGCATTTCCATCAACTTTATCTATCTCTATTCCTGAGATTGAGTCCTGTTCAATTTCCAGTTTTGTAGTCGTTTTATCTTGTGAATAGATAATTGAGGTATTCAGAATAAGTCCAAGTATCAGTATTATTGGTATAAATATTTTTTTCATGATATAGGTTTGTTAGATTAAAATCATCTCATTCTATCGAAAGGCTTTTAGCTCATAAGTCCCTTCTCCAACTTCAAATTGAATATGGGATTCATTGGTGTCTGCTTTTTTAAATGATTTGTGCGAAATATATTTACCTTTCGCCCATATACTTTTATCACCTGCCTTTATCTCGGAAAAATTATCACGAGGCACTCCCACAACAGCTGAGCTACCTTTTGGAACATGCACATTCAGAATAAATTGATCAGGTTTATTCTGAAACGAAGTCTTAATTTCCCCCGCAACCGTTGGGACTTCTGCATTTGCGAATTCAAGTCCTGCCGGTTGTGGGAGAACGTGGAAGACTTTATAGCCGGGTTCAACTGGAGCAACACCACACACATACTGTGACATGATCGTAAGTCCGCCACCGCTCCATGCATGATTAGTAGTACCACCACCATAACCTTTCTTGCCAATGCCCCATCCTTCGTAAAGAGTCGTCAAACCGGAATCATTTACCATTTCTCCAAAACGATTTTTTAATCGTTCAATACCATACTCCTCATAGCCCATTATAAACAGCGACTCAATTACGTATTTCTCCATATATGGGCTCGCATATTCCTGCGTCTTTAAAACTTCAAGAATGGCCGGATATATATTAGGATCAGCCAAACCCGCTGCAACAGCAAGCGCCTGAGCACGATCATCTGTTTCTCCATTATATTTAGGATGTCGGTAAGATTTTCCATTCCAGAAACTTTGATTGAATGCTTTCTTAAATGCTTCCATGCGTTGGGAATAGTAATTAACATCTTCCTGCAAGCCTAACAGGTTCGCCATGTTTTTTGCTCCTTTCATGGCAAGATAATACCATTCATTAAAGAGGATTTCTTTATCTACATTAGGTCCCCAATCTCCCCAGAACCAGCCACCTTTTCGCAACTTCAGATTTCCATTTTCATTCAATTCCCATAAATCAAGATACTTGGTCACACCGTCATACAAATCAGCTATCGGCTGTTTATCACCAGTATTTAAATAGTAATTCCAAAAACCATATTGACCAATCGAAGCCAACATCTGCCCGGGAAGCTCCAACTCGTAATTTGAAGGAATTGGAGAAATTAATACACCATTATCTTTTTGCCATTCAATTAGCTCATACATCCCTTTTTTCATCAACAAGTGACTCATGGTATCTAATGCATAAAACGCTTCGCCCGACTCGTTAACCGCGTCACCCCACCATTGGGCACGTTCCCTGTCCGGACAATCCATATAGGTATCACGCATGGTTACCAGCAAGGTTCTGCGTGATTTTTCCCACAACTCATTTAAGAACGGATCGCTACACTCGAAAAGCCCTGCAAATTCAGTATTGTAAGAGGTTTCACGATATTTGGCAGACAATAATTCAACATTTTTAGGGATGATATAAAAAACTTTGTGTCCATTCATCCAACCATAACTTTCGTATTCCTGAATACCTTCTTTGGTGATATACTCTGCTTTAATATTATAGGGACCACCACCCTGAAAATGATCAGTGTGCATAATGATTTTCTCTCCTGCCGGAGCTTTTAATTTTAAATAAGGTGTAATGTGTGCGTTGTATGGAAGATAGGCTACCAATGTGTCTTTATCTTCTCCTACTTTCAACTCCGTTTTGATGTAATTAGCGATACCATAATTTTTCCACTGCGGAATAATTCTTGGATGAAGTTTATTCCATGGAGCCACACCCTCTTCGCCAAGTGTTTTTGATCTTTTCCATCCTCTAGGTTGAAATGATGGTTTTTGCCAATCTTTAATCTCAAACCTGGCATCATAAGAAATGCTGGATTCTGGCAATCGGTAGTTTGGGATTGGTGGAGATGCTGTTTGA
This sequence comes from Sunxiuqinia sp. A32, assembly GCF_052690465.1. Classification (NCBI taxonomy): domain Bacteria; kingdom Pseudomonadati; phylum Bacteroidota; class Bacteroidia; order Marinilabiliales; family Prolixibacteraceae; genus Sunxiuqinia; species Sunxiuqinia sp. A32. The sequence continues at coordinate 50,183 of NZ_JBQYLI010000012.1, forward strand.
TAAGCCTGGTGAACACATGAAAACCACTGATTATTACTTACCAATTCGAATCCATTCGCAGCATGGCAATCAACAAATAATCCTGCCTTACCGCTCGGGTTGTGTGAGAAGCCTTCTTTGCCAAAATGCCAAACCAAAAATGCTATGGTATTTTTCCCTGATTGAAGATATGGTGCAACATCAACCTCATCGTAATAAGTATCATTTGGATTGGGACCACGCTTAACTCCTCCTTCAAAAACAAGCATTTCTCCATTAATCCAGAGCCAGTATTTTGTATCAACTGCAATTCGGGTTTTTGCTGATTGTGGAACTTTATCTACATCAAAATTGTATCTAAAACACATCCAGAGATTAGTTGTATTTTGGCAATCAGCAGCAGTTATCCATTGTGCTTTATTTTCAGCATGTAGATTTAAGAAAATAAAGCTTAACAGCCACATTGAAATTATAATCGTCTTCATCTGCTTTTTAGATTTAGTGGTTGAATTTATTTTCTGGTCACATACACGTAATAGGCACCTGTAATCGCCTCACCATTTGAAGCATCAAACCAAGTATGTAATGTAATTGTACCAGGTTTTAATATCGTTTGGAAAACCACCTTCGTATCTTCATTTTTCACCTCAACTCGTCTTCTAAAATCGGCGTTTTCTCCAGTAATAAATATTTTTGCAACTCCAATAGGTAACGCAGTTTCATTTATACTGGCTTCATTTAAAGGAATATCATATTCTTTTGGCCAACGCCTTAATTCAAACTCATAAAGACCTTCCTGTTCAACCTCCAGCAACCAGTAACTGTTTTTTCGTTCACCTTGTTTTACTTGCCCCTGCTGATCAACGAAAACATCCATCCAATCACACGATGAAAGCAATAGTGGATTCTCATGTTCATTGCCAATAATGATTCTTACCGGCTTATTTGCGATATCCTCAACACCAGACCACCATTTGGCTCTTTTGCTCATTAATGAGCTAACGATTTCAGGATGTTCATCAATAATATTCTTTTTTTGAAGTGGATCGTTCTCCAAGTCATATAATTCTGAGTCTCTCAATAATCGCCAGTTTTTCCAAAGAACAGCCGCTCCACTCTCTTTCATAATGGTATTGCTATAGGGAGACGGATAGTCAAACATAAATGGCATTTCGCTGAAATTGACAAATAAAGTTCTGTCTTCATCAATCGTCTTATCCCCCGCTAAAACTGAAGCTAAACTTTGTCCTGAGAAACTGCCTTCGGCGTAGCTTATTTCGCATAGATCCATAAGTGTTGGAACAATATCCTGAACCTGTGTCAGGCCATCGATGTCTCGTGGCTGATCGAACCCTTTTCCTTTAGGCCAACGAATGAAAAATGGTACACGATGACCTCCTTCGTACAATTGCGTTTTTTTACCGCGCATACCTGCATTATAATAATCAGGTCCAAAGGTGCTCCCATTATCAGTTAAGAATATAAAAATGGTATTATCTGTCAGGCCTTCATCATCCATGAATTTCATAAGCTCACCGACATTCCAGTCTATATTTCGAATCATAGCCAGATAGCGAATAAAGTCATGCCTTTTTCTGGCTGGCATCGATGACCATTGTGAATTTTCAACCACTTCTTTCATTTCTGCAATATCTTCTTCTTTTGCAAAAAATGGTTGGTGAGGTGCATTTGTTGGTAAATAAGTAAAAAACGGTTGCCCCTGATCAAAACACTTTTTCATCCATTCTTTAGCATTCTGAAAGAACACATCAGTACAAAATCCTTTGAAAGTTTCTCGTTTCCCATTCTTTGTATATACATCATCGAAATAGTCATTACCCCAATAATCTGGAACAGAACTAATATGTGATGATGGAAACCAAAGCGTTTCATCAAAGCCCCGGTCTTCCGGCCTAAATGGGTAATTATCACCCAAATGCCATTTGCCAAAGATTCCGGTTTTATACCCATTGTCTGAAAAATAATTGGCAATCGTTTTCACATTTCTTCTCATTAGCGACCGTCCACTACTTACATTAACAGCTCCATTAACCACTGCATCCAAACCGGTCATCAATTGCCCCCTAGTTGGTGTACACATCGGTTCAACATGAAAATCTGTAAACCGAATACTTTGGTCATGTAGTTTATCCAATTGAGGGGTTTGCAGAATAGGATTTCCATGAACCGAAAGCTCACCATACCCCTGATCATCTGTCATTAGTATAATAACATTTGGACGCTTCACCTCTTTGTTGTCAACGTTTGACTGTGAAGTCTCGCTTGTACATGATAATAAAAAACAAGCAATCCACACTGAAATACTATATATCAACACTTTAACTCTCATTGTTCTTTTATTTAAGGATTACAAATTAACGCTTTAAAACAGCTTATCTGGATGCAATAGTTTGGAGGAATTTTGCAGTTTCTTTTTTCATCCCTTTCGGTATATAGGTGATTTCATTCGGGGATCGACCAAATAATTTTCCAAACCATACACAACCTGCCAGATAACAACCATTAATACTGGCATGATACCTGTCTTTTATGCTCCAAAGGTTTATCTCTTTATTTTTTCTTGATGAACGGTGAAAAGCATCGCCGGAAGGCAAGATGGGCAAACTATTATTTCTGGATAAAATGTTATAGTTCTTTTTCAATCGCCTATACATTTGTCCGGAAGTCATTCCAAATTCCTCAAGACGAGAACAGTCTGGCGCATATGCCCAAGTCTCATGAATAAATATCTTGGCTTGCGAGGCATATTTATTAACAAAGTCACATATCTCATTTGCATATGGTTGGTAAGTTTCTGCCTTAAAGCTTAAATAGCTTACTTGCTGAATGGTAACAACATTCCAATAATCTTGCTGCAGAATTTCTTTTAAAGATTTACCGGAATAGGGCTTTAACATTGAATCTAGTTCACATTGTTGTATTAGATTCGCATGTTTCTCCAAAAAGCAACCTCCAATATTGGCTTTACCGATAATAATATTACATCCTTCTACTGATTCAGTTATCCGCTGTAAAAAAAGACATGCATTATCAGCAAAGCTATTACCAATTGTTAGAATTCGAATAGTATCAGATAAATCTTGATGCCTATTACTTTTTGCACTTGTCTGTTGGTTTGTCAACAATATTAAGGCACCAACCAGTATTATCAGAAAAAGGTTTAATCTTTTCATTTAATAAAATTCATTTTAAATTATTATATCACTCTTTAATTATTACACCTTCGTATGAGGTTAACTGGATTGCCATTTCATCCTTCACGTTTGACACCTCTCCATCAACCGGATGCAACAGAAAACCTTTTTTTAAATCTCTCAATGAAATTTTAGAATCAACAGTTGAATTGGAATCATTAAAGACAAAATACACATGCTTGCTATTAATAAACCGATGGGTAAACCTCAATGCAGACTCGGTAGAACCAACCATTAAATCCCTTTGTATCCATTTTTCAATTTGACTATCTATTTTTCCAGAAACTGCATCCAGCTTTATGGTATTTGGCGAATCAAATAGTTCCTTTACAATAGCTTCAATCTTGCTATCTGGAAAGTTTATAGTAGAATTAACGGGAGTTTGACCAATTGCAATTACATAACCACCCTCTTCAACAAAATCTTTCAATTTCGTCATTGCAGCCATCGACAAAGTACTGACGTTGGGAAGAATTACCAGTCTCCATTTCAATTTACCATGAACAAGTCTGCCATCTTTAACTTTTGAATCTTCAATAGCTTTGATGTCGATAATATTATATTCCCACCTGTTTTTGTATAAAATGCGAGCTGTATTTCTAAAAGACTGCTCAATGTAAATGGCTTTAGGATTACCACCTCTAACTGAGTCCCAGCCAGAAACCTGCATAGGTTCAGGAATAAAATCGGCCCAGAGAGACTCTATCGGATAAAGAATTGCAATATCTGCAACACTATGTCCTCCGCGAAGACTTTCAGCAATACGTGCTACATACTGATTAAATTCTTGTTTCTCTTCATCATCTGCATTCGAGAGTTTCAGGTAGTTGTTAAAATCCGTTACTCCCGCTGCCAACTGAATATTCATAAAACCACGAACCCGTTCAGTGGCTGGTTCTTTGCCTCCCAAAGCCCGCTTGTCGATAACCGGGCACGGCTCGCACATTACACGTGACGCCCCAGTGAGCTCAGCAGCACTTGATGCAAGTTTGGTAGCGTGAACAGGCGTATTTTCCGGCAAGCAACTTAAAGCATCAACTCCTGGTGCATCCATCTGCCTAAAACATGACATGACACTACCATACAAAGGCACATGAGCCATCATGGTTTCCTCCAATAGCAAATGTCCCCCTGATTTGATGTTATGCTGAGCACACCAATCTTTTAGCTGTTTGAAATAATTAAGTGAAATCAACTCACTAATGGTATGAAAATATTGGTGCCGAATTTTCTGCCCCCCACCCCCTTTGTCATTAAATAATTCCAAAAGTTTGTCCTCCGGCTTATATCCATATTTCTTTTCTATAGTCTGTGAAACTAGTTCTGTCCATGGGATAACACTCCATTTCTCCTTAAAAAAAGAAATCGCCATTAGCGAAGGTTCATCGGTAAAAGTTGATGCAAAGTATTTGCCCGGATCTTTCCCCAACAACTCTGCATACTTCTTATGCGTGATATCTATAAATGCCTGAGTTACCTCCGGGATCATTAATGAAGGGTAATGCGAACTAAGTTTTTCCCGTGGTGCATGGGGGTTCATGGATACCTGAAAATGATGATATAAGTTATTTTTGTAGAAAACAATTAACCGCCATTCTCCATCAGGAGCTTTCCAGTTCAATATATTCTCAACTAGATAACCTTCAAGATCTAAAGTATCCGTTTTATTTATGGCATAAACATTTATTATTTCACCCTTAGGCAAACCATATTTAAACTGTCCTCCAGTTACCAGTGTATCTTGTTTAAAAATTCCTTTTGCTTCCCACTCTTCATTTTGCAGAAAAACTCTTCCTCCAGCACTTCCTGAAGGATATCCTTGTTCATCATACAGCCACAATTCCATGCTATTGGCTTTTGCCAATTCACAAAACGACTTAAAAGCATTCATGCCTGATTCTGTCAAATAATCATTGTAGCTGAAATTTACAGCAAACCCTCCATATCCTTTTGAAAGATAATTATCAATCAAACTCAGTTGTTTATCCTTATCTGAAGATATATAATGGATATTCTGGTTCATCCGAAATGTATTGGGCAAATGATCAGGAGCTTGTTTCTGTTGTGCTATCAAACTCCATGAACCAACTATCAGAAATATTATTAAAAGAAAAGCTCTTATCATTTTTGTGATTTTGGCTGATGCATCATTAAATCCTCAATTATGGTTGTTAATGAATCTGGCTGCATTTTCATTACTAGGTGCTTATGCTTGCCATTCGGGTCATTTTTCCAATAGTTACTACCGTCCTTACTTGTAATAAAACATCCTGCTTGATATTTAAAATATGGATCAAAACCTTTTACCGCAGCTAATACGGCTGTTTGATCCCAGCTTCGTCGGCCTTCTTTGTCGTAAGGGCGTTTAGGGATACTTATTGCGTAGGCCATTCTTATCGGATTCTCCTCAGAGCAATCATTTATCAAGCGTAATCCAGTCTTGATTTGTAGGCCTATTTCAAATCCACTAAATATGATTGGGGTTGGCCAGTTATCAATAGCGTAAACAGAAGATGTCGAATCTTTTCGAACATTGGCTTCCTTACCCTCAGGGAAGCCACCGGCCATTGCAACCCAATGCTTGACTTTTTGAGCAACCAAATCACGACCATCTAGAGATGACAAAGAATCTGGCTTCGACAACAGCAAGTTTTTTAAGTTTGTGAGGAAACCCACTGAAATAATAGTAACTGAGGTATCCGGTTGTTCAGATAAAATTCTTCGGTAAACTTCAACCGCATCCGATGCTTCATCGTTCGATTGGTATTTATGAGGGAAATGTGCAATCAGGGAATCGGGCCAGTGAAGTTCTCTCGAATCTTGAGAAACACCGCCTTCCTTCAAAACTCCAATTGGGATTTCTGGTCTACCAAAGTAAGTATTAATTACATCTATCGTAGGAACAACCAACGGACTTCGATTGGATGCCATCGTCGCTAATATTTCAATGTACCCGCTATCGGCAAATGCATGCAGCATGGCTATTGCACCCACATCATCATAATCGCCTTGAATGTCTGTATCAAAGATTACCGATATAGGATTAGTCGATTGATTTTTTGCATTTTGATTTTGCTTTCCTGTTGTACAGGATATAATTAGGAAGCAACTACTAATCAATATGAAATTGATAAGATTGATAAAGTTCAAATTAAATTTTCTTTTTGTCATTTTCATTTTATTCATAGCAAAAATTAAGGCTTAGTATTATCTGCCGGATTCATTCCCAACCATTTCCCAGCAGCTATAACAAAAGGGTTATCCGTACTATGAGAGACCGCAAACTTTGATGTGGCTGCAGCTCTTCCCCAGCCATAAACAGTGACCAATGAAGCCCCTTTTTTAAACATGGAATCAAAATAATCATCAGCAATAGCGAATGATCCATCTACTCCACGAGCATAACCTTCCGCACATGCAAAACTTTGTTGAGTATTATCAGCTTCTTTTATTCGTAAGGTTAAGGTGTACAAGTCGTAAGGAGCCGTAACAGGTGACATGGTAAACCCAGGAATACAGTAGTCGTTTACAGCAGTCCAAATTGGTGGATAGTTAGAAATTACCTTATTTTGAGCAGATCGGATTCCAACAATATGACTGAATATTTTTTCCTTCGGAACTCCCGCATTATACGCAGTTTTTGAAAGCAATTCAATATAGTCGTGTAAAACTGTATCCAGTGCTGAGAGACTATATTCGTCATAACCTTTTAAATGCAACGAATGATAACCAAACTCTGTAGCCTCCCACAAAGGCATTTGATCTCCTGCCAAGGAATTGACAGGCAAATTATTTCGGTTAATATTCGTGTTATTAATAGAATAGTCAGGAATATGGGTTTCCCAACCAATCGCCATTCCTGCAAACAGATATTCTTTTCCTTCTGCAATTAGTTGATTATATCTTTGCATCAAAGGATCAAGAACTCCATCCTGCATTTGAGTGGTCACAAATTTGCAAAAACCTGGAGATTGAAAACAAGGAAAAGCTTCCACATGTATCCATGACCCCCAATTAAACCAATAATACGGCAACCTTCCATGTGATTGTCCGCCCCAGTCTTCTTCTGCCGTTGGAAAATCCACCCACTCACACCAGTCTGGATTTTCATAAAATTTTGGTGTAGCTCCCGAACCAAAAGCATCTGTATAATTATTGCAATCATCTAACTGAAAATAAACAGGCACATCAAATTCTTCAGCTAAATCAAAGGCTTTGTTTACCTGATAATTCATCTCCTCAATAGACTGAGTGAGCAACATGGGGCCAGGTAGGCCATAGGCATATTTATACGGACTATCTTCTTCTAACTCTCCAAAGATTTTAGGAATCTCCTCAACAAAAGTGTATCTTTTGTTGGCATCTTTTCCCCCGTTCATGCTAGCTGCCTGATCAACACTTGTATTTGTTAGAAAAAAGACGATGTAACGATCTTCGATTTCTGATGGATATGGATCTTCCAGATCAGATGGATATGGCTTTTCACTTTCTGTTGAGTCACCAATATCATCTTTTTTACAATTGCTTATACAAACAACTAAAAATAAAAAGGCAATTAGCCACATAACTCTTTTTCTCATGGCAAAATAATGATGAGTAACACATACAGATAATTGCACAATCATCTGCAAATGAAGAATAAAAGAAATGAAATAATCTTTCCCGTATATCAATCAACACACGGGAAAGACTATTAGAAATGGAATACTATTCGTATCCTGGATTTTCGACTAGATTTGGATTATTGGCCGTCCGGTTTAAAGTAATTGGCAAATAATAGTGACGGGCAAGGAACAACGGTTGATTAACCGTACCATCAACCTGCTCCATAATCTCTAACTTAAATTTGCCAGTATTGTAATCAAGAATATAACGCAAGCCTGATCCATTTTTTGATAGTTCAACTTCTGCAGTTCTCCATCTTCTAAGATCCCAATAACGGTGATTTTCAAAAAGAAGTTCCACTTTCCGTTCATGCCGTATCTTTTCCCGATCAATCGATGATAAAGTTGCAATCCCAGCTCTCTCCCGAATCTGATTTACGGCATTCAATGCATCATCGGGTCTATTCAACTCATATGCAGCTTCAGCATAATTCAAAAGAATTTCACCTAAACGGAATACCAGAAAATCTGTTGAAGATGTTCCCCAACCAATCGTATTATCATGAGCTTCATCCAACATTTTCAATACACCAAAACCTATACCTGTTGAAAATTGATGTGTTCCCATTGCCAAAATCCCCTCGTATGACCCAGTTGTCTGCAACGTCCCATCAGCCTTAAGAATTCCGTTATGAAAATCCAAAGTCGTACCTTTCCAAGGTGTATCCTGGGTATAAACAGAAGCAAAGAATCGAGGATCTTTATCTTTCCAAAGTTCTTCTGTTGTCCATAAACCTTCAGTAATAGCTTCACGATCCAACTCCCCGGACCTTCCGTCGATATATTCAAACGATTCAACAATCTCAAGATAAACACCATCGCCGTTTCCAGCTGCAACTCCATTGGGAAGTGGTGTTTCTATGAAATCCCATCCCCATCCATTTCCTCCTTGTTGAGAGTTTACTTCATCGTGAATAAGAGCGAAAATCACTTCGGAGTTATTTTTATCAATAAATAGATTCCTGAAATTCATTGCTTTGTCGGCGTCCTGATTATACAATGCAAATTGTCCACTGTTGATAATCTGACTCGCGGCATCAAAGGATTGCTGATAAAAACCATTGGCTTTTCCTGCATCAATCCCTACAACGCCGTTCAGCTGTACCGTACCATACTGAGCAATACTACCTGCATACAATGCAGCCCTACATTTCAATGCCAATGCAGCGTATTTTGTTGGTTTTCCATACTTCACAGATGCCTTTTCCTGCGGTAGGTCATTTACAATAGCATCCATTTCACTAATGACGAAATTATAAATTTCCTCTTCTTTATTCCTTGGAAGAAATAGCTCTTCTTCAGGTGCAGCAATATCTTGAGCCTCTGTTATCAGCGGAACGCCACCATACCTTTTAGCCATAGAAAAGTATTGGAATGCCCTAAGGAAACGTGCTTCTGCTATATTCGCTTTTTTTGTCGCTTCATCAAGTGGACTTTCCGGAATCCTCTCAATAAACTCATTCAACCTTCTATTTATTCGGTAAGCGTTTTCCCACCATTCAAAAAGCCCTCCATTAATATCCAGGCCACCTCGCCTATATTTATTGGCATTTCCTCCCCAATTAAGTCTTGTTTCTCCACCAACTTTAATGGGATATGTGATTTGAAACCAACCAACTCCATTAGTAATTCGATTATTATTTACTTCATTTACGAAAATATAAGTATCAGCCCACAATTGAGTTATGTACGAATCAATTAAAGCTGGATCATTCCATACCGATGCATCAGATATTATTCCTAGCGGCTTCTTATCCAATATATCCTCTGAACAAGAGAATAAAAAAATCAGACAAGTTATATAGATTATCTTTTTCATAGTTTTAAATTAAAATATTACAATCACCTATTGTTATAATGAAATATTTACACCCAGAGATAACATTCTCTGCTGTGGATAATATTGGCCTGCCCTACCAGAAGGCATTTCAGGATCAATATCATAATCCTTTATATTCTTACTAATGAATGTAAGTAAGTTGGTACCGGCAAAATATACTCGTAGCTTGCTAAACCCTATTTTCTGGATAAAACGATTCGGGAATGTATAACCAAGACTCAAACGTTTCAACCTCAAATAACTAGCAGATTTTAATTGATAATCCGACATGCTGCCGTTTAAACTTGAACCACCTAAACGTGGCACTTTAGCATTTGCGTTGTTATTATCTTCCGTCCACCTAAGATCATATCTGGCTGTTGGGGAAATTGCATCCTGTGGATCCAGATCTACGCTAACGTAATGCCCCAAAGCCCCCTGAAATAATGTTGCCAGATCGAAATTCTTATATTGTAGATTTCCAGTTATACCAATCATCCAATGAGGAGTAGTTCCATTTCCAATTTCAACTTGGTCTTTCCAATCTAGAATTCCATCATCATTGGTATCAATGAATTTAACATCACCCGGACGCAAAGTCACGTTATCTTTTTGATCCTGGTCGAATGGCAAATTATCAATTTCCTCCTGTGAAGTAAATAAACCATCTGACAAATAACCGAAAACCCGATCCGTCCATTGACCAGATTGCTGTGATATTCGTTGTTGGTCTGGATCAGTATATTCAGGCTCTTCAAAATGATCCCATTTAGCCCTCGACCATGAAATGTTACCGGACAGATCCCATCTTAGTTCACTTGATCTTCCCCGTGTTCCTAAAAGTAGATCAAAACCCCTATCGTTTAAACTATTAAGATTTTCCTGAGGTAAGCTTGCACCAAACGTGTTCGGGAGCGTAGCTAACTTCGTTCCAGGAATTCCTTCCCGCTCACGATAAAACACATCCGATTCACCATATAGTTTTCCTCCAAACAACTCGAAATCTATACCTGCATTATAAATCGTAATATCTTCCCACGTTAAATATGGGTTTGCTAAACCAGTTGTAATTAACCCCTGGCTAATAGTGGTGCCTTCAAAGATATAGGTATCATCAAATCGATATCCTGACAGGTACTGAAAGTTTCCAACATTATCATTCCCAGAACGACCATAATTTGCTCTTAATTTTAACTGATCCAGAAAGCCTACTCCTTTCATAAAGCCCTCTTCTGTCATTCTCCAGCCAATAGAAACGCTAGGAAAGAATCCCCATCGTTGATCTTCTCCAAACTTCGCAGATGCATCTGCTCTAAAGGTTGCCTCCAGCAAATATTTGTTTTTATAATCATACGTGAATCTTCCGATATAACTTGCCCGTCCCATTTCTCCTGCAGAACCATCACTTAACATGCCTTCCTGGCTGCCTGCAAATAACTGGTCAATTTCATTCGTCAAGAATCCCTTCCTATTAGCTTTGATCCAATCACTCTTTACATCAATAACTTCATACATAGCCAAAGCAGTCAGATGATGTTTATCAGCAAATGTATTCTCATAGTTTAAAGAAAATTGGCCGGTAAGAGTTCGATCCCTTCCTTTTTGAATACTAAGTTCCACATCATGCCTTGAAGCGGCTTGGGTATATATATCCGCTGCATAATCATAATGATAAAGGGTGAATGATTTTAGAAAATGCTTTTGAGTGTAATAATTTTTCAAGTAATTCCCAAAAACCTTAGCTGACAGTCCTTTGATTTTTTTAAAATCATATGTCAATGCCAGTGTTGTATTTATATTTTCATTATCAGTATCCGTATATCCCCAGGTATCCCTGTTAGTAACCACATTTGCAGGAGCAATATCGTCACGATAATGGGCACTCGGTATTTTAGACGGATCAGGAAAACTCTCAGGAATTGTAGGAGAAGTAACCCAAATAGCATTCCAGATACTCTGTGTCCAATCCCGACCAGTAAAGTTCCGATCTTCAACAATACCGGAAATATCAAATCGCAAGCTTAAATTGTCGAGAATTTTTGCGTCAAGGTTAGACTGCAAATTATATCTCTTATAAAATGCATCACTTTCTTTCCACATTGTTTCCTGATCCAAAAAGCCAATTAATCCATAATACTTTACCTTTTCACTTCCACCTGTAACCGATAAATTATGCTGATATTGAGGTGCCCAATCCTTAGTCAGTACATCTAGCCAATTGGTATTTGGATACTGGGGATCACCGCCTTCATAAAATTTTTGAATTTCCTCCAGAGTGTAAGGTACATTCTCCATCGGGCTACCTTCCTGTATCCATTCTTCTCTCGCCATCTCTGCATATTGCCCTGAATTAACAGGAGTTGGAAACTTAGTTACTCCTTGTAAGGTTACAGAAGAATTTAAAGAAATAGTAGGTTTGCCAATATTTCCCCTTTTAGTAGTTATCAAAATTACCCCATTACCTGCTCTTGCGCCATAAATTGATGCAGAACCATCCTTCAAAATAGAAACTGATTCAATCTGATTAGGATCGATATTATTGAAGCTTGTCTCAACACCGTCAACAATTACCAATGCACTACCAAATCCACGGATACTTAGGCTCGCAGCATCTGCACCTGGTTGTCCACTTCTTTGAACAGAAATTAAACCAGGCAATTTACCACCTAAAAGTGTTGAAGTACTGGCTGCAGGAGCAACAACCAAATCGTCAGCCTTTATTGATGATACTGAACCAGTAATATTCCCTTTTCGCTGCGTTCCATAACCAATTGCAACAACTTCGTCAATACCAACAGACTCCTCCTCCAACATTACATCAATAATCGATTCTTTGGTAACCATTATTTCCTGCGTTCGCATTCCAATAAATGAAAACACCAGCACCGAATTTTCCGTTATACCTGATAACGAGTACAATCCATTACTATCAGTAATCGTTCCATTAGAAGTCCCTTTTATTATGACAGTTACTCCAGGTAAGGGAACTCCAGAATTATCAGTGACTTTTCCAGAAACACCTTTGTTCTGTTGTGCTCTTTTTACATTCAATGCGACAACGTTATTTTCAAATAGCTGGTACGACAACTCGCTTTCATCAAATATTGCTTTTAAAGCTGTTTCAATGTCGGCATCTATGACATCGACATTGACCACTTTACCTGCATCGATATCATCATTTCTGTAAATAAATTTGTAGTTCGAGCTACTCTCAATTTCCTCAAGTGCTTGCCTAATTGTTACATTCTTTTGAGAAATACTAATTGTTCCCTGCGAATAAACAGCCCCCGAAACATGTAGTATAGACAGAAGCATAAAAAATGATACCCATCTAAACATAATCCAAAATTTTTTAGTTTTCCCCTTTATAAAAGAGAAAACGAATCGTTTTTTTTTCATAGTTTTGTACTGAATTAGTTATTAAACATTTACTATTCATGAACCGGTCAATTTCTGCTACAAATTGCCCGGTTCGGCTTTTTTCATAAATCCTATTTTTTAATTATTATTTTATCCTGACCAATATTGTAATTAAAATTCGAAGTAAACTGAAGCGCCTTAAGTGCCTGATCAATACTAATTTCATCAAAAACTCCTGAAAAGCGATACTCTCTAGCCACTTCGTCCTGAAATTCAATATTCGTGTTATAGCGTCGTTCCAACTTAATAGCTATGCTCTCAAATGTTTCGTTCTTGAAAACCATCTTTCCATCTTTCCATGCTATAATTGCACTGACATCTATATCTTCATTTATGATCAATTTTTCACTTAATCTTCTATTAGCTTCGCTTAATGGAATATCAGCAGCCAAAAGATTATCTTCCATCAACAAACCTTCCTTTTTGATAAAAGTAGCTTGTTGATTTGGTCTAAGCGTGTAAATTCTTTGTTCTTGATTTTCCCCTTTACTTCTGTTCAGAGCGATTTTACCTTCTATCAGGGTAGCCTCAATTAATCCTTCTTCCTTGTATGATTTCAAATTAAAAACAGTACCTAATACCTGGATATCTATATCAGTTGTTTTTACTTCGAAAGGTCTTGTTTTTTCTTTAGCGACATCAAAATACCCTTCACCTTCCAGTTGGACTATCCTCTTGTTATTTTGGAAATGAGAAGGATAGGTAAGTTTACTTTTGGCATTTAACCAGATCTTTGTTCCATCTTCAAGTGTTACAAGACTTTTAGCGCCTGCCGGTGTTTCTACGCTTTGATAAACTGTTTCAACTAATTCAATTGATTCGTGCTTGTAAAAAAAGCTTTTCTGAACAAACCATGTTAATCCAATAGCAATTACTGCAGTTGCAGCATATCCAATAAAGAGACTTGCCCTTCTTTGTGAAATAGAGGCAAATCTGCTCTTATTCAATTTTAATAAAACTTTCTTATATGCATGAGACTCGTCATAATTGTCTGCATTTATGACAATCTCAGAAGCATTGTAGGCAATCTCAAATTCTTTGAAAGTTTTTTTATTTTCCTCACTGCTATTTTTCCAGTTCAGAATCATTTGGCCTTCTTCCTCACTAGCCCGTCCCGATAAAAACTTAACTATTATATTCTCATTGATTTCTAACATATTTATTGACTTCTTATTGGTAAGACAAAATAAAAAGGAGTATCAGTAAAAAGAAATTCATTTTTTTTAAAAAAAATTTCCAACGAATACGAATACTACTGTAATAGAATACTTTAACAATTCTCTTAATTTGGAAAGTGCTATAGAGATTTGTTTCTGAACAGTATTAGTTGAAACATTTAACCGATTTGCGATTTCTTTAATCGATAGATTTTCCTTACGGCTCAACAAAAAAATCTCCCGGCATTTTTCTGGCAAAGTATCTATTGCTTTAAATATCTCCTGTTCAAGTTCTTTTGCAATAATAGCAGAAGTTCCATCTTCTTCACTAATTTGAGCAAAAAGTTCCGCTTGAGCTACTCTAATAAATAACTCCTCCCTATTCTTTTGGTGAGCAAGTTTTTGTTTTAGATGATTTATACTTTGATTTCGAACAGACTGATACAAATATGAGGAAATAGATTTTTCGATCGTCAGGCTTTCCCTTATCTCCCAAAATTTCAGAAAAACCTGCTGAACGACTTCTTCCGATTCAAAGTGGTCAAGCTTGAACTTCTTCGCGTAATAACAAAGAGGTTTATAATATTTGCAGAAAATAGTTTCAAAAGTATGAATTGAACCACTTTTCAATCTGCCAACTTGGAATCCCCCACTACTTTCTTCCATTTATTTTTTCTCTTTTTATTAAAGATTTTGGTAGTATAAATGTATTAAATAAATTTTTTTGCCTCCAAATGGTTTAGTGGAGTCAGCAGCATCAGAAAACAATTGTTCCATTTTTTTATTTGCAAACAAGAAGAAAATAAAATTCAAATCGGAATTCAAAAGGCATCAAAATCAATGCATTTGAATCAAAAAAACAAGCGAACTATTTCTTTTGCCCCATTTTTCGCTATGATATAGAATCAGTATATTATAATCTCCGGTTCAAAAACAACTGGTAAAGAAAAAACACACGGTCTAGAAGGTGCAGACCATTTAATTTTTTAATGCATTTCAATATCTTGCACAGGAGGCTCTAATTAGCCAACTCTAGATGGATCAGTTCATAATTTATGTTGATGGATAAGTTCTTTATCTTTCGTGCATGGAAATCTCATTATTATTAAAGCATCTTTTACCGTCAGAGTTATTTGAATATTTTGATTTGGTAGACCTGAAAGAAACAAGTGACAATACCTTGTCATTTTACCTTGACGAGAAAAATATAAAACCACAAGACTTGTTAAGCAAAGAGTTGGTTTCCAACGGATTTAACAACCCTATCACTATCCAGGACTTTCCATTGCGGGAGAAAAGAGTCTACCTGATTGTAAGGCGTCGTAAATGGAAAGATAAAGAAACAGGAAATATTTATAACCGCACATGGGATTTGACGGCAAAAGGGACCAGCTACTCCAAGTAGTTTGCTGCTTTTTTAAAAGGGTTATTTGGACAATTACCCCATTAGCAGCAAAAGCCTTGAAAAACATTACCAGATCCATGGTGACCATTTGGGTCAGCAATACAAGGATCACTTGAGCGGTTACAACCAATGGGAACAGAAAGGACATGCACAGGAATGGATGCTGTTCCCAGCTAACTTAGGGCCACGGTTAAGTATTGACGAAACCTCTTTATCAAACGGGGAACTTTACACTATCCTTACGAATAAGGCAGCTAAAGGTCAAAAAGGGATACTGGTTGCCATGGTCAAAGGGACCAAATCAGAAACGGTTATCGACGTATTGTTGCAGATTCCAAAGAAGTTGCGGAATAAGGTAGAAGAAATTACACTGGACATGGCAGGTTCTATGAATCAAATTGCAAAACGTTGTTTTGGTAAAGCAACGAAGGTCATTGACCGTTTTCATGTACAGAAGCTGGCGTATGATGCCCTGCAGGAGATGTGCATCAAGCACCGGTGGGATGCTATCAATGAAGAAACCAATGCCATAGACAATGCCCGCTGGGAAAAGAAAGAGTATATGCCTTTACGCTTTGAAAACGGTGATACCAAAAAACAGCTGCTTGTCCGCAGCAGGTATTTACTCTTCAAATCACCAAACAATTGGTCTGATAACCAAAAAGTAAGGGCAAAAATCCTGTTCGCACAATATCCTGATATGAGACAAGCTTTTGGCCTAACCCATTCTTTGCGGATGATCTTCTCCCATACAAAGGATAAAGGGATTGCACTAACGAAACTGGCTCGGTGGTACAACGATGTTTCAGAATCAGGATTTAACGCATTTAATACGATCTCTGCAACTATTTACACCCACTACAAAGAAATATTAAACTTCTTTGAAAACAGGTGCACCAATGCTTCTGCGGAATCATTCAATGCCAAGCTAAAATCTTTTAGAGCATGTTTAAGAGGTGTGAAAGATATTACTTTCTTCCTTTTTAGGGTAGCTAAAATTTACGCCTAGAATTATTAAATCCCCAACAATATGAATTGATCCAGAAAATGCCTTCGAGCCCTGAATGTGCCCCAATATATAAAGCAAGAATCTGTAATTGTATGAATTACAGATTCTTATCTGGCTCTTTATGTAGCGAGAGGCGGGCTTGAACCGCCGACCTCATGATTATGAATCATGCGCTCTAACCAGCTGAGCTACCTCGCCATCATTTTTTTGAACTTTGAACAACTTAATTTATCGTTGTCATCTCCAAAAATGCGGTTGCAAATATAGTATTTATTTTTTTTCTGCCTTTAGAAAATGACTTTTTTTTAAGCTCCTTTTATTTTGTTGATTGATTTATTCTCCCAGATTCGCTATATTGCAGCAAATGATAAGATAATGGCACTAAAATCTAAGATACAACTTGAATTCCCAATAAACTGTTCCCCAAAGGTTTTGTACAATCGACTAAGTACTGCTTCCGGACTTGCGGAGTGGTTTGCGGACGATGTTAAAGTGAAGGGTAAAAATTTCATATTTGTATGGGAAGGAAGCGAGCAACATGCTGAAAAGACACTTCATAAAGAAAGTAAATTGGTTCGCTTCACTTGGCTGGACGATGAAGAAGAGGGTACCTATTTCGAATTTAGAATTAATAAAGACGAACTTACCGGTGATGTTTCACTAATTGTTATTGACTTTTCAGACGAAGATGAAGAAGAGGAAACAACTGATCTTTGGAACTCTCAAATATCAGACTTAAAACACATACTTGGTTGTTAAGCAATTTTTAACTTTTTAATTCTCCAAAATACCTTAGTTTTGTAATCGTTTCCAATAATATATATGAAGCGTTTACATCAATTTATACTGAAAAGCTTTTTAGGTCCATTTGTGATGACCTTCTTTATTTGTGTTTTCATCCTGCTCATGCAGTTTCTATGGAAATACGTAGATGATATGGTCGGTAAAGGATTAGAGTGGAATATTATTGTCGAGCTATTAATTTATGCCTCGTTTGCACTAATTCCTTTAGCTTTCCCTTTAGCTATGCTACTTGCCTCCATTATGACATTTGGGTCACTTGGCGAGAACTACGAATTAGTTGCCATCAAAGCTTCGGGTATTTCATTATTTCGAACAATGCGCCCTCTTTTTTTAGTGGCAATCCTTCTTACCATGTTAGCATTTTACTTTGCCAACAATATTCTCCCGGTTACGAATCTTAAGTTTTACGAACTTATGGGTAGCGTGAAGCGTCAAAAACCTGAGATGGTAATTAAAGAGGGAGTTTTCACCAACGACATTGATGGATTTAGCATTCGTGTAGAACGGAAAAGTAAAACCAGCAATATGCTCTACAAAATCCTTATTTATGATCACAGAACAAAAAAGGGAAATGTAGAGGTAACAATTGCCGATTCTGGAACTATGAAAATATCAGAGGATAAGAAATTCATGGTTTTGACCTTATATGACGGACAAACTAGCACCGATATTGACGAATCCAAAGTACGAGCGAAAGATAGAAGATATCCCTTTAGAAGAAATCAATTTAAAAAGGAGATCATCAATATAGACCTAAAAGGGTTCGATTTCCAGCGTGTTGACGGAAATATATATCGGAATTCTTATCGAATGCTGAACATTGGTCAGCTTAATCATTTTGAAGACTCCTTGAACACCGATTATAAATTACGGGTCCGGCGTTTTGCCTTAGGATTGCATTATAACAAACCAACAAACCGCGAATTGGTTAATCTCACTCAACCCATCGATTCTCTAAAATTAGATCTTAATTTTAAAGCTGATTCAATTGTTGATTACGCCAGCATCCTTGCCAGTCTTAATAAAATTGAGCAAAATGAAGTTTTGCGCGCAGCCATTTCACAGGCGCGAAACAATCTTCAACAAATTGATCAAAATGAAATTCAGCTTTATAACCAGAAAAAGATATTGAACAAATACAGCATGGAGAAACACCGAAAGTTCACACTCTCTGTTGCCTGCCTTATTTTCTTTTTTATTGGAGCACCGTTGGGTGCGATTATCCGCAAAGGAGGACTAGGAATGCCTGTTGTTGTTTCAATATTACTTTTCATTACTTATTACATGGTGTCAATTTCCGGTGAAAAATTTGCACGCGAGGATGTGTGGAGCATGTTCAAAGGAATGTGGTTCTCAACTTTAATATTTTTGCCAATTGGTCTTTACTTAACATACAAGGCTGCAAATGATTCGGGAATGATGAACATTGAAACTTATCAGTACAATATCAAACGTTTTATAAACTTTATTTTCTTCCGTAAAAAAAGTCACGAAGAAGCCGGAAATGAAAATTCTTCAACTGACCAATAAGGTACCGTGGCCTCCAAAAGATGGAGGGGCTATTGCAACTTTGATGCTCACCAAAGGATTTATGCTACTTGGACATCAAGTTACTGTTTTAGCAATGAACACCCTCAAGCATCATATTAAGGAAGATAATATCCCCGAACATTTAAGAAAATCTATTAATTTTCAACTTGTCGATGTTCCTGCCAAAATTACCAACTGGGGAATGTTATCAAATTTGCTTTTCTCAGAACTACCGTATAATGCTGTTCGGTTTATCGATGAGAATTATAGTCGAAAATTAATTCAATTGCTGGATGAAACTAATTTTGACATTATTCAACTCGAGGGACTTTACCTCTGCCCATATATTCCTTTAATAAGGAAACATAGCAACGCCCTTATTTCATATCGGGCACACAATGTTGAATTTGAAATTTGGGAAAGAAGTGCATCATTAAGTCCGGGCCTCAAAAAGCTCTACCTGAAAATACTTTCACGTAGAATTAAAAAGTTTGAGTTATCGTTGTTAAATGATTATGATGCAATGGTTTCTATCACAGAAAGAGATGGAGCCATCCTTGATGAATTGGGGAATGAACGTCCCAGACACACAACTCAAACGGGCGTTGACCTTTCATACCTGGTTCCAAAAGCAAAAGATCTTGAATATCCATCGTTGTTTCATATTGGAGCTCTTGACTGGTCACCAAATCAGGAAGGATTAATTTGGTTTCTAGATAAATGCTGGTCAAAAATTAAAGCTCTACACCCTGATCTCAATTTTTATATTGCGGGAAGAAACGCCCCCGAATGGTTCGTGAAAAAAATCAAGAGCTGTAATATTCAATATATGGGAGAAGTAGATGATGCCTACCATTTTATGAATTCCAAAGCAATCATGATTGTGCCTTTAAATTCTGGAAGTGGTATGCGTGTGAAGATAATTGAAGGAATGGCTTTAGGCAAAGCAATTGTCTCCACATGTATTGGCTCCGAAGGAATACCTACAACACATGAGAAGAATATACTTATTGCGAATGATGAAGATTCATTTGTAAGTGAAATTGGCAGATTAATAAATGATCGTTCATTATACGACACACTTTGTAAAAATTCCGTGAGTTTTATTCACGATAAATTTAATAACTTGACGATCACCGGTGACCTAATCAATTTCTACAAGAAACATATTCATGATTAAAATATTCTTCTTGATATTATTGATAGTTGTTTTCTACACGTACGTGGGCTATGCCCTTTTGCTTTGGTTTTTGGTCATCATCAAAAGAAGTCCAAAAGAAGAGGAAAAAGTTCAAAATGTGAAGAATCGCGAACTACCCCGGGTGTGCATGTTTGTTACGGCTTATAACGAAGTGGAATACGTTGATCAAAAAGTAAATAATACCTACAGCTTAAATTATCCAAAAGATAGGCTTCAGTATCTGTGGCTAACAGATGGTTCCAATGACGGAACTCCTGAATTATTAAAAAAGTATCCTCATATTCAGGTTCAACACCAGATTGAACGTAAAGGCAAAATAAATGCCATGAATCGTGGGATGAATTACGTTCAGGCTCCAATCATTATTTTTTCCGATAGCAATACGGTTTTAGCGAAAGACACTATTATAGAGATTGTAGAGCAATTTGAAGATCCAAAGGTCGGTTGCGTTGCTGGTGAAAAAAGAATAGTCGATCAAAAGGATGACAATGCTGCCGGCTCCGGGGAGAGCATCTACTGGCAATTTGAATCTTTTATCAAGAATATGGACTCGCAGCTTAATTCGGCAATCGGTGCTGTTGGTGAACTATTTGCGATTAGGAGAGAACTTTATGAAGAAATTGAAAATGACACCCTACTGGATGATTTTATTATCTCTCTTCAAATAGCGAAAAAAGGATATCGAATTGCTTATACTCCCAAAGCATACGCAATTGAATCGGCTTCTGTAAATGTTAAGGAGGAGTTAAAACGTAAATCCCGGATTGCTTCTGGTGGAATACAAACCGTTATTCGAATGCCTGAGCTTCTGAATCCGTTTAAATATGGCCTATTGAGCTTTCAGTACATCTCTCATAAAGTATTACGATGGACCATTGCTCCTTTTGCGCTGTTCCTGCTATTTATTATTAATTTTTTAATTTTAGCTCAGGCAAATCTTTGGTTCGAAACCACCTTCTACACCTTATTCTTTTATCTTCAATTAATTATGTACTTCGCTGCTATAATTGGATGGATTATTGAGAATCAGAAATTAAAACTCAAATTCTTCTTTATCCCCTATTATTTCACGGCAATGAATTACGCCTCAATCAAAGGTATTTTTCGCTACCTACTAGGACTTCAATCTGTGGTTTGGGAAAAATCCAAACGAGCATAGCTGTCTAATATCATTTGTAAATTGATTATTTTCCTTAGTTTTGCAACGGCATTTGAAAACCAGTTAATTATAATGGCAGATTATAAATTGAACACGATACCTGAAGCAATTACAGCTATTAAAAATGGAGATCTTGTAATTGTTATTGATGATGAAGACCGTGAGAATGAGGGCGATTTTATTGCTGCGGCCGAGTTAATTACTCCTGAGAAAGTAAATTTCATGGTTACCCATGGCCGTGGATTAATATGCGTTCCTTTAACAGAACAGCGTTGTGAAGAATTGGAATTAGAGTTAATGGTTGGAAAAAATACTTCTTCCCACGAAACTCCATTTACTGTTTCTGTAGACTTGATTGGTCATGGATGTACAACTGGCATATCCGCCAGTGACAGAGCCAAAACAATTCAGGCACTAGCTGATTATAATACTTCTCCGGATGAATTAGGACGTCCTGGCCACATTTTCCCATTGAAAGCGAAAAACCGCGGAGTTTTGAGACGTTCAGGACACACCGAAGCTGCCGTAGATTTGGCGCGCATTGCAGGATTAAAACCAGTTGGCGTTTTAATCGAAATTATGAATGAAGATGGCAGCATGGCCCGCTTACCTCAACTGGTAAAAATCGCTGAAAAATTCAATCTGAAAATAATTACCATTAAAGACCTGATTTCATACAGACTTCAATCTGAAAGCCTAATTGAGCAAGGTGAAGAAGTTGGTATGCCGACCAAATATGGCGACTTCCGAATCGTTCCTTTCAGACAAAAATCAAACGGAGCAGAGCATGTTGCATTGGTAAAAGGAAACTGGAAATCAGAAGAGCCGGTTTTAGTGCGGATGCATTCATCATGTATGACTGGTGATATTTTTGGTTCGTTCCGTTGTGAATGTGGTGATCAACTGCACAAATCAATGGAAATGATTGAAAAGGAAGGAAAAGGCGTTGTTGTATACATGATGCAGGAAGGACGTGGAATCGGGTTGATGAATAAAATTGCTGCCTACAAATTGCAAGACGAAGGCATGGATACCATTGAAGCCAACGTTCACCTTGGATTTCAGGCGGACGAACGTGACTATGGAGTTGGTGCTCAAATTTTGCGTAACCTAGGTGTTAAAAAAATGAAGCTCATCACCAACAATCCTGTAAAAAGAGTTGGTATCGAAGCATATGGACTTGAAGTTTCTGAAATAGTTCCCATTGAAGTTCCACCAAATGAATTCAACCAGCGCTATATGAAAACTAAGCGTGACAGAATGGGACACTTTCTTCAAAAATTTAAATACGATTAATTTCCAATATGGGAATGTTCGATCATTTATTTAGTGACGGATACGATGATTTAGCTGAAGGCCAAGACTTCTATATCAACAAGGATGGATATCGTGTCATGACTGAAAGCTTTTTAGTACGGCGTGGTTATTGCTGCTCAAATGGATGTTTAAACTGTCCCTACGATCCGCGTGCCCAAAAGGGAAATCGAAAACTTCGACCGGAAGTTGCAAAGAAATACAAAGGCTAAAAAATCGATTCTCCCAAAATCTTTTCTCTATCTTTGTGAAAAATAATATTCACGATGACAGGAAAAGAATTGCGTATTGTCTTTATGGGGACTCCCGACTTTGCAGTGGAAAGTCTGAAAGAACTGGTTGAAAATAATTATCAGGTAGTAGGTGTAATTACCGTACCGGATAAACCAGCAGGAAGAGGAAGAAAATTGCATGAGTCGGCCGTAAAAAAATATGCAGTTGAGAAGGGGCTCAAAGTCTTACAACCAGAAAAGCTTAAGAATCCAACATTCATTGAAGAACTAAAAAGCTTAAATGCCGATTTGCAAGTGGTTGTAGCTTTCCGTATGCTACCGGAAATGGTATGGAATATGCCTCGACTGGGAACATTTAACCTGCATGGTTCACTTCTTCCGCAATACCGTGGAGCTGCTCCACTAAATTGGGCGGTAATTAATGGAGAGAAAGAAACAGGTGTGACCACATTTCTTCTATCTCACGAAATTGATACCGGAGCCATTTTATTCCACGAAAAAACCGCGATTGGTGAAAATGACACTGTAGGCGACATACACGATCGATTGATGGGAGTTGGCGCCAAACTGGTCTCAAAAACAGTAGACGCCCTGGCGGAAGGAAACTATTCTCCAGTAGAACAGGATCATATTCAAACAGAAAACTTAAAGCCTGCACCAAAGATTTTCAAAGATGATTGCTTAATCGACTGGAATAAAGACGGACAAACCATTAAAAATCTTATTCGTGGATTGTCTCCATACCCAACTGCCTGGACAACGCTAACCGATGGCAATGGAAATCCAATTACGATGAAAATATTTTTTGCTGATTTTGAAGAAGCTGAAACGACTCCCGGCGAAATTGACACCGACGAAAAAACGTATCTGAAAATTGCAGCAAATAATGGATGGCTCAATATTACCGACCTTCAAATTTCCGGAAAGAAAAGAATGAATGTTGGAGATTTACTTCGAGGCTTTCATGGTGCATCTGAATTAAAAGTGCAGTGAAAAAATGAGTTGCTCCAGAATAATCAGTGGAGGGCAAACAGGTGTGGACCGGGCTTCATTGGATGCATGCCTTGAGCTGGACTTTCCGTGTGGAGGATGGTGTACTGCTGGTAGAAAAGCAGAAGATGGTGAAATTCCAATACATTATCCGTTACAGGAAATATGGAGCACCAGCTATGAAGACCGCACCAGGAAAAACATTCGCGAATCCGATGCAACCCTGATTATCTTTCAAAATGAACTTCAAGGAGGAACGCTATTAACACACAACTATGCCAAAGAAACCGGTAAACCTGTCTTTCTCTTAAAAGTTTCTCCCTTTTTCATCGAAGAACCAATTGGGCAGCTAATTCATTTTCTGGAAATTAACCAAGTAGAAACGTTGAATGTGGCAGGACCTCGCGCCAGTCAATGGAAAGAAGCATACCAAATCAGCAAATTAATTTGCACAAGCCTGATCAATCACATCAGGAACGAAATCTATTAATACGAATTTCTGCTCGATTTATAGATCATTAAGCGATTGTTTTGAAATGATTTTTGGCCGAATCAACTTCAATTCACATAATATATACCATTCTAAATTTCGCTTTTTAAAAACAATCTGAATCAAAAGCTGTTCCCATTTCATTAGGGAAGGAAAATTATGCCTTCTGAAACACGTATAGAATGAATGAGATTATAGCGATGAAGAAAGTCTCTCCGGAGACTAGAATTACACCCCAAGAACCAATCCAGCAATTATTAGGAAAGTTAAAAGAAAAGATGAAGCTAGTTTATCACCAACGTGGTGACATTAGTGAATATAGTAAACAAAGAGGAATTGCACCTTTTGCACTTCGGGAAATCATGGCGGTGAATCCATTGTCAATTGGAATTCCAAAAGAATATGGAGGCCGTGGTGCAATTATGAGTGAAAACCTTGCACTGTTAGAAACAGCTTCCTATGAATCATTAGCACTATCCCTGACCTTCGGTATCAACTCAGCCTTATTTTTACAACCGGTTGGAAAATATGCGCTGAATGAAGCAAAAGCGGATGTTTTTAAGCGCTTTATGGAACAGCAAAACATGGGAGGACTGATGATTACAGAACCTGATTTTGGAAGTGATGCGCTGAATATGCAAACCTTTTTTAAAGAAAATCAGGACGCTTTTCATTTGCAAGGTAAAAAGCATTGGGCTGGCTTAACCGGATGGGCAGACTTTTGGCTGCTTACAGCTCGTAAAAAATCAGAGAATGATGAATTATTACGTGATATTGACTTTTTCATCTGTGATGTAACCCAAAAAGACCAGGGTATAAAAGTTGAAGAGTTCTACGATAATCTGGGTCTTTATCAGATTCCATATGGACGGAATCACATCGATGTGAAGATTCCGAAGAAACAAAAATTAAAGCCTCAGACCACAGGTGTAAAAATGATGCTTGATCTACTTCATCGTAGTCGCATGCAGTTTCCTGGAATGGGCATGGGATTTATTCACCGAATGCTTGATGAAGCGGTTATTCATTGCAAACAACGTTTTGTGGGAGGAAAAAGCCTTTTTAACTACGACCAGGTTCAAAGTCGATTGTCAAAGCTCCAGGCTTCGTTTACGGTTTGTTCTGCTATGTGTGCCAATAGCAGTAAAGTCGCGGGAGTTGACAAAGATTTAACAGGAATTGGTATTGAAGCTAACTCGGTGAAATCGGTTATCACTGATTTAATGCAAGAAGCAGCACAATCTGTAACTCAGCTTGTGGGTGCAAAAGCATACCGCAACAGTCACATTGCCGGCCGTGGAATTACTGATAGTCGTCCTTTCCAGATTTTTGAAGGATCAAATGACATCCTTTATGCCCAAATTTCTGAAGGTATCATTAAGCAAATGAAACGTCTGAAAGAAAAAAACTTTTTCCAATTTCTCAAAGGTAATGAGCTAACAAGCAGATCCGCTGATCACCTAAAAAAACTATTCAACTTTGACCTTGATCTTCAGCTTTCTCAGCGAAAACTGGTTGAGTTAGGACAAGTACTTGGCCGGGTAATTTCAATGGAGATGGTCTTTAAGCTTGCCGACAATGGTTTCAGAAATGATCTGATTCAGGGAGGAATTAATATGTTACAAGATGAAATTACTGCGCTGATGAGTAATTTCCATTTATCTCCACAACCGTTGGTGGTCGAAGATTACCAACAAGGGAGCTCCTGGCTCGATCTTGTGTAAGAGAACAAAAGGCAATCATTATAAAATCCTAAAAAATCAAATAACCTGAAAAGACTCATGGATCACTTATCAGGAAAGTCCTAATTTTACAGGAACTGAAAATTTCAACATATGAGTCATATCAATCAATACATTGAAGAAAACAAAGATCGTTTTCTGGAAGAACTATTTAGCTTAATTCGAATTCCTTCGATTAGTTCGATAGCCTCGCATAAACCCGACATGTACAAAGCTGCCGAACGTTGGAAGGAGCTCCTTTTAAGTTCTGGTGCAGACAAGGCTGAGATATTTGAAACAGAAGGCAATCCGGTTACTTATGCTGAAAAAATCATTGATCCGGCAAAACCAACTGTTTTGGTATACAGCCACATGGATGTGATGCCGGTTGAACCGCTTGAACTTTGGAAATCACCTCCCTTTGAACCAGAAATTCGCGAGGGAAAAATTTGGGCACGGGGCGCTGACGATGATAAAGGACAAGGAATGATGCATGCCAAAGCGTTTGAATTGATGGTAAAAACGGATACGCTTCCGTGCAATGTAAAATTCATGATTGAGGGTGAAGAGGAAATTGGATCTCCAAACTTAGGCAAGTGGTGTGAAGAACATAAGGA
The DNA here is from genome assembly GCF_052690465.1 of Sunxiuqinia sp. A32. NCBI lineage: Bacteria > Pseudomonadati > Bacteroidota > Bacteroidia > Marinilabiliales > Prolixibacteraceae > Sunxiuqinia > Sunxiuqinia sp. A32. The sequence goes on from NZ_JBQYLI010000012.1 coordinate 76,910, forward strand.
AATGCTAAAAGCAGATATTATTCTGGTTTCAGACACCACGATGATTCGCCCAGATCTCCCAACCATAACAACGGGTCTGAGAGGACTTGCGTATTGGCAAGTTGAAGTAACCGGCCCTAATCGCGATCTTCATTCCGGATTATTTGGTGGAGCTGTGGCCAATCCAATCAATGTGCTTTCAAAGATGATAGCAGATATGGTTGATGACAACGGAAGAGTGACCATTCCCGGTTTTTATGATGATGTAATTAAAATATCAGCAGAAGAACGTGCTTTGCTTGCCGAAGCACCTTTTGATGTAGATAAATATAAGAAAGCCATTGAAGTGGATGAATTAAGTGGTGAAGCTGGCTATTCGCCAACTGAACACACTGGCATTCGACCTTCATTTGACGTATGTGGAATTTGGGGAGGCTACACGGGAGAAGGCGCAAAAACGGTACTTCCGTCAAAAGCTTTTGCAAAAATAAGCAGTCGTTTGGTCCCCAATCAAAACCACAAAAAGATCGCCGAGCTTTTTAAAAATCATTTTGAAAGTATTGCTCCAAAGTCTGTTAAAGTAGAAGTAACTTCTTTACATGGAGGACAGGCATATGGTTGCCCAATTGATTTGCCCGCATACCAGGCAGCTGAAAAAGCGTATCTGGATGTCTATGGACGTCGTCCGGTTCCTTTCAGAAGTGGAGGTTCCATTCCGATTATTTCAACTTTTGAAGAAGTACTGGGAATCAAATCAATATTAATGGGCTTCGGGTTGGAATCAGATGCGATCCATTCACCCAACGAAAATTTCCCGCTTGAACAATTTTATAAAGGCATAGAAACCATTCCACTTTTCTATAAATATTTTGCCGAAATTGGCTAATAATAAAGCAAAGAGAGGGATCCACTTGATGTGAATCCCTCTCCGTTTCTTAGACTATCTCTTCTAATTTGTTTTCTTCACGTATTGAGTAAGAATAACAATCTGCTGACCATTTACCCGTCCCTCAATGTGTTCCGGATTATCGTGAACCAACGAAATACCACGAACAGCCGTCCCTCTTTTAGCGGTGAATCCACCGCCTTTTACATTAAGGTCTTTAATCAATACCACCGTATCTCCCGCCAAAAGTGGCACACCATTACTGTCTTTGTGTTTTGCTCCTTCGTCTTCCCCAAAACCATCAGACTTTGCCCAGGCCAATGTTTCATCTTCCAGAAAAAGCATATCTAACAAATCCTGCGGCCAGCCTTCCCCACTCAAGCGGGTTAACATTCTCCAGGCCATCACCTGAACGGCAGGAACAGTACTCCACATGCTGTCATTCAGACATCTCCAATGGTTGATGTCTACTTTCTCCGGGTCTTCAATTTGTGTTTGGCAGTTACTACAAACCAGTACACATTTATCACTGTTGTTTTCAGTTACCGGTGGAATCGCATAAACTGACAATCCTTCTTTTGCACCACAAAGCTCGCAAGTAGAGCCACTGCGTTCCATCAGTGTTTTTTCAATACTCATTATTCGTGTTTATTATTTTTGATTTGTTTTGATACTTCTCTGTAAAAGAATCACCTATGAATCAACCGAGGCATTTCGGGCGGCAAAGTTAAGGGAATATTTCAGACTTGAAAAAAAGGTTTTTATTTGGTGAAAAGATACATCATCAAGCTGAAAATAAATTACACGTGTATTTTCTTTAGTATCTTATTAAAGACACTTCTTCGCTTTTAATGAATAGAGCATCGGTATTTTATCTTCCAGCCCCTTTATCTTAAACTTTCTGTCATCAATTTTCACCGTATTCTCAAAACAATCATATGGTGAATAATTATATTCCTTAAAATCTGCAATTGTCAAGCCCGTTTTTAAAATTGCACCAAGAACAGTACTCAAACCGTGATTCCAACAAACTGACTTCTCCTTAATTTGGGCATCACGATCTGTATAAGTCCCCTCCAGCTCCTCTATTATTGGAGCAGAATCCATATAATTAAATTCAATCCGCTTAAAATCATAGCTGAACATCCAAATAACAGGATGAAACTCGACCAATACCAATTCGCCTCCCGGTTTTAAAAAGTGACTAATAACCTCTGCCCATTTTTTCATGTCGGGTAACCAACCAAGCACTCCGTACGAAGTATAAACCACATCAAATTTTTCATCCAGTACTTCCGGAAGTTTATATACATCACTTTGTACAAACGTAGCTTCCGTGCCCACAGATTCATTCAGTTGTTTTGCTTTTTCAATGGCATTTTCAGAAAAATCCACCCCGGTTACAATTGCTCCATGCCTTGCAAGTGAGATGGTATCCTGCCCAAAGTGGCACTGAAGATGTAACACCTTCTTCCCTTTTAAATCTCCCAGCAAACCCAACTCCACCGAGTTTAACGAATCCTTCCCTTTCACAAAGGAATCAACATCATAAAAATCGGATTGAAAGTGTATGTCCGTTTTCTCGTTCCAAAGCTTTCTATTTATGTCAAGATACTCCATTGTATTACCGTTTTATCTGTGTTTGTTCGCTTATTTTCATGAATTCACTCAAATATATAGAATCTAAAATGAATGGGATGAGGATTAGCGCAAGTTTTAAGAAGGTTGAAAGTGAAATGGCAAGAAAGCTCCAAATCCGCTAAGCCGATAACCGGCTAAGCGGATGATGGAAACAACTCCAATGCTTTTTTTCAATGCAAAAATTTTCTACTCAGCGGGAATAAGCTTGAATCTCATCAATCAATCCTTGCTCATATGCTTTCTTCACAGGTTTCCATTCTCCAAGTCTATTGAGAAAAAGAGAAGCATAATTCCTCTGTATTAAAGTTCCATTAAACAGGTAATACTCAATCCGCCTAATTCCATCTGTCGTATCAACCAGGCTCAATGCAAAATCAACATACCTGGTCATAGCCAGTGTAGCGTCAATAGTCAAGTTCTGCATTATTAAATCAATGTCTTCTGATCTGCCATTCACAGCCTTATCAATCAGCATTTTTAATTGTCCTGTAAATTCGGATTTCATTTTGTTGGTTGGTGACTTCACCATTTTTAAATTATTACCTGGCAAAGTTCAGTAAGAAAAAAGGTAATTCTTTTGACCTAAGTCACAAAATCAAGCTTTTCGAATCCTGCTTAAAGTCTCTCTTGACACGCCAATGATTGAGGCTATATGTCCAATTTTAGCTCGTTTTATTATTTCGGGCGCTATTTCTTTGAGATATTCATACCTCCCCCTTGCATCTTTCCGATTCAGAGCTTTGGTATGTTTGTCTATATTTACAAATTCCCGCTCCATTAAAGCATTGCTAAAAACAACGAAATGAGAATGTTTTGCCAGCTTCTCACCATTTGACTTCGAGATACTGATTACTTCAGTGTCTTCGCATGCTTGCAAAAACTCGTCAGACGGCGTATTTTGAGCATAACTTTGCAAAGAGGTAAATGTATCATTTTCAGTATGAATCCATGTGCTAATCTCATTTCCATCACACAGATAATATTTCCTAACCATCCCGCTTTTTACAAACCAAATCTTATTACAATATTCCCCCTGCTCCAGGATGTGCTGATTCTTTTTATAAACGTCAATTTCAGCAAGATTCTTCAATTCCTGAATCGCCTCAAAATCCAATTTTACAAATTGCTCTATGTAATCAATAAGTTTTTGCATGTTCGAATCTGCATATGTATTTTGATAACGGTTGGTACATGTTGTCGGGGCGGATTTCGAAGAGCGTTCCTGTCCGCCAGCTGGCGGACACGGAACTGCGAAACGATCCCGAGTAATCGGGACGCAGTTGGCGTACCACCGGACTCCGCTCTGCAATATGTACTGTGTTACAACACGTTTTTTTATTGTTCATAATACTTCTCTATTCCGTTTTCTAAAAAACTCTTGAATGAATCAATTGATTCATTGAAATAAAATGATTTATCCAGTTGAATTCCCTGTGAGTCAATAACATAGAATGCCGGCTGAATATCTTCGTCAAATAATTCTTTTTGATAGTACTTATTGATATTGCCAATTAGTCTAATACTGTCAACCTGATATTGAGGAAGTGCTTTACTTTTATCGTCAACATATAGGTTAGTAATTACGTACTTTTGATTTAATATTTTTAATATTTCTGAGTCAGACATAACATAAGCTTCAAACTCTCTTGATTTCAAAGAACTATGTCCTGTAAAATATAATAGTATTGGTTTATTTGATATTCTTGAACACTCAATCCCTTCTGATATTTCGAAATAAGCTTCTAAGTTATGGGGAAAATGAAACCAGTCAGAATAACTTGGAATAGGACACTCCATGGTACTTGAGCTTTGATAATATGATACCATTTCTTGAAATACTTCAAAGTATGTCCAGTCTATATTTTCATTGGCTATAACAATTTCTTTAATTCTTTTAATATCATCATTCGTAAAATTCATTTTTTGTAGCAATGGATAGTCATTCTCCCAGTTTTCAATGTTTGCATTCCTGTGAATGATGTCATCTTTTGCAATTACAATTTGCCTTGCCAGCTTATATTCTTCTGTTTTTCTCATTTCATTCCATTGTTCAATAAAAATATTGTATGTGGAATGCTTTTCAGGTTCTTTAGATAAATCAGTTAATTCTAAAATACTTAACATAGATTCAAGACTATCACCAGAAGGTCCTTTAAGAATTTGTATATCTATTGAATCATAATAGCAGTTCATTAAAACTTCAATGTCATTAATAAACTCTCCTTTGTGGTCATTGATATGTGATAACGAAATCTCTTTATTTTTTAATTTCTCGCAATCATCCTGGGCTGAACAGGAAAAATTTATTAAAAAAGCAAATAAGATTATGGTGTTTATTATTCTATTCATTAGCGTCTTTTAAAATGTGTTGTAACTAGTATACATATCAACTATAGGTATTTAATATTTCCATTTTGGGTGTAGTATGTATACCTTTTGTAACTATTATTTTAATTGCATTGATTAGGGGCATGTGTTGGTTTTGAAATTAAGTTCACAAGTTAATAAATAAAACTTAATCATTAATTATGTAATCTAACTCTTTTCGAAATCCGCTAAGCCGATAAACTGCTAAGCGTGGTTGTCGATCCTGGAAGCATTAAAAACATCCATAATGTGGGTTGAATAAACGCTGATACAAATTCACGATAACTTGTTCTTAAAAAAAAGTGCCTGGCAATTAGCTGCCAGGCACTCTTTCATTTACAACACTCTATCCGGTAATCAGTTTTTCTTAATGGTTACTTTAATCACTTTCGAAGGATCAGGCCATGGCATGCCATCGTCCACCATCCGAACAACTCCATCCTCGTCAACATCAGCAGATGTCTGAGCACCGGGGTATTCATTCATTTCGGTTCCGGCATCATACAACTCAATAAAATGTGTCAGGTCCTTTTCAGCCATTCCATTATCAAGCTTAATTCCTTCATCTCCCGTTGAGAAGAAAATATCATTAGAAGCTCCCAACATACTGGCAATACTTAAAGACTGACCAACATGTCCAGTTACCTCAAACATGTATTTTTGTCCGGGGAAAAGCGGGCCTTCATCTTCACCCATGACGCCTCCAACAGGCAAATTCTGAAATCCTGTAACATAATCACCCATTAATGAAGTATATAATGGGACAGGATTTCCAGTTTCAGCTAGCTTTTCTAATCCCATATCATAATCGGGTGTTCCGCTGGTAAAGATTGGGTAATCTTTCTTGTCATGTAATACCCACAATACAGGCGCAATAGGCGAAACATATCCGCTATTCCATTTCAGGTAATGTCCAAGCATGCTGGCATCTCCCATTTCTGCAAGTGGTTCAAGTCCCATTCCATAGTCCTTCATGCCTTCCTCAAAAATTGGCATACCTCCGGAATGAACAACCCATGCTATTGGGGAAATAGCGGTTGTGGCACCACCCAAAACTTCAATTTTTAAAGTAAACATGCTGTGTCCGTCATGAGTTAAAGTAGCTTTCAGGTTGGTTGCGACAGAGCCATAATCATATCCATCAGCCACATCCATCATTGTCATTACGTTATCATCCGTATCAGCACCATCGTGTGTATTGCCAGGTCCAGGCATCTGATTGGCCTGCGTACCGGCATCCCATAAGGTAATTTGAGAAGTAATATCACCCGTAACCGGAGAACCTCCGCTATACAAGCTTATACCTCCACCATCGGGTGCATAAAACCCATCGTTTGAAAGGCCATACATCGTCGCAAAAGACAGCATGTGATTAGCACCTGCATGAAATGAAAAGGTAAATGAATGTCCCGGGAATGCGGGGCCTGCAGAACTTTCTCCGTCAGGGATACTGACTACTCCTGCTTCGAAAAAAGAATAATCGGTAGAAACATTTTCAACAGTCACGGTATAAGTGCCAGTTGGAACTTTAGCAGCTTTTAAATTAGAATCAGCAAAGTTAGGTTCTTTTTGGCACTGGGTAAATAACATTATTGCCAGCGCCGAAATCATTGTGAAGCGTAATACTCTCATAGCTTTAAATTTTAAGTGAATAATCTGAATCAAAGTTCCGAAGAGAGTATCACAGGAAGGTCACAAGGGTGTAAAGTTTCTTTAACAATTTGATTTACAACAGCATTTACTTTATCGCATCTTTGAATTTTCAGCTCTATCGAAGTCCTTCAGAACAAGACTCCCTTTCGGGATAAGGCTGACAGATCTTTTGAATATTGGTATTTTTTCAAATAATTCCAGGGTTTTAAAAAAAAAGAAAAGGATTGGTGGAAATAGTAAAGCAACAAAAAAGAAAAAAGTCATCCTGAAACAGTTTCAGAATGACGAGATATCGGTAACGGATGAAGTACTGTTAGCAATACAAAACATCTACTATCAGAAGCGTTTCACGTATTTGTGGCAATAGGGTGTGGAACCTTTGTGGACATAGTAATCCTGATGATAGTCTTCCGCCTCGTAAAATTTCGTAGCCGGAGTCACTTTTGTTGCAACTTTAAACCCTTTCATTTCCAATTGGGCTATCAACTTTTCAGCAATCTGCTTTTGATTTTCATTGAGATAAAAAACCTCTGAACGATATTGATCGCCAATGTCCGGCCCCTGCCGATTTACCTGTGTTGGGTCGTGAATCTCAAAAAACAGTTTTGCCAAAGTTTCATAGTCGGTTTTTGATGGATCAAAGATTATTTCCACTGCCTCGGCATGTCCGGTGGTATGACTGCTGACCTGACGATACGAAGGATTCTTTTTTGAACCACCGATGTATCCCGACTCTGCCGATATCACACCCGGAGCCTGCTCCATATAATATTCAACCCCCCAAAAACATCCACCCGCAAAAATAGCGGTATCGGTTTTTGCCATTTCCATTTTAGAGGTTTCGGCAGGAATAAAATCAAGCGAGATTGAATTAACACAATGACGGGTATTTTTAGTGGTGAAACCTTCACCTAAAAAAACATGCCCCAGGTGAGCCCCACATTTTGCACAGGTAATTTCCGTTCGCATGCCATCCGGGTCAGGCGTCCGTTTCACTGCTCCCGGGATTTCATCATCAAAACTCGGCCATCCGCAACCAGAGTTAAATTTATCATCTGATTTATACAACTCTGCACCACAGCGTTTGCAAATGTAGGTCCCCTCTTCGTAAAATTTGTCATACTTGCCGGTAAAGGGCATTTCTGTTCCCTTGTGAACAATCACGCGCTCCTCGGTTGGAGTCAACTCGCGTAAGTACCCTAAGCTTTTGTTATCTTCCTTCTGAGCCTGCGCGCAACCAACAAAAGTCACGGAGACAAAAATCAACATATAAACTAACTTTTTCATGGCTTCTTAAATTTTAGAAATTGATAAACGGTGATAATTGAGGCCAAACTGGAAATAACCAGATAGCACCAATTATCTTTCCTTAAAGGAATCCATTAAGAATCACGGGAAGGTCACAAATCAGTCAACTTTTTGTAATAAATCAAGAAACATTAGCGACTGGAAGGTCGAATACGAAAGTGGTTCCTTTGCCAAACTGACTAAATACTTTTATGCTGGATTGATGTAATTCAACGATCTTTTGAACAATAGCCAATCCTAATCCCGTACTTTGCTGATCATTACGCCCTTTATAGTAACGCTGAAATACATTTGCAAGTTCTTCCTGTTTAATGCCTTGACCTGAATCCACCACTCTAACTTCCACTTTCCCGATTTCCTTCGTATCAATTTCAATATTGATCGTGTCTCCCTCTTTGCAAAATTTCACTGCATTATCAATCAGGTTTTGAAGCACCCTGTCAATCATGGAAATATCTGCTTCAACGAGAGGTATATCTTTCTCGATAACGGTATTCACACTGATGCCCTTTTTTTGAGAAATAATCCGGTATTTATTGGCAATATCGTAAACCAATTCGGCAATCGAAAATGGTTCCGGATTTGGTTTAATTTGCTGAGCCTGGAGCTTTGATAATTCAAAAAGATCTTCCACTAATTTCTTTAGACGTCCGCAACTTTTATAAATTACTTCTAGGTACTTTTCCCTTTCCGCCGTTTGAATATTATCTTTTTTCAAAAGCAAAGTCTCAGCATATCCCTGGATGGATGCAACGGGGGTTCGTAAGTCATGGGACACATTGCTAATCAACTCACGACGTAAATTATCAACTCCTTTCAACTCCTGAATATTTTGCTCAATCGTGTCAGCCATTTCATTAAAAACCAAACCGATCCGATCCAGTTCTCCTTCACTTTTCACCTCAATACGTTGCCCCAGATTTCCATCCCGAAAGGCATTTATTCCTTCAATAATGGGATTGAGTTTTCTGGTTATCAGCCAAATTGCCAATAAGCCAATCAAGACCGAAATAATTAAAATGAAGATGATTGATCGGATAGAAAGTCCTAAAATATAACTTCCCAATAAGGTTTGTGCAGCAGAAACGTACTTCTGGCTGGCCAAAACAATATAAATGTATCCTGTCAACTGATCATTCTCCATTACCCGGGCAGCCGAAAATGTTTTATGCTCTCCGGGATTACGCGGGTCATCACCATAAATAATGCTGTGCTCCGGATCATTCAGAAAATTCTTGATTGGAGCCAGGTTAACTTCTTCCAATTTAACAACTTTGTCGGGTGCTACATATTGCAGGATTTTTCCTTCCGGATTCAGTAGATAGACCTCAACAATCGGGTTTATTACCATCATGGAGTGCATAATATCCTTGACTCCGTCTTCACTTATTGTACCTTCAGAGATAAACGGGTGAAGCATGGAAATTGTATTTTCTGCCAATTCACTGTTTAGTTGCTGGTTCACTTCTATCGAATATTTCCGCGCTGATTCCACCGAAACGTACAAAACAATTGCAGTAAAAAAGAATAAAACCAGCAAGAATATTGCTGAAACCTGCAGATACAACCGATTAAAAATTTTTGGTTTTGCCAGATGCATTTCTTTTCCTCCCAATTAGTTTTCCCTGAATTTATAGCCAACACCCCAAGTCGTCAGTATATATTCAGGTTTATTCATATTCTCTTCAATCTTTGAACGCAACCGGTTAATGTGTGAATTAACTGTATGCTCGAATCCTTCAAATTCATACCCCCAAACGTGATTAAGTAATTGCATCCTTGAATACGTTTTCCCGGGATTAGATGCGAGATAAACCAGCAAATCAAACTCCTTCGGGGAAAGCTCAATACGTTTGCCATTTACCTCAACAACCCGCATCCCAACATTGATATATAATTGCTCACAGCGCAATTCAACGTCATCCTCATCGGCTGCTTTTGCATACTGATCAGCACGTCTTAAAACCGCCTTAATCCTCGCAATCAGCTCGCGTATCCCAAAAGGTTTAGAAATGTAATCATCAGCACCAATCTCCAGACCAAGCACCTTATCAATCTCCTCCGACTTTGAAGTAATCATCAGCACCGGAGTATTATCCTTTTCCATACGGAGACGTTTGCACACTTCAAAACCATCTAACAATGGCAACCGGATATCGAGTAAAATAAACCTATACTTATTGTTCAGAGCTTTCATCAAGCCATCTTTGCCATCGAAAGCTTTATCAACTTCAATATCCATATCAGTTAGATGAATAGAGATCAATTCGGATATGTCCTTATCGTCTTCAATGATTAATGCTTTTTCCATAAGAGTTTTATTGAAAGAAACATCCGAAAGGTAGCTTGTGTTTATCACAGAATTATCACAAAGTCATAAAATTACCTGAACACCAACAAAAAGGAGATAATTCGGATACAAACTTTTTTGAGAATATAGGATTGTAAAATATTATTATGTAATTTAGAACACTATTTACAAACCGAAACGAAATGAACAATCTACCCCAAAAACAAACTATTAGGTCACTCAGAGTAATCTACACTGCATTGATGCTTGGAGTAACGTCTTTATTAGTAATTGCATCAGTAATAAATATGCAAGTTGGCCCACTAGCTGACAAGGATCCGTATTTTGAGAACCTTCTATTGGCAATTTCAACAATTATGGCAATCATTTCAGTCTCATCAGGGCTATTCATTTTCAACAAACGAATGCTGCAAACCGATTCAAAAGATATTTCTGAAAAGTTGGAGATATATCGCTCGGCTATGATTATTCGCTTGGCAACAATGGAAGGTTCTGGTTTCTTTTTTATAATTTGCTATGCCCTTACCGGCTCTTCGATTTCAATTACAGAAGTTGTTATTATTCTTGCAATGATGTTCTACTTTTTCCCAAGCAACAACCGGCTGTCAAGTGAACTAAACACTGACCACCGAGGAGTTGAACGAAATTAATCAATTGCTTGAAATCATTAATAATATAAAAATCGTTTAATTTTTTGAGTCGGAGTTTTTTCGAAAGGCACTGGCTGTAAAACAATCTGCTGAATTCTGGAAAATTTATTCACTTCTTCGTTTACCTTTTGCTGAATTTCTTTTAGAATGTCATCAACCCTATTATTTATCTTGTGAACAGCTTCATCTTTTAATGATTTCATATTGCGAACCCGCTGCTCAATCTCTTCCATATTTAAATGAACCATTGCCACCAGTCGTCCTTTTTGTTGCACAACTAATGATTCCAAAACATATTCCATCCGGTTAATTACCGATTCAATCTCTTCAGGATAGATATTTTCGCCACTGGCTCCAACTATCATATTCTTAATGCGGCCCTTGATAAACAAGAAACCTGACCAATCAAATTTTGCTAAATCACCCGTCCGAAACCAGCCATCTTCAGTGAAAACATCTTTTGTCAATTCAGGTTCTTTGTAATATCCCTTCATCACATTTTCACCTTTCGCCTGAACTTCTCCTTCTCCAGTCACCGGATCTGCATTAGCAATGCGAAGTTTCACACCTTCCATCGGAATCCCCGTTGATAAGTATCTTACATTTTTACCAACAGCACCTGCCAATAGAGGCGAAGTTTCAGTCAGCCCATACCCGATAGCCAGCGGGAATTTGGCATCCATTAAAAAACGTTCAACCTGATCATCTAATTTTGCACCACCAATTCCGAAGAATTTCATTTCTCCTCCAAAGGTTTGCATTAGTTTTTTACCAGCAATCCTACTCAATAAAATTTGAAATGGTCGAATTTTAAATAAACTTCGGGTAATTGCCTTACTATTAATTTGAGGGAGTATTTTGCCTTTATATATTTTCTCAATTATTAATGGGACAACCAACATAATAGTTGGTTTCACTTCTTGCAACGCTGGCAAAAGTACTGGAGCTGTTGGTGGCTTTTTCAAATAATGAACCGACGCTCCATACATTATTGGCAAAATTAAACCCAATGAATTTTCAAAAGTATGCGACAGTGGCAACACTGAAAGGAAACGATCTTCAGGAATAATGAACTGCAAGGTATGGCTTTGTTGAGCAGTCCAAACAATGTTTTTATGAGTCAACATAACTCCCTTCGACTTCCCAGTAGTTCCGGAAGTGTAAATAATGGATAGCAAATCATCCTCATCCACATCCGCATATTCAAATGGTTCAGTTAATTCAGTATTTACAGCAGGATAATCTGCCGCATGAAGTTCTGTGAAGTTTTCAATCTTGATAATTTTCAGAAGTGGAAATTCCTCTGTCTCAATTTTGCTCATCAAATGCTCAGAAACAAAAATAACTTCTGCTTCGGCATGTTTAATAATATTTCCAATTTCTGCTGGATGAAAATCCGGAAGGATTGGTACAGTAACAGCGCCAATTGACCCAATTGCAAAAAAAGCAATCCCCCAATTAGGCATGTTGGTACTCAATATAGCAACTTTTGTTCCCGTCTCAACCCCCATACCCCTCAGTTGAGAACCTAATTTTTCAACATCAGCTTTAAGGCTTGAGTAGCTCCTATCTCTCTCTCCTACAAATACTAGCGAATTCCTCTCCTTGAAATTCTCAAAACTCGCCTGTAACATTAAAGGCAAGGTCAGCTTTGTTAACTCTCCCATAATTCACTCCATAACCCCCTGTAAAACAAGGAAAAAACATTATAATTCTAGCAAAATTAATGTTTTAAGTGGAATGAAAGTATTTTTTAACTTTCTTTTTGAAAAATGCTTGATAATTAATCTCTAATTTGTCTTGTTTATTAGTCAACATCGCAGTAATTTGCATACACCCAAAAATCAAACTTACGATTTCTGATAAAACATTGAATAGGACAAAGCAGATTAAAAATGGAGGCAATTGAAATACTTTTAAAAACAGAAAAATATATACGAGATCTCTTTAATAAAGAAGGAAGCGGACATGATTGGTGGCATATTCATCGTGTGAGAGAAACTGCAGTAAAAATTGGCAAAGAAGAAAATGCAAATCTTTTTCAGATTGAATTGGCAGCACTTTTACATGATCTGGATGATTGGAAAATCAACGGTTCAACTTACAAAGAAAATGAAAGAGTAAAACACTGGTTTGAAAAGATTGAGTTGGATGAAGATCAACAAACACAAATCATAGAAATAATTCAACAAGTTTCGTATAAAGGAGCTGGAGTTAAAAATCACGCTAAAACAATTGAGGCAATGGTCGTACAAGATGCTGATCGGCTAGATGCTATCGGTGCAATTGGTATTGCCCGCACTTTCGCATATGGCGGCAATAAAAATCGATTAATATTCGATCCGGAAGTTAATCCAACGATGCACCAATCCTTTGAAGAATATCAAATGGACAATGGACATACTATCAATCATTTTTATGAGAAACTCCTGCTTTTAAAAGACAGGATGAATACAAAAACAGGAAAACAACTTGCAATTGCAAGACATGAATTTATGGAGAACTATTTAACCCAATTTTTTAACGAGTGGGAATTAAATACTTAATACACTACTAATAATCTTAAGGCATGAGAATATCACACATAGCAATTTGGACCGCAGACCTGGAAGGAATGCGAAACTTTTATATGCATTACTTCGATGCAAGTTCCAGTAGTGGATACCATAACCACACCCGCGATTTTCATTCTTATTTTCTTTTTTTTGATGGTGATTGCACCATAGAACTGATGCAAATGCCAACGGTTTCTAAATCGCGAAATATCCAGGAAAAACAATATCTTGGATTAACCCATTTTGCCATTAAAGCAGGCTCCAAGGAAAGAGTTGATAAATTAACCCAACAACTCAAAGAAGATGGCTTTAAAATACTTGGTGAACCGCGCACAACAGGTGATGATTTTTATGAATCAGTAATTCTTGATCCAGAAGGGAATCGAATTGAGATTGTGGCTTAAAATATAAATGCCAGGTTGATTTCATTATTGAAAAAGACAATCGTAAATTTATACATTAACCTGACTATCTAATTATGAAGCAACAAACAATCAACCACATCACCCTTGCTGTATTAATTATTATTTTTATTTGTCTAAATTATTCATGTACCAATAAAGAAAAGGAACCGCTTCCAAATATTTTATGGTTGACAAGCGAGGACAACAGTCCCTTTTTAGGTTGCTATGGCGACGCGTTCGCTACCACACCCAACTTAGATAAGCTGGCTTCTGAAGGTTTTTTATATACACACGCCTATGCAAATGCCCCTGTATGCGCACCTGCCAGAAATACAATTATCACCGGAGTTTACGCAAATTCTGGTGGAAATCAGCAAATGCGAAGTTTCTATAAAAAATCAAATGAAATTCGGTTTAGCCCTCAGTTCTTGAGAGAAGCAGGCTACTACTGCACCAATAATTCAAAAGAAGATTACAATATTGACAGAAGCCAGACAACTGACATTTGGAGTGAAAGCAGTAAAAGTGCTCATTACAAAAACCGCCGATCCGGGCAACCATTTTTTGCTGTATTCAATTGCAATATCAGCCATGAAAGTTGCATCCACAAATTCATCCCAACAGAAAAATTAAGACACGATCCAAATAAAGTTACACTCCCTCCGTATCATCCGGACACACCGGAAATGAGACATGACTGGGCTCAATACTATGACAAGGTTGAAGATATGGATACCTGGGTTGGTAAAAAATTAAAAGAGTTGGATGATGCCGGACTTACAGATAACACCATTGTATTTTATTACGCAGATCATGGTGGAGTTTTACCAAGGAGCAAGCGTTTTGTGTATGAATCCGGGACGCATGTACCTTTTATAATTCGTATTCCAAAAAAATTCAAACACTTGTTTCCTGGCAAAAAACCAGGATCAAAAATAGATCGTTTGATAAGCTTTGTGGATTTGGCACCTACTTTATTGAGTATTGCCGGGGTGCCGATTCCAGAATACATGCAAGGAAATGCCTTTTTAGGTGAACAAAAAACCGTAGATCCTGAATATGCATATATGTTTCGTGGCCGAATGGATGAACGTTATGACATGTGTCGATCCGTCCGCGACCACCAATTTCGATATATCCGAAACTACATGCCCTATCGAAAATACAGCCAACATGTTAATTATCAATGGAGGGCACCGTCAATGCAATCCTGGGAAGATGCATACCTGTCAGGTACATGCAACGAGATTCAATCTATATTCTGGAATAAAAAGCCGTTGGAGGAACTATATGATACTGAAAATGATCCTTGGGAAGTTAACAACCTAGCCAAAGACCCGAATTATAAAGAAGTGCTGGATAGAATGAGAAAAGCCAACAAAGATTGGGTTACTAAAATTTACGATACCGGTTTCATACCCGAGGCTGAAAGAAATATTCTTGCTGGCGATATTTCCTTTTATGACTACATGCGTTCTCCATCTGTATCAATAAGTGCCATAATGAATGCTGCCGATCTTGCAAGTCTTGGAGAAAAAGAAAACATTAGCCAACTACTTGATTTCCTTAAAAGTGAGAATAGCGTCGTTCGATATTGGGGAGCTACCGGATTATTAATTCTTAAAGATTCCGCTAAACCAACTATTCCCGATTTAAAGGTTGCTGTAAATGATTCTTCGCGGGATGTTGCCGTTGTTGCCGCTGAAGCACTCTACTATTTGGGTGAAAAAGAGCTTGGAATTAATGGCTTGTTGAACGTTTTAAAACATCCGGATCCATATGCTAGAACACATGCGCTAAATGCCCTTGATTATACTGAAGAGCAATCTCAAAAAATAACAACTGCAATTATAGAAATGATCGAGCGATTCGCTGAGGATGAAAGTAGAAACCGGTATGATCTGCGAGTGGTTGACTGGCTGTTTGAAAAATACAATATTGATAAGAGTGAATTAAAACTTGACATCCCCATTTAAAACAAGAAAGGCCGGCAACTATTATTTGTTGCCGGCCTTTTACAATTTATAATATACCCTATTCTTTCTTTTCAGCAGAAAAATCCATGATCCCCTCCGGACTATTAACTTTACCAACAAGTTTTCCTTCTTTCATTTCGAGGTTTACTTTAATAAGCTCGTAATCGATATAAACTCCAAAAGACAATTTGCCTTCCTCAAATTTCACCTGCTCACCTTTTATTTGAGTACCATCCATAAATTTTATTTTAACATCAAGCACTCCATCAATTTCATCAACTATCAATTGTCCGGTACTGTATTCATATGCAGCAGATGGTACACTATACTTCCATGCACCTTTCAGGTCTTTTACTCCTGAAGCAACCGCTGAATTTGAAGCAAATGTTGCACAAAAAGCAACTAACATTAACATCGCAAATTTTTTCATAATCTGTAACTTTTAAAATTTAAGCAAACAATTAATTAAATTTCAACACTTTATTTACTTATAAAATTATGAAACAAAGATTGTCTTTCAATACGAATTGAAAAAATTAATGGGATGAAGAAGCGTATTTAGGGGTGAATAACAACGTTTAAAAATTACCGGATAGTAAATGAACGGAATTCTGGAAAGAACTTTCGCGATACCGGAATAAAATTTTCGAGTCCAAATAACTTTATTCTGCAGGTTGATTTTTCAAATTCTATAAATTCAATTTTTTGAAGATTCACCATAAAAGAACGGTGACATCTTTTGAAATTAGAATTAGTTAAAAAGCTTTCAATATTCTTCATCGAATTACGTAACATCTGTTTTGCCAGCCTTTCATCGCTTTTGTAGTAAATAACGACGTAGTTATCTGCAGATTCAAGATAAAGAATCTGATCGCCTAATATGGAGAAACGAACATTCCCTTTTTCATCCATAAAATTTATAAGCCCAGCTTTATCATCTAAATCTTTAGTCTCTGCCAACTGCTTTAATTTTGATTTTTGTGTAACGTACGAAAGAAATAAAATGATAAGTGAATAGGGAATCAAGATTGCAAGCAAAGTATATTTAAAACTATTGGGTATATCTTGGAAAAACCGATTTATATTAACATCCCAACTTGCCTGATAAAAAGAAAAGAGCGTTGCCATTACGAACAATTCACAAAAAACCCAAACAGCAAAAGTCCAAATACGAAAATGCTTTAGTCGAACCAATTTTCGTATACTAAACTGGGAAATCAGCAATACCAAAGCCGCAATAACTCCAAAGCCTGAAAGATGTATAAACTCTTCAATACCAGAATCATTATTCCACCTGTTGATATTCCAGGGGACAAAAACATTTATAAAGAAAATGCTGAATACTAAACTGAAAATAATTAATATCCAACGATTACGAACTGAATCCAGAAACGGAAATTGCTGATCCAGTAACTTTAGAATTTTCATTATCCAGGCAACTTTGATTTTGTAATTCTAAATGTACAAATTCAAAGTTATTCCCAAAAAGAAAAATTATTATCAGTAGAAGGAAGACGCGTAATTATTTTTGCCAAGGTTTACTTTCTGCAGCATAAGAAAGCTCCTCATACCACGCTTTACCATATTTGCGAATTAATGGCTCTTTAAGAAATTGATACAATGGCAATAGCTGGCCCCGACCGCATTCTCTGCCAGGTTTGCAGATGTCTAATTGCTGATAATTCACTGCATCGAATCGTTTATACTCGGTAATACGGACCGGGAATAAATGACAAGACACCGGTTTCCTAAAATCGATTTTGCCATCCAGAAATGCCTTTTCAATGGCACATTTCACAATTCCCTTGTCATCTTTAAAAGTGAAAGCACATTCGCGATTATTAACAAGTGGAGTAACGGTGTCCCCATCTGAATCAACTAAAGATGTCCCTTGAAGTTCTACTTCGGTTTTTCCTTCAGGTGTCATATAAGGTTCAACATGCGGGTATATTTTCTCTATTGTCACTGCTTCCTCTTGAGTAAGCGGTGCACCCGAGTCTCCTTCGACACAACATGCTCCTTTGCATTTCAATAAATCACAAAGAAAGTGTTCTTCCAACACATCAAAACTTACAATCGTTTTTCCAATCTCCAGCATAATCTGCAAAAATAAAAAACCCTCCCAACAAATGAGGGAGGGTTTCAGAGTATTTTATAATGTCTATCGTTCAATCAACACTTTTCCAGTCATATCAGCTGGAATTTCCAATCCCATTTCAGAAAGTAAAGTAGGAGCAACATCAGCCAAAATACCATTACTGATTTTCAAGCTCTTGTTATCACTTACGTAAATACAAGGTACCGGATTTAAAGAGTGCGCTGTATTTGCCGAGCCATCTTCGTTAACTGCGTTATCCGCATTTCCGTGGTCTGCAATAATCAACACATTGTAATTCTTTGAACGGGCTGCTTCAACCACTTCTTTCACACACGAATCAACAGCAGTTACAGCAGTAGAGATTGCTTTGTAATCTCCGGTATGTCCCACCATATCGCCGTTTGCAAAGTTCAAACATACAAAATCAACCTCTCCTTTTAACAATTCAGGAACAATAGCATCCTTAATTTTTGGTGCAGACATTTCAGGTTGAAGATCATAAGTAGCAACTTTTGGTGAAGGAATTAAAATCCGGCTTTCACCATCAAATTCTTCCTCGCGACCTCCACTGAAAAAGAAAGTAACGTGAGCATACTTTTCAGTTTCAGCAATTCTAATTTGCTTCAATCCGGCTTTAGAAACAATCTCACCCATGGTGTTGATTGGATTCTTCTTTTCAAAGATCACATTGATTCCCTTGAAATCAGCTTTGTAAGTAGTCATTGTATACCATTCCAAATCCATGGTTTTCATACCAAATTCAGGAAGGTCTTCCTGAGTAAATGCAATAGTAGTTTGACGTAAACGGTCGGTTCTGAAGTTGAAACAGATAACCACATCACCTTCTTCAATAACACCAACAGGAGTTCCATCTTCCTTCACCATACAAATTGGTTTTAGAAATTCGTCGGTAACACCCGCGTCATAAGACGCTTTAACTGTTGCAAGAAGATCAGTCGACTTTTCACCTTCACCTTTTGTGTAAAGATCGTAAGCCAATTTCAGACGATCGTAGTTTTTGTCACGATCCATTCCATAATAACGACCAATGATTGAAGCAAATTTTCCATTGGTAGCTTTTAATGCTTCCAGATCAGTTTCAAGGAAACCATAACCGGAACGGGGATCAGTGTCTCGTCCGTCGGTAAGTCCATGAACGAATACATCTTCCAATCCCATGTCGGTGGCCATTTGGCAAAGTGCCACCATGTGAGAGCTAAGTGCATGCACACCTCCAGGGCCAATTAACCCAATCAAGTGTACTTTTTTATTGTTGTCTTTGGCGTAATTATATGCTTTTATTAATTGTGGATTCTCCCACATACTTTTGTCCTTGATCGCTTTGGTGATTTTCACCATATCTTGATACAGAACCCTTCCTGCACCAATATTCAAGTGACCAACCTCTGAGTTTCCCATTTGTCCGTCTGGCAATCCAACATTCTCACCAGAAGTTAGCAATTGAGAATTTGGATATTCTTTCAATAATGAATCCATATAAGGAGTTGATGCAGTTGCAACAACATCTCTTTCGGAACCATCACCAATTCCCCATCCGTCAAGGATCATCAACAAAGTCTTTTGTACGTCAGCCATAATTTATAATCGTTTTAAATAATTCTTTATTTGCCGGACAAAATTATCTTTTTTATAGCTAGAATAAAAATTGAAAAGACTTCATATGGCATGAATTAATAATTATTTAGCAGCTATTTATTATATAGGGAAAGATTAAACAAACATGATACTAGATAGAAAGAAAAAACCGCTTGAATAAATATCCAAACGGTTTCTCTTTATTATATCACAAAAATCGTATTACTCTAATAATTCATAATCGTGCATTGATTTCATAAATTTTACGAAATCATCTTTTTCTTCCGAATCCATGACAGCCATCGCACTGCGAGGATGCTCATTCAATGCACCGGTAATTAAGTAAGGAACATGATAACCCCAGTCAATTTTCTTTTGCCAGGGAGCAACGTGATCCTGAATTGATTGAAGCAATGGAAGTAAACGATACTTAGGATTTTTCAAAAAGGCAACTAAAATTTCAATCGGGCAATTTCCTGCTCCACGCCCCATTCCAAGTAAAGTTGCATCCAACATCGTTGCGCCTTTAATTAAAGAAGTAACAGTATTACTCATTGCCAACTGCATGTTGTTGTGCGCATGAATACCAATCTCTTTTCCTGGCAATGCTTTTTTATACTTATTAACCAAGTGCTCGATAGACTCAGAATACATGCTACCAAAACTGTCAACCACGTAAACCATCTGAACCCTTGATTTTGCCAAATCAGCCAAAGCTTCATCCAATTCAAGTTCGTTTACTTTTGAAACGGCCATCAAGTTAATTGAAGTCTCGTAACCTTTATCCATACAATGGTGAGCAAGCTCAACGGCCTTATCAATTTGGTGCACATAGCAGGCAACACGCATTAACGAGATTGCACTTTCAGACTTTGGAGGTATATCGTCAAAATCAATTCGACCGATGTCGCACAAAGCAGACAATTTTACTTTTGGTTCACCTTCGCCAATAATTCTGCGAATGTCTTTTTCATCACAAAATTTCCAAGGACCAACTTCGTTGCGGTCAAAAGCATGTTCACTACTTTTATAACCAATCTCCATATAGTCTATACCTGCATCAACACAAGCATCGTATACGCTTTTAACGAATTCGTCGCTGAATTGCCATTTGTTCATCAATCCGCCATCACGAACAGTACAGTCAAGTACTTTAATATCTTTTTTATACATGATCCTACTTTTATATTTATTTCTTCAGAAGTTTAAGTTCTTTCTCAATATTGTGCTGAATTAATTGTCTGAATAATTGTTCTATAAAATCAGGGGACAAATCAAGTTCACTTGCCCATTCCCGCCTTTCTGCACACATAGATTCCTGACGGTCATTTGCAATAACAGAGTCTCTATCAGACTTGAACTTTACAATTTCCTCCACATATCCCTGCCTTTCCGACAACAATTCAACCACAGCGCGATCGATCCGATCGATCTCATTTCTAACATCATTTATGCTTTCACAAGCAGCTGGTTTTTTCATTCTCTCAAATATTTCAGCACAAAAATAATAATTTGAATATTTAAGGAAAGAAAAAATTACAATTTATAATAGAAACAAATTATCAGACAAATAATTAGCGAATTTACATAGAGAGCAATAAAGCAAAAGAGGGAAGTAACCTCCCCTCTTGCCGTCTAACCTGATGCTCTGAAATTATTCATCCGCCCAATATTTATCAAGTTCCTCCCTTAATATTTTTCTCACTCTATAAAGCTGATTATCAACCGTCCTTACCGACAAATCTTTTTCTTTGGCAATTTCCTGACGAGATAAACCTTTCTTCCAAAACAAGTTAAATACATCTCTCTGCCGACGGGGAAGTCTTTTTAAGTTTGCTTCGATAGTTGAATCAATATCGTTGTAATAAAAAACCGAATATGGAGAATCAAACTGAAACCGTTGTCTCTGGGCGATATACACACAATGTTTTCTTGCCACATTCTCATGTTTTTTGTATGAATAGACAAGGTTTGTTGTCATTCGAAACAATAAACTTTGAATTGGCCTGCTTTCATCAATCTCCTCTCTATATTCCCAAACTTTAGTAAAAACATCCTGCACCAAATCCTCAACATCACAAATTTTCTGAATTCTCGAACGAATTAAACAATCAATATTTGCTCTGTATTTCCGGTAAATATCCTCAAAAAATTCAGTGTGATTTCTTTTCTGTTTTTCACAAACAGGAATTGTCTCAAAATAATAATTGCAATCCATTTGACATTTATCAAAATTAAATTGAGAGAATGAACTATTAGTGGCCAATTACAAAATATGGTTCCGCTAGCATTCTTTCCTTCACGTCTACATATTTCAGACCCGGATCAGTAGCTTCATTATAATCTTCATTCACTGTTGGCAATCCTGCATTAATGCTCTCTAGGTAGCCTTCCAGTAAGGCTTTCAATTCACCAACAACTTCTGGTTTCTCAGAAACTAAATCCAAAGTTTCATCAACATCATCTTTCAAATTAAAAAGCATGAAACGATTATCCTCGTATAACTTATAGAGTTTGTAATCTCCTTTAATTATTGTTGAAACTGGCTGACTTCCCTTTTGAAGCTGATAATGTGGAAAATGAAATACCAGAAAATCATTTGCACGGCTCACTGCCTGCTCATGTTGACTGCTATCTACTATTTCAGACAAACTTCCTCCTTCTAGTCCATCCGGTAATTTTTGAATATTTAACCATTCACAAATAGTTGGAAAAAGGTCATAGGTTACAACACGTAAATCAGAATATGCATGTTCGATTCCAGGACCTGCAATCATAAAAGGCACACGTATGCCACCTTCCCATGCTGTTGCTTTCCACCCATGCAATGGTCCATTAATATTGCCTGGGTTATTTGTTGGATAAGTCCCGTTATCAGCAACATAAATAATGTATGTATTTTCGCTGATTCCCAATCGATCAACTTCATCCAAAAGTAAGCCAACACCTTCATCCAAATCCTCTGCCATACCAGCATACTTAATATTTGTATGCCTTTCTCCCGGAGTTCTACTACCAATTTTGGCAATTGTCTCGTCTTTCGATTCCATTCCTAAATGAGTCGCATAGTGTGATAGCTGCAAGTAAAAAGGCGTCTCATTATTAACCTGTTGGTCCATCCAACTAATAGCCCGACTGGTAATTCCAAAAATATCCTTCGGATTTCCATCCAATCTTAGGTTTCCTTCATTATTTGAAGTTTCACCATCACTTTCATCAAATCCATGCATAGCTGGTCCCCCATTTGCTAAATGCCACTTACCAAAATGAGCAGTTGAATATTCCGGACGATTTGTTTTGATTATTTCAGCAATGGTAATCTCTTTAGATGGTAGTCCATCAATATGTGTTGGAGGAATTAATTTATTTCCTTCATAGAGTGGACCAGTATGCCTTTCAACGATGTCAGTTAAATGAAGTTTTGCAGGCGACTTACCTGTAAGCAAACTGGCACGCGTAGGCGAGCAATTTGGATGCGAGGCATATCCATTCGAAAAAATCACCCCTTTTTCTGCCAATCGTTCCAAATTGGGCGTGTGAATGAAATCACTTTTGGACTCACTAATGCTCTTATTCATTAGAATGGACGTTGCCCCCCACCCCTGATCATCGGCCAGAATAACGATTACATTAGGACTTTTTACATTCTCCTGCTCTGCATTTTTTCTTTGACAGGAAGTTCCAAATGCTAAAAACTGCGTAAGTGCGAGGCAGCCAACAATAATTTCATTTCTATTTTTCCTCATTTCTAATCCATTTTATCTATAAAAAGAAAAATAACAGTTCCCGAAGAATTGCAATTATGATTTATAAATTACACTCAAAAAGAGAACTGTTATTTTAATGCAACTATTTAAAGTAATTAATATCCATCAGTCTGTATACATGCCGGATTGGCATTAATTTCATGTTGTGGAATTGGGAAAACTACGCGATAAGGCTGCGCATTTGCCACACCTCTATCTTGCGCAGAACTAATATATTTCCCATGACGAATCAGATCCTGTCGACGTTTACCTTCGGTATAAAATTCCCAGCCACGTTCCGCTAGAATATGATCACGAAGTTCTTCTTTCGATCCAAAATCAGATAAATTAAGTGGTGTAACTTTTGCCCTGTTACGAACTTCATTGATCAAATCAATTGCAGGCTGATTAGGACCACTAATTTCATTCAGCGCTTCGGCACGTGCCAGCAAAATATCTGCATAACGAATCACCGGAATGTCGTTCCCATGATCATTTGCCACAGCTTCCGGATCAGGTAAAAATTTGAATGCCCGAGTATTATCGTTATTCAACAAAGAAACCACATTTCCTCCTGCATTGATATATTCCGTAATAATCAACTTACGTCTTTCATCTGCCGGGTCAAAAGTGTTATAAAATGAATCATACAAACGGTCTTGTCTCGCCCAGTTTCTCATGTTCGTCGTCCATACAATGCTTCCATCTACTGTAGTTCGGAATCCCGGAGGGAAAGCTCCATTCATATACTCATTTCCAGGTCCCAGCGGAGAAGCTGCATACACCCATATGTATTCATTATTCTTCTCTTCGTTATCAACAGTAAAAAGCGTGGTATAGTCGGGCCACAACTCATAAGTTCCCAAATTCATAAGTTGCTGAGCTGCATCTGCACATTTTTGCCATTGCTTACTAGTTAAAAAGAACTTTGTGAGGTAACCAATAGCTGCTCCTTTGGTTGCCCTTCCATAAGCATATCCGGATAATTCTCCTTTTTGAGGCAAATCCTGTGCTGCTTCTGTAAGTTCGGTTTCAAGAAAAGTAAACAACTCTTGCTCTGTTGCCCTTGGAAGTTCCATTTCCTCATCTGTTCTTATTCTTAAAGGTACGGTACCAAAATAAGTGTACAGGGTATAATAAGCTGATGCCCTAATAAATCGAGCTTCCGCAATCAATCGACTTTTTACTGATTCACTTACCGGAGATTGATCGATATTTTCAAGGACCAGGTTACAATTACGGATTGACTGGTACATGTTATTCCACATACCTGTAAAATGATCTGGAGTTGATGCATCCCATGTAAAATTGATCATCAAGGTTGCATTACGGTTGGCTCCACCTCCTGTTTCCCATCCAACATCAGTAGTCCATTCCTCATCCCAGAAGACATTATTACCTAAATTACCAATGATTTGTGCATTTCCGTACGCACCATACAAAACACGTTCAATACCATTCGCAGAAGCAAACAAGGTTGATGGGTCGAGCTGGGAGAACACCTCTTCTTTCAGTTGCTCTTCGCAACTAGTAAAACCAATGAGGCTAACAAACAGGATTAAAAATAATATATTTTTGTTTTTCATAATTTCAGAATTTTATGGTTATAGTCCAAGTTGAACACCCAAAATAAATGTCCTCGCTACCGGATAAGAGTTGAAGTCAATTTTCGCACTGACATTACCACTAGAGTTTGTCGTTGGATCTACTCCTGAATATTTTGTCAAAACCAACAAGTTCTGACCACTTACATAGAGATTCACACTGTCAAATATTTTAGTACTTCTCAATGGAAGATCATAGCTCAATCGCACAGAATGTAAGCGCACATAAGAGGCATCCTCAACTGTAATTGAGCTAACCCCCTTATTCCCTTGGTTTGTTGGATCTACGAAAGAAGGATATTCTGTTGAAGGATTTTCCGGAGTCCATCTATTCAGGTAAGGTTCTGCCAATCGATTTCTCCGGTGACTAACAGGGAAATATGTTTCAACCATTGCATTATTCAATGCTTCAACTCCCTGTACCCCATCGATAAACACATTCAATCCAATTCCCTTATATTCGAGTGTATTTGTTATACCGAAGGTGAAATCCGGGAACGATTTTCCAAGAATTACCCTATCTGAAGAGTTTACAACATGATCACCATTGGTGTCCGTATAGTGAACATCACCTGGTTTAACGGGATCCAAAGTTCCTGAGGCAGTAATTTCTTCTTCCGACTGCCAGATTCCCTCTGTCTTGTATCCATAAAAAGAATTAAGAGGTTCACCTTTACGGATTATTGCCACTTGTTGTGTCCACCCTGCACCAATATGAACTATTTCAGGAATGTCGCCCAAGTCGGTAACCCGGTTTTTCACAGTACTGACATTCAAACTTGTATTCCATTTTAATTTCCCGGTTGTATTTTTTGTATCAATTGTCAATTCAAAACCATCATTTTTAATATTCCCAATATTCTGAAGAATGGTATTAAACCCTGTATTGGAAGGTATGGGAAGAGGAAACAACATGTCGTAGGTATTTTTCTGGAAATAATCCATTGTTGCAAATATTCGATTCTGCAAAAATCCCATATCAAAACCAACATTTATTTGCTCTGTAGTTTCCCATTTCAAATCCCGATTAGCAATTCTCACAGGTTCAAGACTAACTGTTTGCTGATCACCGAGTATAACATTCTGTCCTTTATCGAAGGTTGTTAAAGACTGATAATTTCCAATTGACTGGTTTCCTGTACGACCAACACTGGCGCGGAATTTAAGGGAGCTAAACAAGTCTAAATTTTTAATAAAATCCTCTTCGTGCATTTTCCATGCAAAAGCTCCCGAAGGGAAGTAACCATATTTGTTGTTCTCCCCAAACCTTGACGAACCATCCGCCCTGAAAGTAACCGTAAATAAATACTTATTAAGCAAGCTATAATTTGCCCTTCCAATGTACGATATCAATTTGTGATTTTGCTTTCCACTATTCATGGTGTACAACTCCGCATTTCCCATTTCCATCGCATAAGTAAGTGACTCATCTGCAGGAAAATCCCTACCGGTACCATTAAAACTGCGAGAGATAAATTTTTGATAAGTCATGCCTGCCATTACGGTAAGGCTATTATTCTCATCAAAATCTTTTATGTATGTAGATGTAAATTCTCCCAGGTAGTTATTATTTGTTGCGGTAAGAATTGTTGCAATCCCGTTATTTCCAAGACCAGACTTGGTTAATGTTGTGACATACGCATCTCTTGTGCTGTTACGGGTATCAAAACCAACATTTAATTTGGCAGTCCAACCTGGCATAATGGTATACTCACCAAAAATAGTACCCAAAGTTCTATAATTTTCAGCAGAACTTATTTCTCCATTAGCAAGTGCTAACGGGTTATCGGTATTCAAAAAATCTGATACTGTATATCGTCCATCTTCACCAAAAATTGAAACCGTTGGATCAAAATTGATTGCTGAATATAAAACCCCTGAAGACTCATTGGTATCATAACCATAGGAAACAAAATCATCTAAAGTATAAGCTGTAGAAAAATTAAGTCCAAAATTGAAATTGTCTGTTTTATGTTCCAGGTTAAATCGGGTATCATAGCGTTTAAATCCGGAATTGATAACAATCCCATCCTGATCAAAATAATTTAAAGACGCAAAAAATTTGGAAGCATCGTTTCCTCCAGTAAATGACAATGAGTGACTTTGCACAGGAGCTACCCGATACAGTTCATCCTGCCAATCGGTCCCATTTCCATCAATGCCTGTAACAATCTCGGTTCCGCTAACATTTGAGCCATCTGTTTTCTGAATATCATTTAAGACCTGCATGTAGTCCTGCGCATTCAAAACTTCAACTTTCCCGGCAGACTGCTGAACACCTGCATAACCGTTGTAGGTAATTTTCAATTTTCCTTGTGCTCCTTTCTTTGTTGTAACCAGCACAACTCCGTTTGCTCCTCTGGCTCCGTAAATTGCAGTTGCCGAAGCATCCTTCAATATTTCAATTGACTCAATATCTGATGGGTTAATGTTATTCAACGGATTTCGCGGAGTAGGGCTATTAGCGATGTCAGCACCAGAACCGGAAACGATTGCTCCGTTTGCAATTGGCAACCCATCAATTACATAAAGCGGAGCAGATGATGCGCCAATGGAGCTCGCACCCCGAATTTGGATTGTTATACCTCCACCAGGTTCAGCACTCGCCTGTGTGATTTGTACACCTGCTGATTTTCCCTGTAGTAACTGATCAACAGAGGTCGTAACACCGGTATTCATATCGTCTTCTCGTAATGAAGATACTGATCCGGTCAAGTCACTTTTCTTAACAACACCATATCCAATTGCCACAACTTCTTCCAATCCAATGGCATCCTCTTCCATTATAACGTTAATAACGCTGCTATTTCCAACTGAAATTTCTTGTGTCTTCATTCCTATAAATGATAGAACCAAAGTTGCAGTGGAAGACACTTCACTTAAAGAAAAATTACCATCCAAGTCGGTTATCGTTCCAATAGTTGTACCTTTTATCTGAATGGCTACTCCGGGAAGTGCCTGGCCAGAAGCATCTGTCACTTTTCCAGTTATTTGCTTTTGTCCGGCATCCTGAACAGCCCCATCCTTATTGGTAGTTAAAACAATTTGCCGGTCCAAAACCACGAATTTCACATTAGTATCTTTAAACAAATCTGATAGAACCTGATTAATCTTTTTCTGATCAGCTGAAATCGAAACAACTCGTTCAACATCTACTAAATCTTTATTAAATAGGAAATAGAAATTGGTCGAACTTTCAATTTCATTTAGAACATCGATCACTTTTACATTTTCGAGATTAAGTGTAAGTTGTGCTTGCTGAGAGTACGATGTAGATGCCACCGTCTGAAGTACAAACACCATTAGAAGAAATGCACTTAGTCGCATAATTTTCAACACTTTTAAGAGATTAGAAATTCCAATCTCATTCATTAACTTTTTTTTCATAAATTTGAATCGTTAAGTAGTTAATAATACAAGGGATTACACTGCTTTACATAGTAGGAAGGTGTTGGTAGCGCCTTCCTTTTTTTAATTAAAATCTTTTAGCCTGTCTTCATTTAGTTTAAATTTTATTTTTCGTTTAGTGAAACTTCCGTCGTTATGCTTTATTCTTGCCTTTTCCTCATATTGAATCGGCGCTGTAATTGAAATTAATTTTAACACTTGTTCCAGTGGCTCATCTTCAAACGTGGCATAATATTGAAAATCTTTCAGCTCCTGACTCTCTACTTCAATTTCGACGTCATACCATCTACTCAATTTTTTAGCAACATCTTCGAATCTTTCATTCTGCATAATCAGCTTGCCTGAAATCCAGGAAATATAGTTACTTGCATTTACTTCCTTTTTAGTAAACCAATTATGCTGTTTATCTAATACTACTTGTTGATTTGGAGCTAAATCCGCAAGTTGATTATTCTTTTTATCAAGAACTCTTACGCTTCCTCTTTTTAATGTAATCTCCTCGCTTGATAAATCATTATACGCCAACACATTAAAACATGTTCCCAAAACTTCAATTTTCAATCTTGATGTAGTTACGGTAAATTTGTGTCTACTTTTAACAACGTCAAAGAAAGCTTCGCCAACTAATCGAACATCTCTGTTCTCTTTAAAATTTATTGGATATTTAAGGGTTGACTTACTGTTTAGAAAGCCAGTAGAACCATCTGGTAGCTTAAACTCCGTCCTGGCTCCAGCCGGACAAGTAATTTCAGCCCACGCATCTGCACCGGAATTTCGGGTTGAGCTATAATAAAAAAACGAGGCAATTAATAAGGGCAAAAACAAAATAGCAGCTGCTTTTTGCATAATTGCCCAAGGGAAAACAGACTTCTGTATTGTCTCCGGATTTAATCCCACATGGTTAATAATGTTGTTCCAGATCTTTTTTAGCTCAAAGTCAGAAACTTTATCATTTTCAATTTCATCCCACTGCTCTTCAAGTTCTGCAAGAAAAGCTTCATTCTCCAATCCTTTTTCAAACTCACTTTGAATCGAAAAGTAATCGTGCCTGGTATAACGATTTTCTGAGAAGTTATTCAATCTGTCTTTTAATTCACCCATCTCTTAAAAAGCCAATTATTTGGCCCCCTCTATAAAGTAATATGGATGAAATTAAAAAACTACGTAGTCAAGTATGATTTTTTTTAATTTTTCCCGGAATTTAGGAAAAGAGAGAAGAACAATAGCCCCGCAATCTGCTCCTCAGAAAGTCCTTGTTTTAAATTCCTTAATGCCTCAGACAGATGTTTCTCAACTGTACGTGGAGAAATTTCTAAAATATTTGCAATTTCTTTTACCGGTAAACCTTGCTTTCTTTTTAAAATAACAACCTCTTTTTGTCGTGGGGGGAGTTGATCAATTAATTTACCTACCAACTCAAGCAACGAATGATAATCAATCCTTTCTTCAGTTCGATTATCAAAGTCACCGGCAAAATCTAAAATTTCGTGTTTGTAACTATCTTCCCTGCTTTTTTTAAGGAATAATTCTTTGATATGATTATAGGTGATTTTAAACAGATACGATTTAAAAGAAAGCTCAGTATTTATTGAGGACTTCACATTCCAGACTTTGATAAAAACTTCCTGGACAACTTCCTCCGCCTCTTCATTCGTTTTCAGGTATTTTTTCGCAAAAACAAAAATTCGCTTTGCATATTCCTCAAATATTTTTTGAAATGCATCCTTATCACCCTGCTTAAGTTTAAGTAGCCAATCTTTCTCTTTTTTGGATATTTCCACCTGAAAGTTTTTTCTAATTTCTGCTAATTAATGAGAATAAAAGTTCTTTTCAAAATTTATTTTATCCTGCAGTGTCATCAACATAGTTGATGCAATCAATCTACTTTGTACAAAGATGGTAAAAAGCCGTATAAAACAAAAGAGGGAAGATTTTCATCTTCCCTCTTCGTGGTGCCACCTAGCCCCGAAGTATCGGGGGAACCAGGGACACTATTTCATAAAACTTTTAATAATGACAGGACCATGGTTTGATCTTCCTTTAGCCGGGTGTAGAATTTTCGACTTTTCATTCGTTTAATAAAATTTTCCAGCATTAATGCTTGCTTTCTACTCATGCACTCAATAATTAGAAATACTTCCCAATCATTTGCGATTTTGGTACTCGATCGTTCATAGACCCCTGAATTGTGTTTGGCAATCCGATTTGAAACATTAATTGTCTCACCAACATAAAAACGATCTACTGATTGACTGTAAATGATGTATACAAAATGATTCATCTGGAGTTCAAATTGGGGAAATAAGCAAAAGAGGGAAGATTTTCATCTTCCCTCTTCGTGGTGCCACCTGGAATCGAACCAGGGACACACGGATTTTCAGTCCGTTGCTCTACCAACTGAGCTATGGCACCATTGGTCTTTTGCGGTGGCAAATATAGCTCAAAATTTTAAACTACAAAACAATTTTTTACTCCCTTGAAAATAAAAATTAGCTTCTTTATTCAAACCATTTCTTTTTCATGCATTTATCGATTGAAAATCCCAGATGGTTTCATACTTTTGCAGACCAATTTATGCATCTGTGAGAATAAATACACATACTTTAAAGAACGGGATACGATTAATTCACCAGCAGGTTGAATCACCAGCTGCCCATTTTGGCATTATTTTAAATACCGGTTCAAGGGATGAACAAAAGAACGAACAAGGAATTGCTCATTTCATCGAACACGTAATTTTTAAAGGCACAAAAAAGAGAAAAGCGTTTCATATAATTAGTCGGATAGAAGATGTTGGGGGAGAGCTGAATGCCTATACAACAAAGGAAGAAACTGCAGTTTACGCAACCTTTTTGAATGAGCATTACGACCGAAGCATGGAATTGATAAGTGATATCATAATCAATAGTAATTTCCCCGCAAAAGAAATAGAACGCGAAAAGGAAGTTGTTATAGAGGAAATCAACTCCTATAAAGACAGCCCATCTGAATTAATATTTGATGAATTTGACGAACTACTTTTCGATGGACATCCAATCGCTCGAAATATTCTAGGAACACCCAAGTTGGTAAAATCTTTCAATCGCGACAAGATCTTGCAATTTTTATCGAATAATTACCATACCGATGAAATGGTTTTAAGTTCTGTTGGCAATATTCCATTCGAAAAATTCTTAATGCTTTCGGAGAAATATTTTTCCGAAATTCCGGAAAAAAGGCGCAGCGAACAACGGTTATTATTCAATCACTACACGCCTTCATCCCGAGAAACTAAAAAGGACACTTTTCAGGCGCATTGCGTTATTGGAAACATTGCCTATAACGCCCAAAGCGAAAAGCGCATGGGAATGGTTTTATTAAATAATATTCTCGGTGGACAGTCAATGAACTCCCGCCTTAACCTGGCATTAAGGGAACGAAACGGAATAGCGTATAACATTGAATCCAATTACACCGCTTTTTCAGATACCGGACAGTTTAATGTTTATTTTGGCACCGACCGGGAACAGCTCGATCGTGCATTAAAACTTGTAACTAAAGAATTTCGGTTGCTGAAGAATAAGGAATTGGGAACCCTGCAACTCAGCAAGGCGAAGAAACAACTCATTGGTCAGATTGCTATTTCAAGTGAAAACCGGGACGATCTAATGCTAACGCTAGGCAAAAGTTTTCTGCTCTATAATAAAGTAGACAGCCTTCCAAAAATTTACCAGAAGATTGATGCAATAACCAGTGCACAACTAATGGAAATTGCCAATGAGGTTTTTGACGAAAAATCGATTAGTATTTTAATTTACAAATAATGACGTTTGACAAAGAATTGGAGAAATATATTTTAGCTCACACCTCTGATGAGGATGAGGTTTTAAAAGAACTTGAACGCGAAACATTTCTTAATGTGCTTCGTCCTAGAATGCTTTCGGGACATTTACAGGGCAAAATGCTGGAAATGTTCAGTCAGATGATCAAGCCCAAAATGATTCTGGAAATTGGCACGTATACTGGCTATTCTGCAATTTGCCTGGCGAAAGGACTTCAACAAAATGGCAAACTTCATACCATTGAGATAAACGATGAACTGGAAAAAATGGCTGCTGATTATTTTAAAAAAGCCGGGTTTCAAAACCAGATCATTCAACACATCGGTGATGCCACTGAAATAATCCCTCAATTGAATGAATCATTCGACCTGGTATTTATTGATGCCGACAAAAGAGAATACAGTAAATATTACCATTTAGTTTTTGACAATTTAAAGCCCGGCGGATTCATCATTGCAGATAATATTCTTTGGAGCGGCAAAGTCACGGAAGAGGTTGATCCAAAAGATGAGCAAACAAAAGGCATCCTT
Source organism: Sunxiuqinia sp. A32 (assembly GCF_052690465.1). NCBI lineage: Bacteria > Pseudomonadati > Bacteroidota > Bacteroidia > Marinilabiliales > Prolixibacteraceae > Sunxiuqinia > Sunxiuqinia sp. A32. Next base: position 109,443 of record NZ_JBQYLI010000012.1, read on the forward strand.
GAATTCAATAAAATGGTCTCAAATGATGCAAGAGTAAATCAAGTAATACTTCCAATCCGGGATGGATTGACGTTAATACAAAAGCTATAACTTTCGCATTGATTGGATAAAATTCTTTTTCGCTCTAGCTGACTTCACATTTGCTCCAGGGCCAGAAATGCAACCTCCTTCGCAAGCCATCACCTCGTAAAAAAGAGATGCATTTTTACCTTTTGCCATCAACTGGAGCTGCTTCATAGCTTTCCTGTCAATTCCATCGATTTGCTCAAAAGTAAAATCAGCAGCCTGCTTCTCAGCCAAGACAGCACTTAATACGCCTCCACTTTGAGCAAATCCTCTCGCTTCTTTCGTATACTGTTCGATTGGCACTTCCTCCATCTTATCCGGAGATATATCCATCCCAACAAGAATTGCATCAAGTTCCTCAAAACTCAATACATAATCAACCGTACCCAAATCACGGGCCTCTTTGCGCTTTGCCACGCAAGGACCAATAAACACGATTTTAGAATCCGGATACTTTTCTCTCATTTCCTCAGCAGTATATGCCATAGGAGATGGTGTATGAGAAACATTTGGCAACAGTTCAGGCACATGTTTTCTCACGGCCTCCACATATGAGGGACAACAAGAGGTTGTCATAAGCGACACTCCCTCCTCAAGCTTTTCCTTAAGCTCAATTGCTTCATTGGCAGCTGTCTTCTCCGCCCCTCTTGCTACTTCTACCACTTTTGAAAAACCTATTTTCTGAATGGCTGACAAAATCTGCCCGGGAGATTCTGTATACTGGGCCAAAATTGCTGGCGCAACCATCGCTATTACCTTCTCCTTCTGCTCAATCGCTTTTAATACATCAATGATTGCGGAAAGCTCGAAAATTGCACCAAACGGACACGCTGTTATACATTTCCCACAATAGATGCATTTATTCTCATCTATTTCCTCTACTCCATTTTCATTCTTACTAATAGCCCCAACAGGACATGCTTCTTCGCAAGGAATTGGGATGTAAACAATTGCATGATATGGACAGGCCTTTTGGCAAAGACCACAATTCACACAATCCTCGACTTTAATTTCAGTTTGCCCGGAGGGTGTAAAACGAATTGCATTCTTAGGGCAATTCATCACACATGGACTCGCCACACATCCACGGCACAAATTTGTAACAACGTAGTTTGCCTGCACACAACTGGTACAAGCTTCATCAACAACTGTTAAAATATTTTCAGACAACTTGCTTCTGGATAACGCTTTTTCAGCATAATTTTGCAACGGAAAAAGATCAATATCACCTTCCGGAACCTCGAAGCCTAAAAGCGGAAGCATTTTATACCGGGTTATGGCACGCTCTTTATATATGCAACAACGACCACGTGCCTTTCTTTCTTTTGGATAAAGCTCTACAGGAAGTTCATTAATTTTTGACGATAGATTTCCTTCCTTAAACATCTTAACCAACCTGGCCATTAACTCATGCCGGATGATCATTACATTGTTTACGTATGCCATATAAGCCTGCCTTTTTTCAGGCCGCAAATGTAACCAATTTTCATGTTGTAGAACATGATTTAATAAAAATACGATGCCTCCTTTAGAATTTATTCATGTTCTAAATAAGGAAAAGAGTATATGAAGTAACATGATCGCCGAAACGGATACTTTTCTCTTGTTTTTAACTCATTAAGCGCTTTTCATTTTTTCCAATTCAATCTTTTTCTCTTTCCATTCCTTACAAGCAGCATAAGTCTCTTCTGCAAACTCCGGAATATCTTCAAAATCTGTCAACAATCTATCTTCAATCAGATCATGAAGATCACTTGCTTTTTGACTTGCCTTAAACTTCAACTTATTTACCAGGTTTTCTTGCTTTGCAATTTCTTCTAAACTCATAACTTTCAATTTTTATATTCCCATTTATTCGCTCAGGTAAATTCCATCTTCTACTTTTAAAAAAAAAGATTTCGATATACATTACAAGAAGTATGCAAAAAATGCAACCCATTGAAAATGAATATTCGAATTTTGAAAATCACACAAAAATGTAATTTTCTCCAATTACAATCTACATTTTGGTAGTGTATTCAAGCACACGTATTCAGAAAAAGGCATACAGAATAAGAAGAGGTATATCTTTAATTTGAAAGTGACATTTAATTTCACAAAACAATTGCTTATCTTTTGCTCCTCATTTATACTCAATAAAATCAAAACATGATTATGAAAAAAATCATTCAGTCTTTACTAATCGTAACAATTTTGATAGCAGGGGTTTCAGGCTCTAAATCTTTCGCCCAAAAATCTAAAACCCAGAGTAACAAACCTTACAGACACATTCTTTTAAGTGTTGGATATGCGCCAGATAAAGAATTCAAAGCTTTGAAAGGCAATATCATGCTCAATAATCTTTTGCTAAAAAGATTTGGAGTTTATACATCATTTGAAGGAGGCATAGATGATTATTCTCAAAGTATTTTGGGTGCCACCTTTGGCATAAATAAATATTTGTTTTTATATGGAGGTATTGACCTTGCTGATAATGAAAAACTTTCGGACATCGAGGTTGGAAAGGGATCAACAAGGAAGGAAGCTGGTATTGGAATCACTCCATATAAATTTACAGCAGCAACTTTAGGATGGTCTAAAGGAGTTGGATTTACATTCACAGTTGGTATAAACATTCCACTATTCGACAAAAGACCTTAAAACAAACACAATCAGCAATAATGCAAAAAGCACCTCACAAAAGTGAAGTGCTTTTTTTATATTTTAAAAGTTGGTCTTTGCTTACGAGCGAGAAACGGGACTCGAACCCGCGACCCCGACCTTGGCAAGGTCGTGCTCTACCAACTGAGCTATTCTCGCGAATACTTTCAAAAGAAAGTACCCGGGGCGGGACTTGAACCCGCACGACCGTGTATGGTCATTGGATTTTAAGTCCAACGTGTCTACCAATTCCACCACCCGGGCATCCTATTGAATGAGTAATCTCAGCATATTGGACAAGCCAAAACCGAAAATCTCAAAACTGAGCGAGAAACGGGACTCGAACCCGCGACCCCGACCTTGGCAAGGTCGTGCTCTACCAACTGAGCTATTCTCGCATTTCATTTAAAAGAACAAACTGTTTCCATTCCTGAAAACAGCGATGCAAATATATTGCTAATTTTTCTTTCTCCAAAAATAAATATTTAAAAATTCGAAGTAATTCAATGAATATTGAGCCAACTCATTTTAAGCCAGATATTTTTTTGATTTCATTTAATTTATTTAAGGCTTCAATAGGGGTCAGATTATTGATGTCCAGGTGCTGAATTTCATCTCTAATCTGTTTTAGCACGGGATCATCCAACTGGAAAAAGCTCATTTGAAAACCTGCTCTCTTCTCCGCCATGCCATCCAACGGCTTCGCCAAACTATCTTTCCGGTTAGCATCTTCCAATTGAACAAGTATTTCATCCGCTCTATTGACAACAGAAGGCGGCATCCCAGCCATTTTTGCTACATGAATACCAAAACTATGATTGCTTCCACCTCGAACCAACTTCCTTAAAAAGATTACTTTATTTCCAACCTCCTTGATCGTTACATTATAATTCTTCACACGAGAGAACGACTTTTCCATCTCATTAAGCTCGTGATAATGTGTAGCAAACAAGGTTTTCGCTTTCGAATGAGCATGTTCATGAATAAACTCAACAATAGACCAGGCAATGGAAATCCCATCATATGTTGATGTTCCCCGGCCTAATTCATCCAGCAAAATAAGACTTCGATCTGAAAGATTATTGAGAATACTTGCAGCCTCGTTCATCTCAACCATGAAAGTTGATTCGCCTAGTGAAATATTATCAGATGCGCCAACCCTGGTGAAAATTTTATCGACATAACCAATCTTAGCCTCAGCTGCAGGAACAAAAGACCCCATTTGTGCCATAAGCACAATTAATGCAGTTTGCCGAAGAAGAGCAGATTTACCAGCCATATTAGGCCCCGTAATTATTATAACCTGCTGTTCGTCCTGATCCAATAAAACATCATTGGGAATGTAAGACTCACCGATGGGCAGCTGTTGTTCAATTACTGGATGTCGCCCGGTTTTTATATTGATGACTTTTGAATCATCCAAGTCTGGTTTGTAATATTCGTTTTCAACGGCACAAGTCGCAAAAGACAACAGACAATCCATTCGGGCAATTACTGCAGCATTTAACTGGATTGACTGTATATATTCAGATAAAGCAACGACTAACTCATTAAAAAGACGCGCCTCCAATGCCATAATTTTTTCTTCGGCTCCCAGAATTTTACTCTCATATTCTTTTAGCTCTTCAGTAATATACCTTTCAGCATTCACCAAAGTTTGCTTCCGAATCCATTCTTCCGGAACTTTATCTTTGTGTGTATTTCTTACTTCAATGTAGTAACCAAATACATTATTAAAAGCAATCTTTAACGATGAAATTCCTGTTTTTGAAGATTCCCTCTCCTGCATTTGAGCCAGGTAGTCTTTCCCGGAAAACGCAATCTTTCTTAAATCATCCAGTTCTTCCGAAACTCCAGACCGAATTACGTTTCCGCGATTAATCAGAACAGGTGGGTCATTGGTAACTTCTTTTTCAATGCGGTCCCGAATAGTGATACATGGATTAAGCTGCTCCGCCATTCGCTGGATAACTTCATTTTCACAACTACTTCCATAACTTTTAATGGGCTCTATAGCTTTAAGGGCATTCAGTAGTTGCACTACTTCTCTCGGATTAATCCTACCAACGGCTACCTTTGAAATAATTCGCTCTAAATCCCCAATTTGCCGAATGTGCTCAGACAGTTCTTCCTTTTCACTTTCATTTTGAACGAAATATTCGACAACAGAAAGACGATCATTAATGGCTGCAATTTCTTTCAACGGAAGAGCAATCCAACGCTTTAGCATTCTGGAACCCATTGGAGAAATGGTTTTATCCAACACTTGGGCTAGCGTTTTTGCACCTTCGTTTATAGCTCCAAACAATTCCAGATTCCGGATTGTGAATCGATCTAACCAAACATATTTATCTTCCTCTATTCTGGACAAATTAGAAATATGCTGAACCTGATGGTGTTGAGTTAAATCGAGGTAATGCAATATGGCACCTGAAGCAATTACTCCATAGTTAAGGTCGTTAACTCCAAAACCTTTTAAGGATTTAGTCTCAAAGTGACGCAACAACCTGTCCACAGCAGCATCTTCCGTATACACCCAATCGTCCATGGTATAGGTGTAAAACTTACCACCAAATTGAGCAATGAAATCATTTCCTTTTCCTTTCTGAAAAAGAACCTCCTTAGGTTTGAATGAATTGAGAAGTTTATCAATGTATTCGAAACTTCCCTCAGCTGCTAGAAACTCGCCGGTTGAGATATCAAGAAAAGCAACACCTGCCATTTTTTTATCAAAATGAACGGACGCCAAAAAGTTATTTTCCCTATGTTCCAGAATATTATCGTTGATTGAGACACCCGGAGTTACCAGTTCAGTAATCCCGCGTTTAACAATCTTTTTTGTCATTTTAGGATCTTCCAACTGCTCACAAATAGCAACCCGCTGCCCCGCCCTTACCAGTTTTGGGAGATAGGTGTCTAAGGCATGATGTGGAAATCCCGCCAACTCAACATAGCTAGCTGCGCCATTGGCTCTTCGTGTAAGAGTAATCCCTAAAATTTCTGCTGCTTTAATTGCATCCTCTCCAAAAGTCTCATAAAAATCACCAACGCGAAATAATAAGACTGCGTCCGGATGTTTGTCTTTGATAGCATAGTACTGCTTCATCAAAGGAGTTTCAACGTATTTTTTTGATTTTGTCAAATCGAGTCCAGGTTTAAATTCGAGTGATCAACAAAGATAAAGCTTGTGCTTACATGAAAGAAAAACTACACTCATTTGTTCAGCGAAACTTTTCAACAAGTTTTTAGAATTCTTCATAAAATTGCAGACACCTCCACGCCATCACTGTCTTTTCTCTCTAAATAATCTAAAACTTTGGAAAAGCGATCGGGTCAACATCATCAAAGCGATCAAGTAAAACCCAATATGAAACGCCTGAGGAATCATATAATTAAAAGCAAAAAATAGAATCAACCATACTGAAAGTGCTTGCCAATACCACTTTAAAAGTGGTCTCCATTTCTTAACAAGCCAAAATCCCATAAAAAAAAGATTTGTTGGTACCGCCCACCACATATTATAATTGGGATGCATAGCTGGATGTTCAGAGAAAGTAACAAACCAAAGTGTTACCAAACCTATTAATCCAGTCACAAACAGCAATATATAATCCAACAAGAAATTTATTTCTTGTTGCGATAATTGCCGATAAGTGTAGTAAAATACAATCAACAAACAGATGGATAAAACTACAAATGGAGATAATAAATTGATTCCGCCTTTTTTCTTGTCGCTGACTTCATATATCAGATTAGTCTCCTTCACTAAAGGTTTTGTTTCATCTCCCATTCTGATCTTAGCATCTGCAAAATGCTTCATCAGATAATCTGGCAAGAACATTTCTTCATAGGTCGAAGCAATTTTATCAGCCGGAGTACCCAATGTAAGTTGAATTCCAAAGTTAGTCCAGGGTAGAATCTTCTGATATGCAGTAACAAGTTTACGGAAAGTTAAATTCTGCCCACTATCCTTTGGAAAAATGATAGTTCCATCTATCTGGTTCTCTATCACATCCCGCACACGAGTTGCACAATTATCATAGAAGAAATTATAGCGATACTCTCTGTTTTCTGGTTGGGCATTCTCGATTAAGAAATCAAGTAGACGTTGTTTTTCAGAGTGGTTTAAGTTCAACACTTGCTCCGTTATGCTTCGTCCCCGCTTTTTATACCCCTCATAAAAATCACTATATCTCTCAGGAGCTAACAAATAATCGGTTCGACCTTTTGCAAAACGGTACACAAAATTAGGAGCACTAAAGTTAAACACCCCATAATTGAATACTACATCAAACCTTCTACGCTGATCATTCACCCGAATTGCCGTATGTCCATATATGGCATGTATTAATTCACTTTTGCCACAGGTAAGAACACTAATTTCTGCATCTTCACTCAACTGAACAGAAAAACCTTTCTGTGGAAGTGAAAACAAGAAAATAGCGATAAATAGATAAAAAATTTGCTTCACAATGTTTTTTATTCAAAAGAAATAAAAATGCAGGTTTATTCCCTCTTCCTTATCAAAATTTTATAAAAAAAGCTGCCTGGGAAAAGACAGCTTTCAATGTTTAGTTAAATCCTGACTATTGCCAACCACCAATAATAGCCCCCATTATAATGTAGCAGACCAAATCATATCCGGCATTAATCAGAAAAAGAGAAAATTTTTGCCTTTCAAAAAGCACGTTATTGAGTTTTGCCGTACTAATCCAAAAAACGGCAATCATGACTCCCGCAAAAATCCCAAAGCTTAGGGTTGCAGAAGTTCCTAAAAACATAGCCAGCGATATTGCTGCCAGCAAATACACAAAAAAAGAAGTTCCAAAAATTACGGGCATCGGCAGCCCTCCTTTTAAATTTTCTTCTGTAAATCCATTTAATCTCATCCAGGTTTTCCCAAACAAAAAAGGTGAGTACCAAATACTCCCTAGCACCAAAGTACTGAGCGCAGCAACCAAAATTGCCCAATAGTTCAAATTTGCAACCACATTTGATAAGTCCATATTTTTCAGTTTAGTTCCACGAAATTTGCAATTTTCAATTTACAAAATTCTCCGCGCATATCCTTATTTAGATTGAATTAAAATAGTTATTGCGCTTAATTTTAGATAATTTTGTCTGAAATTATAAAGAACGAAAAATGGGATGTAACGGATGCAGTGCAAATCTTGAAGAAGATCGCACTCAAATGCTTGGAACACACGATTGGCTCAAAGATATACCAGACACAAGTCACTTAAGTAACATTGTTGAAGTTCGCTTTAAGGGAACTCGGAAGGAGTTCTTCAAAAATAAAGATGGACTTCCAATTAAAATTGGCGATCAGGTGGTAGTAGCTTGTTCTCCCGGGCATGATGTTGGTGTGGTTTCGCTAACAGGAAAGCTGGCGGAGAAACAATTTGAACGGAAAATAAGAAAGCCAGAACGGTACCAATGGAATATTATCTACAGAAAGGCAACACTTTCTGATAAACGCAAATTGGAAGAAGCTCAAAAAAGAGAACAACCAGTTATGATTCGGGCCAGGCAAATAGCAACCGAACTTGAATTAAATATGAAAATTGGTGATGTTGAATTTAGAGGTGATAACTCAAAAGCAATATTCTATTACATAGCTGATGAGAGGGTTGACTTCAGAGAATTGATTAAAAGATATGCCCGAGAATTCCGGATCAAAGTTGAGATGAAGCAAATTGGCGCCCGACAGGAAGCCGGACGCGTTGGCGGCATTGGTTCTTGTGGTCGTGAGCTGTGTTGCTCAACCTGGAGAACTGATTTTTCAAGCGTTACTTCGGATGCTGCTATTCAACAGGGGTTATCTCCAAATGCGGAGAAAATGGCTGGCAAATGTGGTAAGCTAAAATGTTGTTTAATGTACGAACTGGACACCTACCTTGAAGCACAGGAGGATTTTCCAAATGAACTTCTCACACTGGAAACAGAAAAAGGATACGCCAAACATTTCAAAACAGAGATTCTTAGCAAGAAAATTTGGTACACCATCGAGGAAAACTTTGGAAATAAACCTTTTGTTATTGGGTTAGAAGATGTTAAAAAGATTATTCAACAAAACAAAAGAGGAATAAAACCATCAATTGCAAAATACCTGGTAACACCCGAAGCTCCGGAAAATGAAATGAGTGTTGGCAGTTCTGATATTCCTACTATTGAAAAGAAAAATTCACAGCCAAAGAGACGATTCAAAAAGAAACGCCCGGTAAAAAGAAATAACCAACAACGGCAATCAGGAAACTAATTTTAATGAAGGGTAATTAAAGTTAGGCGATTTACCTTTGGGAACAAAAGCTAGCAAAAATCCGCCACCACCTGAGCCAAGTAACTTGATAAATATTTGCTGATTTCTCACCTCACCTATTTTAGAGGAAAAATCAGCAGGAATCATCTCTTGAAAATGCTCAACCTGAAAGTCCACGAATTTTGGAAATAGTTCCATTAAACGATTGGTATCTTCAGCAATAAAAGCGTCAACCAACTGGTTGTTTAATGGCAAATATTCCATCGTAAAAGATTGCTCAAATGCAGGATTTTGCATTTTTCGCTTAAACAATCCGACCAAAGGTCCAGTCGGACTGGTAATATTTGTATCAATTAAAAATATAGATACTGATCCCAAATCAGGATTTAATTCGGGCAACGAAACTTTATTATTCTCAACAAGCACTGGTCGATCTAAAAAGGAAACCAATGGATCTAAGCCTGAACTTGTTCCGTGAAAATAACTTTCCATAATGGCAAAATCATGTTTCAGCGCATCCAACAAATCTTTTTTATATATGAGTGACTTGAAATCCTGATGATAATAACTGTAGTGATCGAAAATAGCGGCGCAAAGTGCTCCAGAGCTTCCAACCCCATACTGATGTGGAATATCTGAATTAAAATACAATCCTTTTTGAATGTCCTTTTCTATTTGAGGCAAATTCAACGGAAAGTTCATCTGATCGTTTAAATGCTGATGAGAATAGTAAGAAACAAATCGATCAATCTCCAGCAAACTTTCAGATTGCCTACTATTTGAATCCAGCGATTCACTACTAAACTCTAGCTTTCCACCAAACAAATGAAAGGGAAGTGTCAACGCCTTTGCACCATACAATAATCCATATTCACCAAACAGCAATACTTTTGCCGGAAATCTTTTCATCACTCCAATTTTTCTGGTCCTTCTCCAATTCTATCATCCATCCACTGCTCATTTTCCAACAAACCCGTTAATTCAGTTTGAATAAAGTCTCTCACCTGCGTTCTATTCTCCTTAAAATAAAGCAGGTGAATATTGGGTCCCGCGTCAATAGTAAAACCGACAGGGGTATCGGTTTGTTGCCTAAAAGTACGTATTTTTTCGATGATAATTAAACTTTCGGCTTTTAACAGGACAACCGAAGGAGATGAACTCATCATGAGAGCGTGCAAAGTAAGAGCCTCATTTTCTACGATTTCAAAAAATGTTTTTACGTCCCCACTTTTCATAGATTCTAAAATCGTCTTCAAATTCTGATTTGCCTGTGCAACTCGATTCTCTTTAAATGGATGTTGATTCATAAGCTCATGACCAGACGAACTTGAAACTTGCTTTTTACCTGAGTCAACCAATAAAACGGCATCCATCAATCCCTGAAATTGTGGATGTATTTTTTCACGAAATGGGATTGCATTCCGATCAGTAGTTCCCTCAACCTGCCCAGACTTTCCCCATAGCGCAAAACCGGAATATATCGAACGACAAGCGCTTCCACTCCCTGCCCTCGCCATTCTGGAAGCAGTTTCGCTGAAAACCTTTTCATCAACTGTAACTTCCTGAACTTTCATGGATAAATCTGTAAGACACAACGCCAGTGCACCAAATGAAGAAGCAGAAGATGCAATGCCTGCAGAATGTGGAAAAGTATTTTCACTCTCAATAAGGAAAGAATAATTTTGCATCCAAGGGTAATCCAACTTCAATAACTCAAGGTACTTTCGAACCCGTTCCCCGAAAGGTGATTCCTTTCCTTCAAACAAGAAACTAATTTCAGGCTTACTGGATTTTTGGATTGAAACTGAAGTCTCTGTTCTGGATTTTTGCAGACTAAAACTAAATGATGGATTTATTGGCAATTGCCCCGGCCTTTTTCCCCAGTATTTTACTAAAGCAATATTAGAAGGGCAAGACCACTTAGCCCTATATCTTTCTTCGACCATATTATTTCTATTTCCTTTTTAAAACTAAATCGTTCCACTTGAAGATGAGTGCATAACCTCTTTCTTCGAAATATTGCTGAACTGAGCTTTCACTTTCATTTGATGCCGCAAGGAAAAAATCGCCTCCCCATGCACCCAGAGATTTCAGCTCTCCTTTAAAATCACTAAAAAGCCGATTCTTAATCGGCTCAACACCAATCTTTAAAGACACCAATTCTTCATGTTCCCGTATCAACAATTGAAAATCACTCAATGTTTTACAAGAAGTAAATTGTTTGGTTAATTCATTCATTTGCTGAAGTTCACTTTCCGAAATTTTATTTTCCTGTAAAAATTGGGAAACGTCTCCCAATGTTGCTTTTTTGGAACCAGAATACACAAAGTAAAGCGGATCAAGAAATGGATAATCAAGGTCAATTGGCTCAATACGGTGATTTTGCTGATACAAGATTGGCCCTTCAGCAAACGCACAGGCAATGTCAAAACCAGAACCTTGGAAACAATGTTTGTTTAGTTGAAAAGGGTCAACCGATGCCCAACTGGCAAGGTTATAAATCAAAGTACTACTACTCCCAAATCCCCATGCCGGGTCAAAATCCATTTTTGTTTCAAAAGAGATACCTTCCCGAAATTCTATCTCTGGGTTTAATAGTAAAATTGTACTAAATATTTTAGACAGGGTCTTCGCTCTTTCTGAATCTGATGTTTCTATGATTTCGAATCCAGGAACTTTCAATTTACAGGAGAACCAGATTCCATCCTGGGAAAAAGCTTTCCAACTAAGATGACCAGAATCATGAGTCGAGCAAACTTCCATAGTCTGACCAAAACGAACGGGTAATGCGATTGATTTGGCTCCTTTCAGAACAAAATACTCTCCCGTAAGTAATAACTTACCATTGGCACGGTATGATTGTATACTATTTGGCATTTCCTTTCAAAAACTCTTCAACGGCACTTTGTGAAACCGCTTTGTCTTGAAAGTAATCGCGAACAGCTTGTTTTTGTTCATTAGTAAGTTTAAAAGCATGCAGAATATTGCTTAAATGCATCTTCATATGACCTTTTTGAATTCCAGATGTTACCAGCGCATTTACAGCCGACCAGTTTGACGCCAATCCTGCCACAGCAATGTACGACATCAATTCAACAGCTGATGGATTTTCCAGAATTTGCATAGCCAATTTTGCCAGGGGATGCAACGTGGTTACACCACCAACGACACCAACTACCATTGCAACTTCCATACTGAAAATAAACTGCTCACCACGAATTTCGGCTTCACTCAAACCCACATATTTACCGTTTCTAGCTGCATAAGCATGACCGCCAGCCTCCAACGCACGAAAATCATTTCCCGTTGCAATTGCCAACGCATCCATCCCATTAAAGATGCCTTTATTGTGAGTAACCGCCCGGCTTACATCATTTCTTGAAATATGAACAGCACGAACGAGTTTATCGGCAAATGCTCTTGCTTCTTCCATATTATCCATCAAATCGGCTACGGGACATTCCACCCAAACTTTTACACGGCTATTAGGAACATAATTGGAAAGGATACACATGATAATCTCAACTTCTTTTTCAGCCCCAGTAAAATCCGGTTTCCGTTGAAAAAAGGCCTGCAAACTTTGCCCAAATTGCTCCAGACAAGAATTAATGAAGTTCGCTCCCATCGCATCTCGTGTATCAAACGACACATCTAATTGATAATAATTAGGCAATATCCCAGGTAAATAGTTGAGTTCAATATTTAATACACCCCCACCTCGCTTTTCCATTTTTTGCGTAATCGGGTGTGCCTCATTCACTAAAAACTGTTTGATTTCAGGAAAAGCATGCTTTATTTTTTCAGGATTTCCAGCCCATTGAAAATGAACCTGACCTTTCTTTTCTGCTCCTAATATTTCAGTGCGGAATCCTCCTCGTTTTGCCCAATATCCAGCAGCCTTTGCAAGTGCTGCCACTACTGAGCTTTCCTCTATAACTAATGGAAATACCTTCAAATTCCCATTCACTTTAAAATTAGGGGCAACGGTAAATGGAAGATGATAATTAGACAAACAGTTCTCACTCAATTCACTAATTATAGACTGCAAATCAAGATCATCCAACTCAAATTTTAGAAGTAACGACTCTACATTATCACTCAGATTTAACTCATCTTTGAGCCACCTGATCTTTTGCTGTTTGGTCCATTTCGAAAATCCCGATATGGTTTTATTACTCTTCATGCTTAAGTTTCACTCGTAAAAAGGCTTGAGCAAGTTGAAAGGCTTTTATTTGATTGGAAATATATTCCTGAAGTTCAGCATATTCCCCGGTTGCTTTTTTCAAAACAGATGAAGCCATTCCATAAACGGAATTCAGTTGGCTTAAAGAAATTAGGTAGTAACCATCCAGGTAATTCTTAACTCCACCAGAAATAATCAGCTCCTTGCATTTAATCTCGTCCATCTCATGAATAAGCTTGTTGACAGAGCACACCATTTGTTCGGCGGTTTGACCGACATATGCAAATGGCTGATATAATTCAAATTGTGCAGGATCATCGCGAAGCAACTCCAATTTAGAAAAATTGGTTCCTCCATAAGCGGCAAATTCAATAGCAGCCAATGGTAATTGGAGTAATCTTTTCAGACTTTTCTCACCCATTCCCTGCCCCACTTCTTTTACAATGACAGGAATATCAATTCTGGATAAAAGTTCCTCAATAATTTCAATCGGAGGCCTTTTAATTTGATCACCTTCCGGCTGAAACCACTCTTGTAAAGGGTTTACATGTACAACTAGACCATCTGCACGTAGATTGCCAACCAAATCCTGAATCGCTTTTTCACTCTTTTCATCCAGAGATGATTCAATTTGAGCAATTCCAAGGTTTGCCCATAACGGCCGATCATTTCCTATTACGTCCCGAACATCAAAATCATCCCAATGAGTTTTATCGAAAAGTAATTTACGGCAAGATCCCAGCCCCATTCCAAGCCCAAAATCCCGGCATGCTTTTGCAATATTTCGATTGATTGTTTTTGCAATACCAGTACCTCCAGTCATACTGGAAATCCAGATTGGTGCATTCATTGTTTTCCCCAGAAACTGAATTGGACTCAGTTTCTTGATTGGATGACCAGACAACATTGGTTCATAAACAAACCGATGATCTTGTTCCAGTTTTGTAGTTTGTGAATCAAATGCCAATTGAATATGTTCGAGCTTCCGATCTTTTTCCATAATTTTTTGTAGAGGATAAAAAACAAATGTAAAAAATGCATTTGCCTAATCCCTAATATACGCTCAAATTTCTTTTATCTTGATCGCTTTCATCTTAATCGAAGTATCTTTTGATTATTCATCTTTCAGAACAGACCTGGAAATAACCATACGTAACACTTCAGATGAACCTTCCCCAACTGATAATAAACGTTGATCACGGAAAAATCGCTCAATAGGGAAGTCATCGTTTCGGAAAAAGCCGGCTCCACCAAAAATTTGCATCGCATCACCTGTAATTTCACTCGCCACCTGTGAGCAATACAGTTTTGCCATAGCCGATTGAGTACCAAAAGGAAATCCGTTGTCTTTCAACCAACAAGCATTATAAAGCGTATTACGTGCATTTTCAACTTTCATTGCCATATCAGCAAGCTTAAAAGAAATCACCTGAAAATCGGCAATGGCTTTACCAAATTGCTTTCGCTTTTTTGCAAATAAAACAGCCATTTCATAAGCACCCTGAGCCAAACCTAAGCCCATAGCTGCAATTGATAAACGTCCGGAATCAATTGTTTTTAACATGATTTTTATTCCTTGTCCACGTTTACCCAACATGTTTTCTGCAGGAATTTGCGAATCATTAAAGTAAATCATTGCATTATCCGCAGCTCTCCAGAGGAACTTATTTTTCATAAATTCGCGGGTATAGCCCGGTGTTCCCTTTTCAATTAAAAAGGTGGTAAATTCTTTTCTCCCATCATTCAGCAAACCTGTTTGGGCCACAATACTAATCCCCACAGAAATATCAGAGGCTCCATTGGTAATGTATTTTTTATGTCCATTTACCAGCCAACCATTTTCATTTTCACTGGCAACTGTTTGAACTCCTTGCGCATCAGATCCTGCATTCTCTTCTGTCAAGCCAAACGCCCAAAGTTGCTTAGCGGAACAAAGTCCCGGCAGGTATTTTTTCTTTTGAGAATCAGTCCCAAACTCTAAAATAGGGCCAACACCAAGTGAATTGTGAGCAGCCAGCGTTGCTGCAACCGAGCTATCAACTCGTGCAAGCTCCTCAACTGCAATTATGTATGATAAATAATCGGAACCCTGCCCCCCAAACTCAACCGGTGCCTGCATTCCAAACACCTGCAAATCAGCCATCGACTTTATTAATTCAACGGGGAAGTCTTCATTCGCTTCGTAATCACCAATAACGGGCTTTACTTTTTGTTCGGCAAAAGCTCGTACTCGCTCCCGAATTTGGTGATGCTTTTCTTTCAAGAGTGCATTCATGCGTTGATGGTTATTTTATTTTCTACTTCAAATTCAATCAATAGTTGTTTGTCATGAACCGTGGATCCTGCCTCCACAAAAACATTCTTCACAACCCCTTCTCCCGGACTCAAAACCCGAAATTCAGTTTTCATCGATTCAATAATCAATAACAACTGATCTTTTTCTACCTGCTCTCCAGGCTTGACCGTGGTTTCAACTATTTTACCGAACAAATCGGCATAAACATGATAGCGCTTTTCATCTTTAAAACTTTCATGCTTTCGTTTCAAAACAATCTGTTCCATCAAATGGTTGCTTCGGACCTTAAATTCGTGCTCTTTGTACTGAACCCACGTTTGTTTTTGCGTGTCAGCAACAACTACTGTCGTTGTATCATTATCCAATTTAAAACTATAACCATTTTCTTGAGGAAGCATTTCAGTAATTGAAATCGGAGATCCTTTTATCAGAAAATTCAATCCCTCAATCTGATTTTTAAAACTGACCTTTAAGGGTTTCTCGTCCACAAAAATTAGTAGTTCCTGAGCAATTCGCCAGTATCCTGAATTTCCCCACAAATTGGTTGTTTCATTTTTTGGAAATACAAAATGGTGCAAAACATAAGCAATCACGGGGATCAATTCTCCAAGTTGTTGTCGCTCACTTACTAATCCACCTTTTAATTGTTCAATTTCATTTTCGACAAAACGCGTATTAATTTCATTTTTGATGAAACACTTGTTTTTGATGATTTGTTGAAGAAATGCCCAATTTGTTGTAATCCCAGTCAATAAAAATTCATCAGCCGATTCTTTTATTCTTTCTAACACAGTCTGGCGGTTTTTATCCCACACCACCATTTTTGCGATTAAAGAGTCGTAATTTGAAGACAACTTCATGCCTTCCGAAACAAAACTTTCAAAGCGAAAACTCGACGAATTTGGTGTTCTAATTTTTTGAACAACTCCGGAAGTTGGCCGGAAATTTTCCATCGGATTTTCAGCACAAATCCGAAACTCCATTGCATAGCCATTTCTGACAATTTGTGACTGATTCAAAGGCAATTTAGCCCCTGCTGACACTCTGATTTGCCATTCAACTAAATCCAGCCCCGTTATCATTTCAGTTACAGGATGCTCGACCTGAAGACGCGTATTCATTTCCAGGAAATAGAAGTTTTCTTCGTCATCCACTAAAAACTCAATTGTACCTGCACCTCGGTATTTTATCGCCTCCGCAATTTTCAACGCTGATTGATAAAGTTCTTCCTTTAATTCTTTTGAAATAGAAATTGAAGGTGCCTCCTCTATTATTTTTTGATATCGGCGCTGAATGGTACATTCCCTCTCAAAAAGATGAATTGCATTTCCTTTCCCATCACCAAAAATCTGCACTTCAATATGCCGAACATCTGGCAAATATTTTTCGACAAAAACATCATCATTCCCAAAATATTCCAACGCCTGACGCTGTGCTTGCTTCATTGCATGAGGCAAATCTTCCAACTTTTCCACGACAACCATCCCTTTCCCTCCTCCACCAGCAGATGCTTTTACAAGCAATGGGAAAGACAAATCTTGCGCAAAATCAGGAATATTGTTAATACTTCCTTTAATTCGAGGAACGATCGGAATATTTAGTTTTTGGACAAAGTCATTGGATTTATTTTTCTCCCCCATCAACTCTATTTGAGTTGAACTGGCACCGATAAACGACAGCCCTGACTTTTCAACTTTGTCAGCAAATACAGCATTTTCTGATAAAAAACCGTACCCGGGATGAATGGCATCTGCACCAAGTTTTTTTGCTATCTGAATAATAAGTTCCTGATTGAGATATGTTTTATTCAGAGATTTACCTTCCAATAAAACAGCCTCGTCTGCCAAAGAAACATGTAGTGATTGATGATCATCAACCGCATAAATGGAAACAGTTCCAATCCCCATCCTCTTTGCCGTTCGAATGATACGAACCGCGATCTCTCCGCGATTGGCAATCAATATTTTATTGAAAATCCCCATCTAATTCTCCTCAGCTTTAAACACCCTCCAACTCGGAGTTCTTTTCTCCAAAAAAGAATTCATTCCCTCCTGTCCATCGGGAGACAAAACTAAATCAGTAAGAACAGCTGAAGTATATTCTCCACTTTCTACAGTTACCTCACCAGATGCAACTTTCTGCAGCATCTTTTTGCAAGCTTTCAAAGCATTTGGAGAAACCTGGATCAAACCTTTAACCAAGTCATCCACTGTCTCCTGAAGCTTTCCATCCTCACTTAAAAAATCTATTAAACCTATCAACTGAGCCTCTGTTGCCCAAAAGCGCTCTCCTGAATAAAACAGCTTTTTTAAGTTTTGAATAGAAACCCTTTTCGCAACAAAAGGCATGATGGTAGCGGGGATCACCCCCAATTTAACCTCGCCAAATGCAAAAGCTGTAGATTGCTCCGCAACCGCAAAATCACACGCAGCTACAATTCCGTTTCCTCCTCCCAAGACATTTCTGTGAGCAGCAGCAATAGTTACCTGTGGCATTTCATACAACCTTTTAAGAAAGTTCGCCATTTGAAGGTACTCTTCCCAATTCTCGCTCTTACTTTTTTGTATTGAATTGGAGAACCATTCGATATCTGCTCCTGTACAAAATGAAGATCCTTCCCCTGATAATACAATAAACCTTAATTCATCCACGCCAGATAATTTTTCCAATGCCTCATTCAGTTCAACAATCATGTCAGTGAATAATGCATTGTGCTTATCTGGTCGGTTTAGAATTATATCTGCCCGGACCCCATCAACTTTTAATTTTATGTATTTATAAACTTTCATATTTACATTCTGAATATTCCATATTTCGTCTTTTCCATTTCCTGATTGAGTGTAACCGTGAAAGCTAAACCCAGAATATCTCTGGTATCAACCGGATCAAAAATTCCATCATCCCAAATTCGGGAAGAACTATAATAGGCAGTACTTTCGTACTCAAATTGTTCGATTAATTTATCCGCTGCTTCCTGATTTCCGATGCTCTGTAATACACCGGAAGCTTGTTCTCCTCCCATTACAGAAATCCGGGAATGGGGCCACATGAATAAGAAGTCCGGATCGAAAGCTCTACCAGCCATAGCATAATTTCCGGCCCCAAAAGAACCGCCAACAACCAGCGTTATTTTGGGAACGGTAGCATTAGCCACAGCATTTATCATTTTAGCTCCGTCGCGGGCAATCCCTTCATGCTCGTATTTTTTACCGACGATAAAGCCGGTAATATTTTGCAGGAACAAAATTGGAATCTGACGTTGACAGCACAACTGTATAAAATGTGCACCTTTCCGGGCACTCTCCGCAGTTAAAAAACTATGGTTACCAACAATACCAATTGGAATTCCATGAATTCGTGCAAAACCGGTGACTAAAGTTGTTCCATAATTCGACTTGAACTCCTGAATTTCACTGCCATCCACTAATCTTTCAATAATGGCTTTCATGTCAATTGGCTTTTTCAGATCGACTGGAAGTAACTTATACAAATCTTCTGATGGATAAAGTGGATCAACTGTTTCTCGAATATCTAAATCTTGTTTTGGAACTTTTGCCAATCCGGCAACAATCCGCTGGCAAATTTTCAATGCATCAACATCATCCTCTGCCAAATGATCAGCCACTCCTGAAACGAAAGTATGAACCTCTCCTCCTCCCAATTCCTCAGCAGAAACTTCTTCCCCAGTAGCCGCTTTCACCAAAGGTGGTCCGCCAATAAATATCGTCCCCTGATTTCTGACAATAATCGTTTCATCACACATCGCTGGAACATAAGCACCACCAGCGGTACACGACCCCATCACCACCGCAATTTGAGGTATCCCTTCGGCAGACAAACGTGACTGATTATAAAACACTCTTCCAAAATCAAACCGATCGGGAAAAACGTTAGCTTGTTCCGGCAAAAAAATACCACCCGAATCAACCAAATATATACAAGGAAGCTTATTCTTTAAAGCTATTTCCTGGGCACGAACATGCTTCTTAATTGTCTCTTTAACATAAGTGCCGCCTTTTACTGTAGCATCATTGGCAACAATCATACATTCGTGACCTTGAATCATTCCAATTCCAGTTACAATACCGGCTGATGGAAAACTATCATCATACTGTCCAAATGCAGCAAAAGAAGAAAGTTCCAGGAAGGGAGTTTTAACATCAATAAGAATATCAATGCGCTCACGCGCAAGTAATTTTCCTCTCTCACGATGTTTCTCAATCGCTTTCACCGGGCCATGAGAAGTCACTTGCTTTACTTTTAACCGATAATCAGTTAAAATAGCATCAAAGTCTATGTTCTCACTTTTCTCTTCAGATAACTTCTTCGTTTTTCCTCTTTTTACAGTCATTTTAAATAGATAATAGATGACTTGAAAATCTTCTATTATGACAAAAAAAACGAGGATATGTTCAATCTTTTCGGGGAAATGTTCATCAAAACATAGACAAACAAACTAATTGCTTTTTTCTGTACAGAGAAAAGAACTTCCAACCAACTGAATGTACACTTTTGGCTGGAAGTTCGTGATATCTTATTCGACAGTTAGAATATCAAACGGCTCAAACAATCCATAATCCTGCAAATACATCCCTGCCAAACCTGGTTGTTTCTCAGGAGCATAATTCCACTCATGTGGTCCATGTATCCATTTATTATTTGGATGATAAAAGTACCCAAAAGTATTTTTCAAACTACCCGTCACAATAATCTCAATTGAATTATCTCCAGGCTCAATTTGACTTGAAACATCCAGTTCGTAAGGAGGAAATGCAATCACTCCAGCCTTTTCACCATTCACCAGTACATCACAAATGGTCCCATTCCAATCGTTTAGTCTTACAGAATAGAGGGCTCCCTCATCTGCCTTAAATACTTTTTCGTAGGATACTTTATCAGAATAATAAGGCATTCCACTATCAATCCAACTTCCTGTATTTATACCTTTTGGGTTCGTTATCTCAAAGTCCACATTTGTTGAAGACAATGAAAAATCTCCAAGGATGTAGACTGGCATAACTTCTGCAAATACAGACATTTTTGAGGCCGTTAGTGTGATTTGATTTTCTCCTGTTTTAACAAACTCTCCAATTTCAAACACAGGAAACTCCCGATCAATCCAGAATTCACCCTGCGTTGGAAGTACAATTTCCCCATTTATTGCAACACTCCACAATTCAGGTCTTTCGACTACCGCTTTCAACTTCTCACTGATTTCAGGAAACGTGTTTTCAGCAACGTGAAAATGATAAGTCACCTCAAAACCGGAATCGTCGTTAAATAGAGTATCCAAGGCCAGATAGTCTTTTTTATATTGAATTTTATGTTGCCATGGATTTGCAAATTCAACTCCATTTTCTACAAAAAGTTCATTCAACGCTTTCATAAAATGAATTCCTTTCTTCGCCGAATTATTAGTTTCTATATCCAGATAATCAATTGTCAAGACATTGTCAGACAATCGTTTGATTTCCATTTCTCCAGTAGAAGCAAGTTTTGAAAACTCTTTTGATTGAACTTCCATTTTTGGGAAATTTTCCTTTTTGTCAGAAATGAAAAACAATGCGCTTTCAATTGGCAATAGTCTTGTTTTAAACTTAATTCCATCGACTGTTTCTTCCGAAGCAATTAGGTTCTGTTCCCCTGTAAAAAGATTAATCTGAACGACTGACTTTCCGTTTGCTTCAATATCAGCAGAAGCTGTAGCAGTTTCACTTGAGTTTACCAATAAAAGCAGTTCTCCATCCTTTAAAATTCGTCTCTGATGAAATAACTCCTTATTTTCGGAAATGTCAGAAATTGAAAATCTTTCAGTTTTAAATAACGCTGAAACTTTTTTATCGTCAACCGATTCAACTGTTTCCCATTGAGATGAAAATTTTTCCTGCAATTCAGAAACCAATGGACTCAATTCTCCGTCTAAGCGCTCTATATTCTTTCTGAATGACAAAACTTTTCCTCCCCCTTGAAGGAACTCTTCCAATAGTTTAAATGTATATTGATCAATGTTCTCCATCTCCTTAGGCAATACTAGCAGTTCATATTCACAATGACCTACCTTTATCTTTCCTTTTTCAACCGATCCGATTTCCCTCAGGACTTTTTCAGATCCCAGATCATATTCAAAATGTTTTTGTTCAAGCTGATTCACGAAGTATTTAAAATCATGTTGAATATTATAGATCTCCGGATTTTTATTCATTCTTGAGAAATACATCCAAGCCGATGTATTTGGCTGCATCACCAATGTTCTATTAACTTGCTCACCTGCTGCTGTCGCCATGCTAATGCGTGCCAGGTAATCTCCCATTAGTTTGTAATTATCCCACCAAGGCTCATGATAAGAAAATGTGGGTGGATAATCGAATTTCCTAACGCCTTTCATCGAGTAATAAGAGAGATGTTGATTGACAAAATTCACTCCGAAAACGCATTGCCAATCAGCCAAACGTTTAAAGTTTTTGAAATCCATTTCATAACCCCCACCACCATAAGTTTCACTTAAGGTACGTTTTCTTCCGGCTTGATTTGCAGCACTGCGTAACTCACGAATGGCACGAGTGTTTCCAAACTGCCCTCCTAATCCATCGGGATCAAGATTACAGCCAAGCATATCAACTGCAGGCTGCTGATGCCAAATATAGAAAGCAGCTTCATCAAAACCATCCGTAGGCTCTGGCCAACCGTGCTCCCAATAGTGACCAGTCCAATCCAGCTCATTGGCTTCACAATATTCATAATTTGGTTTTGCCCAGCGATCGATGAATAATTCCAATAATAACTCATAATAATCGTGACGAACTTTTTTCCAATTACCTACTTCACTAACCAATGATGGAAGACTTGTTTTCAAATTGTATCCCCATCTTTCTTCAAAGGCACTCCATAAACCTAGAGTCCAACGTAAAACACTACCATGCGACATCGCAGCTTCAAGATTGGGTTCATCCGTAAAAATACCTTTCAATGTTTTCCCAAAATCTGCTCTATTATATTTTTCATATCCTTTCATTGTTATCTCAAGAAACTTCTCGGTAACCCCAGGATATAAAAGATCAACATAGGTAAAACCTCCATACCATTGCGATTTACCAGGGTAAGTTCTTTTAAAAAGATAATAGGTACCTGCTTGCCCAACTTCATTTTCATAGGTTTGTGTAATATCTTCAAATGTTGATTCCACTTGTTTGAGAACAACCTCAAATGAATCAGCCTTAGCTGGATTTAAAACTTCCTGTACTTCAAGACTCAGTCCAGAACCATGTTTATACGAATCTGGCATCTCTGCGGGTACATGCCCCCCTGCAAATCCGGATGGATAAGAATTCTCATCATATATCCAGACATTCATGCCTAATTCTTTTCCTTTTTGTACCGTATAATCAAAAAGTTGATGCCAATCATCTGAAATATATTCAGTAATTAAACCAGGACGGGGATGCACAAAAACACCTCCAATTCCAGCTTTCTTAAACTCTTCCATCTGGAAAGAAATTCCTTCTTTGCTAATGTTGTCATTCCAATCCCATAATGGTGCACTCCTATAGTCTGAAGGTGGATCGGCCCATAGCTTTTCAAGATTGGAATAAGAATTAATTCCTTCGGATTGCGATTCATTTTTTTGGCAAGAGCTTAAAAAACTACCTGCAGCAAACAGAATGAACAAAACTGTTATAGAAATCGAATTTTTCATGATTGGTTTATTTAATTCTCAGTATTTCATTTTCACAAACATCTGTCACTAGCAAATTTGAACAACATCAATATTGAGTAGAAAAGCAAGCTTTTCAATTTTGTCTGCAATATGCCCAACTCCAATAGCACAATGATGTGCAGGCCCTTGCTTTGACCATTGATCCATAAAATTGCGTGCACCTATTGTAAACCGATATCGACTATTCGTATTGCCAATATGCAGGACAGGACCGGGGACAGATTCACCCTCAGCTACCAGAAGAAATATTCCGTCTGATCCTTCAACTACTGAAAGAACAGTCACTTTGCCATGCTTTACAGACATTTGAATAGATAAACCTTTCCCAGGCTTCCCGTGATAAACTGGTAGAGGAACCAACTGAACCTGGCTTTCAGCAATAGCGAAATGTGCAGGTCCGTCATGCCCAAGCATCACAATATCATCATTAAAATCCATTGCATAAAACTCAGAGAAAGTGCCTCCTGCCCCAAATGAATCCATAATTTTCATGGCCTGTGCATTCTTCACTTCGCATTCACCAGCCACGGGTACATTTTTCCCCGTCAGCAAAGTATTCCCGGCAATGACGGAAGTAACGATATCTTCATACTCGTTTCCATCTATTCCTTCGTAATAGTAAGCCATTGATCCAAGCTGATGCTTTTCAACTAATTTATCAAGTGCCACAGACGTTTTCGCTGCACGTAAAACCTCAGATGCCTCACAGCTCTCCGAGACATCAAATGTCTTATGAAATTCCTCGATCTTTAATTTGACTTCTGATTCGTTTGCTTCATCCCTGTATTTTTTCAACTCACACATTTCCAATAATTCAATATGTGTCCCAAAAGCAGAAGACTGCTGAGTTAAATCAGTATACACATCGAGCATCCCGTTATAATAATGGCCAAGAATCCCCAAACGATTGGATCGCATTACCTCCGCAACGTGAGTGGCATCGATCCATTGATTAATTTCGCACCAGGCTTTTTCATCATCAAGGTACCCGGTTACAATCTCATATTGAATAGCGGAACGATTAAATACATTAGCAATTTCAGGTACAGAACATGCCTGACAATGAGCGAGCCATTCTCCAGTCATTTTTCCAAGATCACCCAATTCGTTAAAAGCATGATAATCAATTGCGGAAACAGGTTGCAGGTTTAGTATGATAATCGGCACTTTCAATTTCTGAGCTACTGGCAGAACGGTAGATGACAATGCATAAGTTGAAACATAAAGAAATACAATATCAACATCACTCTTTTTGAGGAATTTCCCTGCCTCCTGAGCTTTCTTTGGAGAGTCAACCAAACCAGCATCAAAAACAGTTACCCCGCGTTCCTCCATTCTTTCCTTGATTATTTTTTGATAACCTATCAATCGATCCAGAAGTCCATCAAATTGTTCCCAATAAGTATCTAATCCGATTCCAAACAAGCCTATTTTTGTTGATCCTTCAATCAGTCCCATATTTTTGACCATTAATAATTTTAATTCTTTTTTTACTCCCAACAAATTACTAGCATTTTATAGTCATTTCATTTTGATATTTGACCAAATACCTTTAATTTTTGACACTAAAAATAAATGAGCAACAAAACTGAATTCCAAGATGTTTTTTACCCGGCAATTCATGAAGCTGATTTTAAATGGGGAATTGTTGTTACCACCGTTGGATTGCAATCTGTTGAACCAAATTCCCAATATCCGCCCAAAGGACATCCTCAAGGATATGCTTTTACCCCTAACAAGGGAAGAATTTTAGATGAATACCAGCTGGTTTATGTGAGCAAAGGAGAAGGTAGTTTTTCAACAAAACAAGATAAAAAGGTCAAGCTCAGGGAAGGAAGCCTTTTTCTTCTTCACCCAGAAATATGGCATAGTTACAAGCCAGATTTATTGAATGGCTGGGATACCTATTGGGTTGGGTTTAAAGGACAATATGCTAAGCAAATGATCGAACAAAGTAATTTTGAGAAGCAAAACCCGGTACTAAACATCGGCTACAAGGAAGAGGTAGTGGGATTATTCAGGAAGATAATGGATAGCGCAAAGAGAGAAGAACCAGGCTCTCAGCAGTTAATGGGAGGCATCATTTGTCACTTAATTGGCTACTTATTCCAATTCCAAAAAAATGAAAATTTTGGTGACAAAGTAGTCATCTCAAAAATAAACAAGGCAAGAATGATAATGAGAGAAAAATTTGCAATTATCTCTCCTGAAGAAGTTGCCTCTAGACTAAATATCAGTTATTCTTGGTTTCGAAGGGCATTCAAAGAATATACAGGATTTGCTCCAGCTCAATATCTCTCCCAGTTGAAAATACAGCGCGCAAAAGATCTTCTGGATCACAGCCCGCTTTCAATCAAACAAATTGCAGATGAATTGAATTTTGAATCGCCAGATTATTTTTCGGTCTACTTTAAACGAAACACTGGTTTGGCTCCTAGTCAATACAGAAATAAATGATCAAAACTTGCTTGCAATAATCAAATAGCTCCCACTTTTTAAACGAACCATATTTCGTGACAGTCCCAGATAATGGATTACATTTTCAACATCAGCATTTTGACCGTTTACCTTCAATATACTTAATTCAGAAGGAATTAAAACTAAAGCTTCACTATTCCCCTGGATGGAAAGCTCCATTTCCCATTTATTTTCATTTGATTTTAGGTTACATGTAATTGCACCTCTTATCGTCGGTAGTTTTAATTCAATATTTTCTAATGATTGTGGTTGAGGATTAACTACGAACGTTTTAAATCCGGGCTCAAGTGGTTGAATTCCCATCATCCTTCTTGGCAGTATATTCCCCGGTGCTGCCCCCCAAGCATGATTCCATGTTAGATTTGGTTTATAATATTCATCCCATGCTTCTGTTGTCATTGTTGAGCCAACATTCAGCATATTCAACCAACTCCGCTTACTTTCAGATGTCATCAATTGCAAAGCATATTTTGCCTCACCTGCATTATACAACGCTTCCAGAAAATACTGAGCTCCGTAAACACTGCAAGCCATCCCTTTCGTTTTGAGATAATTTGCCACTGATTTAATATTTTCCTGCGGAACCAAATTAAAGGCAAGTGGAAACATATTCGCATGTAAACTTGCATGATCAGTCCCAATTCCATCCGCAAAGATTCCTTTCTCTGTGTCAAACATTTTTTTCATAATGCTGTTTTTCACTTTCTCAGATTGCCGCTTATAGAACTCTTGATCATCATATTTCTCCAAGGCTCCGGCAATCTCATCCATGCACTTTAATGCATAATAATGGAAAGCGTTAACAACCGTATTGTACTCTGTAAATACATACCCATCACGCTCACCTTCGGGAGTTGCTCCGGCATTGGACGCTTGTTTACTTCCAGTTGGAGTTCCTGCTGGCCAATCCACGATATCTCTAAAATTTTCTCCATCAAAATGAATGCTCTCCAAAAATGACGGAGTTGCCTTACCTGTTCGAGTGCTAATTAATCCATCCTCACCGGCTAGATCAATCAATGTTTTCTTCTTCAGATCATCATAAATTAGCACCAGAAATTCCTTATCTCCGGTATACATGTAATGCTCTCGTGCCATCATTACCGTGTGCATTTGCCATTCGGTTGGCCAGGAGGCATGCGAAACTAAAAATGCAATGGTATAGCGAGCTGCCGAAAACTCCCGATCCACTGAATAATGCCCTAGTTGCTGAATGTAAGCATCTGCCTCATAGGGCATCCTTTCGCGGTTACCATCACAATAGACCCCTAAAAAGGGAGTTGCCTTCAATGTATATTTACACAAGTCCCAAACCTTGTTGAGCTTGTCATTTGAACAACTAAAGGATGAAGCATCATCATCAAAATAATAAAATAAAGCCTTCTGTTTGATGGATTCTATACTAATTGCGTCATTTGGATTCACCTCAACATATCGAAAAGGAAGCACCTCCGGATAAAAGGGTGGCAACTTCTGACTATGAGGATATCTTGCATGATGCCGGGGAATTTCAACTTCGTAAGTATGAGTCCCCTTTTTTATGGGCATCTGATACTTAAAAAATCCAATATTAGAAACTCCGGGATTCTTATTTACCGTAAAATCATTATTCTTACGCTCTCCCAAAAAAACAGTCAATGTATCATTGATACTCGAAGCAACAGATAATTCAAGCGTTGAAAAAGCAGCTTTTCCAAAATCAGCAAACCAACTATTCTCAGCTGTTTTCTTAAAAACAACCGGATCAAGATCCTGATAACTTGCTTTTTGTCGATCTTCTGCAACCCAGTCACCATCCAATTTCACCCAGTTACTTTGTCCGATCCACTCATCTGAGCCACCATCAAAATTACCTGTATTAAACTTCTGAGGTGAGCTAAATTCACTTTCAGTCCCATTGCTATTCCATACTTTTACTTTCCACCAATATGAAGAATTCGGATGGAGTTGCTCCCCCTGATAGGTAATATTGATCGAATTAGCTGAAATAATCTTTCCACTATTCCAAAATTCAGCGTGTTTCGAGTTCAGATTGTCAATAGACGAAGCAACAAGTATTTGATAGGCAGATTGCGAGACACCCTCCATAGGGAAAACCCATCCGAATTCTGGTTGTGAATCTGTAATTATTGCTTCTTCTGGAGCTCTTAATAATTCAACCAACAATCCCTCTGGCTTCGATAAATTCTGGGACGATACAAGAAAAACGGATATCAAAAAAACGATAGTTGTAACAGATTTGATCATCGGTTCGGAAAGTGATTGGTTATTTTTTACCGAAAATAGTCATATTCCACCAGTGAATCAATACGATTAACAAACATCTACGCTACAATTTCACCAAACAAACGAGCAGATTCTCCTTTGCCTTCCAATTTTATAGCTATTACATTTTGAAAGCTGTTCTTCTTTGACGACTCGTTGGCTTTAAATCGAATTGGAATATAATGTTCACCATATCCATAAGCAAAACCGCGCGAATCAATTTTCTCAATGAGAACACGTTGCTTTTTATTGATAAAAGACGAAAGATAATTGTGACGCGATTTCTCTGAAGCTTCTCTAATTTTTGCAGAACGAGCGGTTTTTATTTTTTCAGAAACTTGTTCATCCATCCGTTCAGCACGCGTTCCTGTCCGAACTGAATACTTGAAGGTATGCACGTGACTAAATCCAAAACCAGCAACAGCATCTAAGCTCTGCTGAAAATCAGCTTCATCTTCTCCCGGGAACCCAACTATTAAATCAGTAGAAAAATTGAAATCAGGCATCGCTGCTCTAAATCTCTCAACAACATGTTCAAATCGCATAATGTCGTACATTCGCCTCATTCGAAGAAGTACTTTGTCGGAACCACTTTGAAGGCACAAATGCAAATGCGGTGCTAATTTGGGATGTTGAAACAGATCGAAAAAACGATCGCCAAATCCATCCGGCTCCAACGACGAAATTCGAACACGGAAGTCGCCCGGCAAACCTAGAATTGCTTCCAAAACATCTTCAAAACGTTTACCCTCCCATTCGTACCTGCCAATGTTCACACCAGTTATAACCAATTCTTTAAAACCATTAGCCAGTGTATTCTTGGCATTTTCGACTATCTGTATAAGCGGGCGGCTAACTGCTCTGCCTCTCACCATCGGGATAATACAAAACGTGCAATAATTATCGCATCCATCCTGTATCTTGATGGCGCTACGTGTATGAAGACTTTTATCGACAGTATCGTATTCAAACACATTACCACCCAAATTAGAGGGATGTAAAATTTCACCCCTATAATGTGCGTCAATAAGAGACCGGATATTTGCTTTATTGGAGTTGTCAACGACGTACGTTATTTTCTCTTCAGACTCCAGTTGTTCTTTGTAATTATTGGCCATACAACCGGTAACAACCACAATTGATCCCAAATTTTTTCGGGCAGCCTGACTAATAATATTCCTTGATTTATGATCGCTTTGATTAGTAACCGTGCATGTGTTAACCACAACAACATCGGCACTTTCTTTAAAATCTACAACCTGATATCCAGACTTATCAAAATCAGAAACCAAAGCATCTGTTTCATATTGATTAAGCCTGCATCCCAATGTTTTAAACGCCACCTTCTTCATCAAGAAACCACTTTTTCTTTCACCTCGACCAATTCGCCACTCAAAGAAAAGTCGGCAGCTGAGGTTATTTTCACATCTACAATTTCACCCATCAACTCTGGAGCAACATGGTCTAACCTCACAGTCAATTTCCCTTCAGTCAGCCCGGTGCTATATCCGGTTTTACGATCAGTCCCATTCACTAAAAGCCGAAGAGTTTTTCCAATCATACCTTCGTTATACTGTCGTGTATGTGTTTTCATCACTTCCGAGAGACGATGAAAACGATCCTTCTTATCGTCCTGTGAAACTTCATCTTGCCAACGATAGCTTGCTGCTCCCGGACGCGGTGAATACATCGCAATGTATGCCATGTTAAATTTGAATTCATCCATCGCGGCAACTGTATTTTGGAATTCTTTTTCGCTCTCACCTGTAAAGCCAACAATGATATCAGTAAACAAAGTCGCTTGCGGAATTAAATCTCGAACATCTTTAACAATTTTCCGGTATTTCTCCATGGAATGGCGACGGTTCATTTTAATCAGAACCTTTTCATCGCCACTTTGCATCGGTAAATGAATTTGCTTGGCCAGACATTCATATTGAGAAATTACCTCAATTACATCTCGTCCCATATCTTGCGGGTGCGGCGAAGTGAAATAAACCCAGAATTCTTCTCCTGACAACCTTCCAAATTCTCCAATTTGTTTGAGTAATTCAACAAAACCAATTTCTTCACCATTCTTATCTAAACCGTACGAATTCACATTTTGACCAAGCAACGTGATGGATTTGTAGCCCTGATTAACGAGATGTTGAATTTCTTTCAAAATATCTTCTGAAGGTCTGGACACTTCACGTCCTCGCGTGTATGGCACGGCACAAAACGTACAGAATTTATCGCAGCCATTTTGGATTGGCACAAACGCTTCATAGGTTGACTGGTACTTTGGTTTGATGTGCCACATGTCAACAATATGCTCATTCTTTGGCATATTTGGAGTGAGTGCCTGTAATGAAGCTGCATTAACTACACCATAATTACGAATCATCTCCGGCAGCTCTCCCAGTTCGCTCATCGGGAAAACGATATCGAAAAGTTTCAAGAACTTCTCTTTATCAGCTGGTAGAATACATCCTGAAATGAATGTAATCAGGTTCTTCTTATTTTTCCACCTGTTCCAACGGGCAATTTTGTTATACACCTTATCAATAGGTTTTTGCCTAACCGAGCAGGCCAACATGCCTAAAAGATTTGCCTCTTCCTCATTCTCTGTCCGCTCATATCCCATTCTCTCCAACACGGCACTTACGCGCTCACTGTCAGAAATATTCATCTGGCAACCTAAGGTAATTAGATGGTACTTCATTTTTTGAGTTACAAGTTATGGGTAGCGAGTTACGGGTTCATAAACTAAACCCAGGTTCAACAGTCTCCAGGAACTCCGCACCCATTTGCGCTAAACTATTACTTAAAAATAAACTTCGCAGTGAATTTGATCTCTTTCAAATCCTTTTTCCTTAAGAATTTCCAATGCATCAAATATCATATTTGAATTTCCGCAAAGGTAAAATTGTGTGTTATCAACAAAATCCGAATCTTTCAAATAGCCAGTCAATCGCCCATGATATTCGCCTGTTTTATCTCCAGTTGTGCAAAGCACGTGACGATCTTTCTGGTATTCATGTTTGTCATAAGCCTCATTCCCATAGCGAACTCCGTGAATCACTTTATAGTCCAACTCAGGATATGTACGAACCATGCTTCGAAATGGAGCAATACCGGTTCCACTTGCAATAAATACAAATTTGTGGTCGGCTATTTTCTTTTCGTCAACTCTGAATTTTCCAAATGGCCCGTTAACTTCAACTAAGCTTCCAGGCTTCAGGCTGCTCAACTTTGGAGAAAAATACCCTTCCTTCACCTCTTTTACCAACACTTCTAAAAATTCATCATTTTCTCCGTTGTAAATTGAATATTCACGGCTTTGGTAATCACCATGAATTCCCAGAGAAATATGCTGTCCTGTACGGAATTTGAATCGCCCTTTAGGCAATCTTATTGAAAATGTTTCATCGGTCAATTTCCGAATCCCCTGAACTTTATAAAAGCGTTCGTCAATTGTAAACGCCTGTTGTTTCATTGTCATTGTCATATTCTCATGTTTTTGGCCTGCAAATATATGCATTTTTCTGCATATAAAGACATATGTATCTTTTTATGTCTTTTTTGGCCGATTATTATCCTTACTTAACCGATAATAAGATGCTTTGTTTTATTGAAATGCCATATTTTTGACAAAAATTACTTGCCATGAACACCATGATCATCTACATGTCAACCCACGGATGCACTGAAAATGTATCAAAAGAGTTGGCCTCACACCTGAATGGAGAGGTTGTTCTCCGCAATCTAAAAGAAGATAAAAATCCAGATTTCTCTATGTTTGACCGTGTCATTATTGGTGGCTCCATTCATGCGGGGCAAGTCCAGAGAAAATTAAAAGCTTTTTGTGAAAACAATTTGGAGTTGCTCGGCCGCAAGGAAATTGGTCTTTTCATTTGCTGCATGGAAGAAGGTGAAACTGCCTACAAGCAGCTTAATGAAGCATTTCCTGAAAAGTTACATCAATACTCGAAAGCAGAGGCAATTCTTGGTGGTGAATTCAACTTTGACAAAATGCGTTTTTTTGAGAAAGTAATTGTCAAAAAAATCGCGAAAGTTGAAGAGTCTGTTAGTAAAGTAAACCATGAGGCAATTGAGAAATTCGCAAAACGAATGGACAAAACATTTGCCCCTTTCTTGATGCTGGTCTAGATTATTTTAGGTTTAAATAAAAATCGCTGGTAATTCGTTTGTATTGTTCCGAGAAATCATTTGTTCCAACATCCCTTAAAAAGAAATGCTCAACAGTGAAATCTTGTACATTTCTCCCAAGCTCTACCAAAATTCGGTGGGGCTTTTTATTTGAATCCGGAGCAACGTAAGCAAACCTTAATATAAAAAGCCCGTTTTCAGAAATAAGATATTTTAATCGCTCTTCTCTTTCAGAATTCAATATCAAGCTAATCCGGCCCTTCTCAGATAATAAAGATTCCGATTTTAATAATAAATCCTGTAAGGTCAAACTATCAGCATGCCTTGCTCGTGAACGCTTTTCATCTTTTGACTTAAAAGAATTTTCAAAAAAAGGTGGGTTGGAAATTATGTGATCATATTGGCAAGCTGGCATATAATCCTGAAAAGATGAATTAGTCACCTTCAACCGATCGATCCAGTTTGAGTTTTCAAAATTCAATCCTGCTTCTGTCGCAGCATCCGAATCAATTTCTACTGCATCAATAAGTGCATCTGATTTTTGAGCGGCCATTAGAGCAATTAAGCCTGTGCCTGTGCCAACATCCAGTATTCTACTGCACCCTTCAAAATTCGCCCATGCTCCTAGCAAAACACCATCAATACCAACTTTCATTGCCGCATCCTCCTGTTTTACTGAGAATTGCTTGAAATCAAAATAACCTTTTCTCTTCATGAAGAAATACAACAGCTAAAATTGTTTGAAAATAATTTCACTTTGAATATTACCGTTCTATTAACAAACAGGAATTAATCGCAGATTTAACGTTGGTTTCCATCCTCACATACTGATTTTTTTACTTTTGCACACGCTAAAAATAAACGCAAGAAATTACAAATTAAAAGGACAGCATGAAGAAGCGGGATTACTATATTTTATTCTTACTCATACTATTAGTCACCTACGCCACTTATTATCGCAGCCAGGTTCGAACTAATAAAATTGAGCTATCAAATGGGAAAAAGGTTTTAAATACAATTCAGCAATCAGGAATTATAACGATCACCCCAGCATCAAATTACAACGATTCGATCTCAAGTATTCAAAAGAGAAAAATAGATAAACCCTCCACTTAATCGATCTTATTCAAATCTGAGAAAAATCCATGGGTAGTAAAAATTTCTTATTTACTACACTTACGGTATTCTCATATTCCTTTTTGGAGCTCATTTTTTTCCATTCAGGACTTGCTCCAAACCTGGACCATTTTTCTTTTCTTTCGTCCATATCCTTAAACCACAACATGTACATTAATGCAGGCATTTGTGGACCAGCTAATATTTCTCCAAAAAAGGTAGGATTTAGCCCAACTTTATCAAACAAGGCAATTTCTTCATTGTTAAACATCCGAATTTTACGTTGTCCAGCCTCTTCATTATTACTTTCATATGTTCGAAGTTCCAATAAACCCCGTTCTTTTTCAGGTTGTCTAAAAGTTGGAATTGCATCAAAAGCTTTCAATAAAGATGTCTCAAATCTTACATAAGCACCATGTTCCTCGGTAGATTTGAAAAAGTCTTTCGATTTATCAAGAAAAGAAATATGAGACCAAAGTCTGTTTTTTATTTGCAAATAACTAGCCATTGACGAAAAGACCAGCATATAATAGGCTTTGGGAGGCTCATCCATTCCGTATTCGTTAAATGCACCGACTTTAACTCCAAATTCATTTAAAGTTGGAATCAATACGTCTCGATAATATTCATCAAGTTTTCTTTTTTGTCCACCATTTTTGAAATGATAGACTCTCCACTCATAGATTTCCTTTTCTGGTTGAGCAGGATTTGCGCCACTTAGGGCATTTCCTGTAATCGCAGTTGTTGTTAAAAGAGCGGTACTTCTCAAGAAGTTTCTTCGTTTCATAGTGTGACTAAGTTAGGTTTTGAAGGTATGAAGTTACAAAATAGAAATTCAATAGTAAATATGAAACGAACAAGATTATTCAAAAACACCCATTCCAAATAATGCAAAGTCGTATTTCACAGGATCATTTCGATCGAATTTAACAAGTTGACGGGTCAATTCTACAACAGATTTCCAATCATTTTGGTTCCTGCTTAGCAGTCCAAGTGCTCTCGCATGTCTGCCGCTATGAACATCCAGTGGTATAAATAATTTAGACATGGGGATTCCATTCCATAATCCAAAATCTACACCACAATCGTCCTTCCTAACCATCCAGCGTAACAACATGTTCAGTCTTTTTGCGGACGATCCTTTGTCTATATTTGCCACATGTTTCCCTGTACGCGTTTGAAAAGGTAATTCAAAAAAGATTTCGCGAAAATAACGTAAGGACGATTCAACAGACTGATCGATCAAATACCCTTTGGTAAAAACAGCCTCCAAACCACCATGATTTTCATAGATATTTTTTATCGATTTTAAAAAGTAGATTGCATCATCTCCATTAAACGTCCGGTGTTTAAAAGGGAGGAAATGAGACCAATCTTTTTCACTTGTGTTCATGAGAAAATCATATGGTTGATTTTCCATCATTCCCATTAATCGAAAGGCATTTTTGATGATGGTGGGGCGTTGTCCCCAAGCAATACTTGCTGCAAAAAAAGCAGCTATTTCAATATTTTCCTTTTGTGAAAACTGTTTGGGAACCTGAATAGGATCCGTATCGATGTAGGACGGATTGTTATATAAACTTACTTTCCATTCAAGTAACGCTTTTAAATCAGAGATCATGGCAACTAGCTTTCTATTAACCCATCACGCATTTGAATAATTTCATCAGATTGACTGGCAAAATTTTCATCATGAGTAACGATTACAAAAGACTGTTTAAAGCGATCGCGCAACGAAAAGAACAAATCATGCAAATCTTGTCGATTTTGAGTATCAAGATTACCTGAGGGCTCATCGGCAAACACAACAGCGGGCTCATTAACCAACGCACGTGCAACTGCCACCCGCTGACGTTCACCACCAGACAACTCGTTCGGTTTATGCGTTAAACGGTCTCCCAATCCAAGAAACTTAAGAAGCTCCATGGCCCTTTTCTCGGCATCCTTTTTATTTGTTTTTGCAATAAATGCGGGGATACATACATTTTCGAGAGCCGTGAATTCCGGAAGCAAATAGTGAAACTGAAAAACAAATCCAATTTCTCTATTTCTAAATGCAGCCATCTTTTTCTCATTGAAAGAAAAAACAGACTGCTGATTAATAATAACCTCCCCAGAATCTGGCTTACTTAGCGATCCTAGAATCTGAAGTAAAGTTGTTTTACCTGCACCACTTGGACCAACAATGGAATACAGTTTTCCTTTAGGAACGTACAAATCGATCCCTTTTAATACCTGGAGATCGCCAAAAGATTTCGTAATATTTCGGGCTTGAATCAATACAATGGAATTTAATGATCAATACGACCAAAGATAATTAAAGAAGTACAATTTCACGAACTACATAGAAGATATATAATCCGACCAGGATGCTTCCTGTTATCCAGCCTACTTTCCATTTATTAATAAGCAGCAAGATAAAAAATGTGACAAGAGAAACAAATAAAATCACAGAAGATGCTACCAGATTTTGGCCTCCAGCCTGAATACTACGCCCGTAAACCACCATCGCAATCATAAATGGCAAACCGAGGCCTACTAAAATATCGAATATATTGGAACCTATAGCATTACTTACAGCCATATCGCCACGACCTTGTTTCGCTACAATCAATGATGAAATCAGGTCCGGCACAGAAGTTCCGACAGCAAGCACCGTCAGTGCAATTATCGATTCGGGAATATCCAGCAATATAGAAACATGTATTGCCGTTTCAACCAATCCCCAGCTCAAAGCTGCTATCAGCAGTATTGAAATAGAAAAAACCCAGTAATACTTCTCACGGGAAGGAAACAAAAAGCAGAGAGATTTATCCAGCCAAAAGGTAAGACCTTCCTCTGCACATTCTGCAGTCTCTTCCTCCTGGGTGTATTCCATATCTTTATAAGGAAGTATTTTCCGCCATTTTATTACCGCAACAACATATACGACATAAAGAATCAAGAAACCCGCAGCATTCCATAAACTAAAATCTCCATCAATAATGCCCCATAAAAGTAGTGCCACTGCAATAAAATAAAAGAGAATGTCCCGTAAAATTGGTTGCCAGGTAAGTTTTGTTTTCTTCACCAAGGCAACAGCTCCCCCGATAAACAACAAGTTAAACAAAGCACTACCAACAATACTACCGACACCAATTGCTTCATGATTTCCCGGCCTTAAAACAGCAAACAAGGCAACAAAGAGTTCTGGAGCACTTGACCCTACTGCCATTAATGTGGCACCAGCGGCATCTGATGATAATCTCAAATCACTGGAAATGCGATCCAGCGAGGCAATAAAAAACTTGTCAACGATACGCGCTAAAAGCGCAAAGCTGACCAACATTGCAAGTGAATATAAGAGGATTTGCATATCTAACTAGTAATTGTTTCCGTCATCTAATTTCAAATCGTCGGCAACATCCTTAGTTAGGTTAGTGGTTTTTTCTTTTACTTTCGTAGATACATTTTCAATATCTCTTGAAATCTCTTTGGTTTCGTCAGTAACAGTTGACTTCATATCAATGATATCTTTTTTGAAGTCACTCGTATTCTCCTCGATTTCGCGTTTTATTTCGTTAGTGGCTTTTTTAAACTCTCGCAATCCTTTACCCATCGTTTTGGCAATATCAGGAATCGCTTTCGAGCCAAAAAACAATAAAGCCAAAAGCATGACCAAAACGATCTCTCCCCCACTTATGAATAGAAAAAATTGGTTCATTGGTTTATTTTATGAAATTTCAACAAATATACAAACTAGATTAGTAGGTTGGTGATGATTCCATATAATAATTGATCCGATGACTATATTAAGTCACCGGATCAAAATATTGTTTATTTAATGCTCTTCTATTTTTTCTTTGCAACAACCTTTGCTACCCTTTTTTGAGTATCAAAAGCAATTGGAGTAGCTATAAATAATGATGAATACGTACCAACAACCACACCGATCAACAGGGCAAAAGTAAATCCTTGGATTGATGTTCCTCCAAACAGGAAGATAGCTAACAATACCACAAATGTTGAAAGCGATGTACTAAATGTACGACGCAATGTAGAGTTCAACGCTGAATCGACATTTTCTTCGCGACTACGTTTTGGATGTAATCCAAAGTATTCACGTATGCGGTCAAATACAACCACGGTATCATTGATAGAATAACCTACTACTGTTAGAATCGCAGCAATAAAGGCCTGGTCAATTTCCAGTGAGAATGGGAGTAAACCATGGAACAATGAGAATATACCTAAAACAATGGTTGTATCGTGGCCCAATGCTGCAACAGCACCTAAACCATACTGCCAGTTGCGGAAACGGATCAGGATATACAAGAAAATAATGATTAGCGAGAAGGTAATTGCAATCAAAGCATCCTTCTTAATATCATCCGAAATAGTTGGACCTACTTTCTGTGAACTTTGCCGATAATCAGCAATAAATTCATCCATACTAACATTATCCAAGAATCCACCCTGATTTAATCCTTGCAATAATAAAGCTTCAACTTCATTATCCACATCTTCACTCAACTCCTCGATCTTGTATTCTGTGGTAATCTTAACCTGGTTATTTCCACCATAAGTCTTCACTTCAGGAGCCTCGCCATAAACTGCTGCCAATGCCTCGCCAACTTCTGCTACTTTCACATTTTCTTCGAAACGAACCACATATGTGCGTCCACCTTTAAAGTCAATACCGTAGTTAAATCCACGAGTAAAAATTGAGAATAATGAAACGATAATAAGTGCACCAGAGATGATGTAAAAAACTTTGCGTTTTTCCATGAACTTGATACGTGTTGTTCTCAACCAAGCATCAGTAAATTTAGAAGTAAAAGTAATTTTAACATTATGCAACAATTGACGCTCAAACATTAAACGAGTCAAGAAAATTGCTGAAAACAACGAAGTGAAAATACCAATGATCAATGTAGTAGCGAAACCTTTAATCGGACCTGAACCAAATAAGTAAAGTACAACCCCGGTTAATAAGGTAGTCACCTGGCCATCGATAATCGCAGAATATGCATTTTTATACCCATCAGTAATCGCAAGTTTCAAACCTTTACCAGCTTTTACTTCTTCCTGAATACGTTCATAAATCAGTACGTTCGCATCAACCGACATCCCAATCGTTAACACGATACCAGCAATACCAGGAAGAGTAAGTACAGCACCAATGGATGCCAATACCCCAATTACAAAGAATAAGTTGGCAAGCAAAGCCATGTTGGCTGTTAAACCTGCTTTTTTGCTATAAAAGAAGAACATGTAGATAAGTACCAAAGAGAAGGCAATTAGGAACGACCACATACCACTGGTAATGGCTTCCTTACCTAACGAAGGTCCAACAATTTCTTCCTGAATAATATTTGCAGGAGCCGGCATTTTACCAGACTTCAAAATGTTTGCTAAATCTTTTGCTTCCTCAACACTTTCCAATCCGGTTATACTTGAACTTCCGCCAGAAATTTCATTCTGCACCGTTGGAAATGAACGTACATATCCATCCAATACGATAGCTATAGATTTACCAATATTCTCTTTTGTCAAACGAGCCCAAGCTTTTGCACCTTCTGCATTCATCGTCATCGACACTTCAGGACGACTACCAAATTGTTCGTAATCCTGACGAGCATCAACAATTACATCACCATCCAAAGGAGCTTGTCCATCACGGCTTGTAATTTTAATAGC
This sequence comes from Sunxiuqinia sp. A32, assembly GCF_052690465.1. Lineage (NCBI taxonomy): Bacteria > Pseudomonadati > Bacteroidota > Bacteroidia > Marinilabiliales > Prolixibacteraceae > Sunxiuqinia > Sunxiuqinia sp. A32. Next base: position 148,291 of record NZ_JBQYLI010000012.1, read on the forward strand.
TATTAATCTATAAAAATTCTCCGCTTCATCAACTGCTTTTGAAGTCCATTTAAAAGCAATATTTCTAGGAATAATAGACTTTACCTGAGGCATATTCAGATACTGACTAACAGTTGCAGTATCTTTAAAGTGAGCAGTACCTACAATTGGTCCGGGGAATAATTGTCCATCTGCAGTTGTACTTGGTGTTAACACTGCAAACAATGGATATTGTTTACGGAAATCAGCCATGTTATCCACAGCAGAAGAGTCAGCTTCCTCATTTTGCAATTCATCCAACAACGAACCTTCTTCTGGTGTTTCTTCAACGTCGGTAGCTACTTCTTCAGTTGCAGCATCTGCTTTTTCAGATTCCAACTCCAGAGCCTCAGCAAGCTTTTGGTTTACCTGCATCAAATAAGGGTAGACTTCGCTATTTTCGTAAGTCTCCCAAAATTCAAGTTTTGCAGTTCCCTGCAATAATTTACGAACACGTTCTGGATTATCAACTCCTGGAAGTTCAACCAAAATACGACCTCGGGTTTGTAGAGGCTGGACATTAGGTTGTGCTACACCAAAACGGTCAATACGCGTTCGGATAATATTAAATGAGTTATCAATAGCAGCATCCGTTTCTTCACGAATAACAGCCAAAACTTCTGCATTTGTCGAGTTATATTTTACTTTATCCTTAAGCTCAAGAGTATTGAAAATTGCAGCCATTCTGGCATTTGGATCAACCTCTTCAAAAGCACGCCCGAATAATGTTACAAAATCATCCTGACTATCACGCTGTAATTGCACAGCACGCTTCAATGCTGCATTAAAAGTAGTATCGGTACTATAATTCGCCAACGATTTAACAAGATCAATAACCGATACTTCAAGGGTTACGTTCATACCACCCTTCAAGTCCAGACCCAGGTTCATTTCCAAAGCTTTAACATCTTTGTATGAATACTGCTTCAATCCAAAAAGATTGTAAACCGTTTCTCCAGAAACTGAATCCAAATAGGCAATCTCTTTCATTCTATCGCCTTGCGCATATTCTGCTGCCTGACGTTCTACCTTTTTGGCCACATAAGTAAAGGTCAACTGGTAGACACAAACTAAAGCCAATAAAATGGCAAAAGTTCTAATTAGTCCTTTGTTTTGCATTTGTTATAAATTTTGATTTATGTTTTATTTTCTTGTATTCAATGATAAAAATCTGCCCTGTGATATACGCAGGTATTCCCTATAGATTAAATCAAGGGTGTATTAACAGAAAGGTGGGTAATCGTCCGGACTGGAATAATGTATTTCCGTAAATTTTATAAAATGAGCCATTAAATGGAATGGCGTAAAATCCTTTAGTGAATCTTCTTTTAGCGAATGAAAGATGCGGTGATTATGAAACATCGCCAGAAACTTATCTTGATTCGCAGAATATAAAATGCGCGTCAATAACTTATCTCCATGATCTAACAATTTGAAGCTACTTGCCGGATTAAAAAAGAAAACCTGTGTTGCATCTAAATTGTGACTGGAATGATTTTCTTGCGCTGAATTCTGTTGATCTGGAAGTTGATCGTGACATAAATCAAAAGTCATCGCACCGGCAAATAATAGAAATACTATTACCAGACGGAAGATAATTGCCTTTGATATGTTCTTATTCTTTTTCAAACCTTTTAAACAGGACGCAAATATATTGATTTTTCACAAAATGAAAAGTCTTGGCCATGCCTATTTTAGAGCATGTTTTTTTCTATGCCTTTTTGAAAACGAGATACTTTTATATTGATAGTCAATAACACAACCATATCGATATAAAACATCTCCCCCTATTAACCCAACGATTTTCAGGTCGTGATAACGACGGTATATGTCATTCACATGATCTAAATTAATTAATGCAACCTGAAATTTCTCAATTTTTAGCTTCCCAAATTTCAATTCATCAATCTCACCAACCTCTGTGGCTACCGTGCCTTCATTGATTCCTGCACTATGATACTCTTCATAATCGTTACGCTCCACCAGCTGATAATAATCCTTAAGGCTTATATCAAAAACAGATTTGGAAGCACCAGTATCAATAATCCAACTTCCCAGTTCCCCGTTAGCAAATTTACAATCCAAAAGAATGTGAAAATTGCTGTTTTCAAGTTCCACCAATTTCAATGGAAGCGTATTTCTCATAAAATTTTCAGTTTGCGATTGCGAATCAAGGTTTTGTTTTAAACATCACCTTGAACTCACGTTTGTATATAAAAAATGCCCTTGTAGATACAAGGGCATTAAAGATAGTATATTAATTCTCTTTTATTATAATTCCAATAAGGCATTCACATTACTAACACCTACTGCACTGTTTGCTAATTTTTCTTTTTCAGCATCAGAAAGTTCAATCTCAACAATTTTTTCGATACCATTTTTACCTAACACACATGGTACGCCTAGAGAAATGTCATTCAATCCATACTCGCCTTCAAGAAGAGCTGAACAAGGGAACATTTTTTTAGAATCAAGTGCAATAGCTTTAACCAACTCTGAAACAGCTGCACCTGGAGCATACCAAGCACTGGTTCCAAGTAATTTTGTTAAAGTAGCACCTCCAACTTTTGTAGCTTCAACTACTTCTGCCATTTTTTCTTCAGTAAGGAATTCAGAAACAGGAACACTGTTACGAACTGCTTTTTCAATCAACGGAACCATTCCAGTATCAGAGTGCCCACCAATTACCATGCCTTCAACATCTGACTGCGGACATTCCAAAGCTTCAGCTAATCTGAATTTGAAACGTGCACTATCCAAAGCACCACCCATACCGATGATCCGGTTTTTAGGAAGTCCTGTTGCTTTATGCGCAAGGTAAGCCATTGTATCCATTGGGTTACTTACAACTATAATGATCACATTTGGTGAATACTTAATAATATTCTCTGCAACTGTTTTCACAATACCTGCATTGATGCCAATCAATTCTTCACGGGTCATTCCTGGTTTTCTTGGAATACCACTGGTGATTACAGCTACATCACTATTAGCTGTTTTTGAATAGTCATTTGTTGAACCTGTAACGGTTGAGTCGAAGCCATTTAATGAAGCAGTTTGCATCAAGTCCATTGCTTTACCTTCTGCGAAACCTTCTTTAATGTCAACTAACACAATCTCGTCAGCGAAATCTTTAATTGCGATATATTCGGCACAACTTGCTCCTACAGCACCCGCGCCAACAACAGTTACTTTCATAGTTTAATTATTTTGTTTATTTCGACATAATTTAACGAGTTGACAAAGATAAAAGGTATTTTGAAATACAATAAAATTATTCAGCCTCCTTAACAATTTAATAACTGATTAATAAAGCATTTCAGCCTAAATATCCGTACTCAACTACTTCATATATCATTTCATAAATATAAAATGAAATTAGTCAGTTTCCCGGAATCTATATATAAGAACCAAATCAATAATCGCCTAAAAATTCATTAAATAATTTTTGCCACAAACACGTAAATATTTACGACAACAATCATAAATAGTTCGGCAATTTATTCTGACAATCAACAGGATACTACAAAACACCCTCAAAACTTAAAAAGAATCGACAGTGATTTTAATCTTTGGAGGATGAAATTGACTGAGTCCCGATTTTTTTGAAAGCAGTTATTTGTTCAATGATGAAAAAATACTGATATAAATCTGGTAGTGTTAATTAAACCAATACGACAATTTCACGACCATAGCCCTGTTTCGTGGTGACCAGTCTCCAGTGAAATAATTATCCGTGTAAACAAGGAAAAAATCTGAAACAGGTTTATATCTCCATTGAAAACGCATATTCAAATTCAAATTCTCTATCTGCTCATTGTACTGGACAAAAGTTGTTAAAAATAATTTATCTGAAAAGGTCAGATCTAACTTTGGCCCCAGCAACCAAAACGAAGCTCTTTCAAAAGGCTGAGGAAGGATAATATCGTTGTAACTAAAATTCATTGAGAAGTTCACATAAGGTTGAAAACGATAACCAAAGCCACCTTCAACTGCACTAATATTCCCATTGTAAAAACTGCCTCTTATTAAAGTTGACTCCCACTTGAAAGCTTTTCTATTATCGGACTCGTAATCAATCCAAACTCCCTGATAACGATATTCACTTCCCTTGGGCAGATAATAATTACTTGTATGAGTTGGATCAAAGTCTTCCAGTAAGTGCACAAAAAAATCTTTTACACCTACTTCAATATTCGACCGATTTTTAAATCCAATTTCATAAGCAACTGTTTGCTCATGATCTATTTTATTGTAATTAACATCGAAATAGTTTTCAGTATCTAATACAAATCCATGTGAAATAATTGTTTTATTTGGCACCCAGGTATATCTTACTCCAGCTCCCAAGAAATTATAGCCGGTTCGTCTTACAAACCCAACTTCTGCATTATAATCCCGCCCAACGCTTGTTTCAGAAACAGAGACTTCCAAGTTCTTTTTGTTGTATACCAGATACGCACCCTGAGCGTATGTACCTTTCGTATTTTCACGTTCATCAAATGATTGGTGATAAAACAACTTACCCTTCCAGGAATTATCGCTGTTCGCCAGATTATAATCCATTCCAACCACACGGTTGAAATCTTGAGCATTAGATGGCTCATCAAGATTTTCCTTGTTTGCAAAGATGAATCCGATATTTGAACGAGAAAATACTTTACGCTGAACTGAGGCTACCGAATAATTTCTAGCTAGAAATTCTCCAGCTTTTTCGGTCTGTATATTCATTAATCCAAGTCGCCAGTTTTTATCAAGTTTTCCACTTAAGCGTGCACCTGCCAAAACAGGAGCATCCAAGCCAATTCTTCTGGAGAAAAAAGGAGTAACAGTTTCGTAACCGTAATCTGCAAATAAATCTGAGTTTTCAAGAAAAAACTGGCGCTTCTCCGGGAAAAATAATTCAAAGCGATCCAGGTTAGTTACTTGCTCATCTACTTCAGCCTGTGCAAAATCGGGATTATAAGTTAAGTCCAAATTCATTGATGTTGATACTCCAAGCTTCACATCAAAACCAAAGTCTTTTCTGTAATCAGTATCCGTTCCTGATTCAAAATCTCGACTTGCACTTCCAAACAGATAAGGAATCATGGAAAACATCATTTTAGATTCTGGCAATGGCTCCTCCCATTTTAAAACACCAGTATAGGCAAGTGATGAAGTTGGAAAACTTCGAGGGACTGGTGCCCAAGCTGATTTTTCATTCGACTTCAAATCAAGCCTGCTGAAGTTGACATTCCACTGATCTGCTCCTGATTTAAACCGAATAGATCGAAATGGAATTTTCATCTCTGTTACCCATCGATCATCATAATGTACCGTCTTCGATTCCCACTTGCAATCCCAGTTCAAATTACTGCTTCTCCCATCATACATGATTCCGTCCCACTTGGCGCCTGAAGCAGAAACCCCAAACGTAAATCCATTAGTTTGATCTAAAAACGTATCAAAGAAAACCAGGAAATTATCGTTGTTATTGAAAATAAAATCGCGCCGATAAGATTCCATAACACGCTTTCCAGGAATTGTATCGAAAAAGATAAATCCCAGATAGAATGCTTTATCATCATAGGTCATCAACACTTCGCTCCTGATATCTGACTTTTCATCGTCAACAGGTAAAACTTTTTGAAAATCAGAAGCCACTTCTGCCTTCTGCCAGGCATTCTCGTCGAACTTTCCGTCTACAATAATTTTTTCTGTCGTCTTTTTAACATGCAATACATAATCGCTGTTAAAAGTAGTTTTCAGACTATCAGGTTGAGATTTCAAATGGGCATTGACCGATATTCCCAATACAAAAAGGAATACGACCAACATGAAATATTTTTTCATTATCAGGCTTAATTGATTTGAGATCAGTTTTCAAAAGTACAAAAAACAATCAATTACAAACCTTGCTTCAAATTTAATTGTATGATAGAGAATTAAACATCCTCTTTCTCTTCCGGATTGAAAAGTAGAATCTTATCCCCCTCTTCTAATCCATTTAATACGACGGTATTATTTTCATCATCCATTCCCAATTCAACATTAGTTCGAACCACACTACCTCCCTTTTTTACAAAAACATGCTTCCCTTCTTCATCAGAAAAAACAGCTTCTACCGGCACGAGCAGAACATCTTCCTTCTGATCAATAACAATACTATTGCTACAAGTCATGCCCGGTTTTAATTCAGGATCAGTTTCATTAAACTGAATTCTGACTTTAAAAACCTTCATGTCGAAGTTTTTATGTTCTTCCCCCATGTTGGCTATTTTAACCAATTTCCCGGTAAATTCTTTATCAGGAAGAGCATCAATGGTAATCTGCACGCTGTCGTTTAGATGCAACTTGGTAACATCAATTTCTTTCACATATGCCTCGGAAATCACAGAAGACATATCAGGAAGCATGGCAATTGGATCGGGACGATACATTTGCACTTCTGTGTCTTTTGTATATTTTTTACCCGTATAATCTTTCCCAAACATGACCATCCCGTTGTCAGGACTTACAATTCTAGTTGCTCGAATTGCATTTTGGAATTTCTCTATTTCCTCTACCAGCCGTTCTGCTCTATTTTCATATCTGGAAATATGAATTTTCAATTTATTTTGCTCAAGAATATAATCCCTACGTCTTTTATCTAAAGCTATTTGTGCTTTTTGGTATCTCATCTCAGTCCTTCGCTGCTCCGCACCCGACTCATACTTTGATTGCTCTAAGTCAATTTTCTGATATTCAAGATCAAGCAGCAGGTTAGTTATTTGCTCTCTAAAATTTGTGAGCCTGACAGTACTATCCAAAACAGCGTTTCTCAGGTCTGCATCAACTTTTTCCTTGTCCTGAAGCTTATTCCTCATGTTATTATTCAACCCAGAGTCGTCCAGTTTCGCAATATACTCGCCTTTACCTACGGTTTTACCTTCCTGTATAAGATCTACTATTTTATACGAATAAACCCGAAGTTCCCAGTCACGTAATACTGCTGGCATTGCTATTGCGGTTGATTTTCCGCCTTGCACTTCTCCTACGCAATCAATACCCAACATGATGTTTCCTTTTTTGACAGTATAAGTCTTCGCACCATCATCTTTAATTATAAAGATGCTTGCTGCTATAATCAATACCGATACGGTGGCTGCAACGATTACAATTAACTTTTTACGTTTCATATTAATTGGTTTGAAGGATTTTCTCATACTCTTCGGTGAGGTTTTCACCACTCTCAAAATCGAACAAAGTCAATTGCCTGATGGTATAATAATAGTTCCAATAACGATTAAGTGCTAAAATATAGGCTTTTCGTGCTTTTTCAAGATCATTCCTTGCTTGATTTAAGTTTAATATATCCACTTTCCCAATCAAGAAACGCTGAAAAGTAACATCATATCCTTTTTGAGCAACTGTATCGGCTAATGCTGCATTACGAACCTGTTCGGCCTGCAAATTAAATTCCATCACAGTTTGAAAGACATTCTGTTCAAAGTCAATTCTGGACTGTTTTATTCTTGCGCGTGTAACCTCTCGATTTGATTCAGCCATCAAATAATTTCCCTTCCGTCGGCCCCAATCAACAATTGGAATACTTACGCCAAGTCGAAAACGTTGGCTTTTATCCGGATTATTATAAACGTCTTTGAATTCTAAGGACGACTGGTCTAAACCATATTGAGCGAAAATACTTGTGTTAAGCCCTGTCTCGGATTTTTTCTGAGCAACCCGCCTATCTTCTTCCAGTAGCTGCTGTTGCTGACCAATAATCTCTGGATTATTCTCCAATGCTTTCCCAAGCGCCTCATTTGCTATCACTTCCAAACTTGGAATATCTTCCGGTACCACACATGTCACTTTCGAATTTTTATCAAGGCCAAGGAATGAGTTCATCTCTGATTGAGCTCGGATCAATTCAAGTTTTGCTTTATTATAGGCCTGTTTTGAATTAAGCAGGTTAAGCTCGAGGTTGAGTAGTTCATCCTGTGTAACAGTACCCACCTGAAATCTTCCTTTTCCGATACGATAAATGGTATCATTATTGGCTTGATTGTTTTCTTCAATTGATAAATTAATTTGAGCTGACACCAAACTAAAAAACTTCGAAGTAGCTTTTACCGCAAGTTGTTCATTATTCTGTATGAGCTCTTTCTTTGCCCTCTCATATTTTAAAGGTTCTATTTTTGAATTCCATTTTAAACGGTTATAGCCATTCAAATTTTGCTGATAACCAATACTAATTGGAGTTGATTGGTACGAAGTATTTTCATCATCACCCAAATTTTTAACCATTCCCAAATCAGATCGAAGAAATAATTGTCCTCCCGTTAATGCAATATTTTGATTAAGTGAAAGGCCAAAATCCGCGTTTAAAAATTCACGTTGGACATACTCTTCCTGATTTGTTTGAAAATTATATTCACGTCTTCGATATCTGTTGAAGTCAAGAGGGGTTGCATCCAGATTTAGACTGGGAAGCTTATCAGCTTGAAAGTAACGGTACTCCCAATAACTAGCCCGAAACATATTCTCATTACGGAACGCATCAATTGACTGTTTTGATGCCAGCTCCACCACATCTTCTAAGGAAAGTTTCAGATCATTTATTTGTGATTTCGCCTCAAAGGACAAACACACGAATATTAGTATAATTAGTTTATAGTATGTTCTCATTTTTTATGTTTTCTGATTTAATAACGAAGTGACTCAACAGGATCTTTCTCAGCAGCCTGCTTCGCTGGCAAATATCCAAATACGATACCCACTGCTGCTGAAACGCCAAAAGCAACAATGATGCTGAAAAAGGAAACAATGGTTTTAATATCAAAAATAACCGTGACTAATTTTGAAAGTATTACACCCAGTAAAATTCCCGCGATTCCTCCAAACACGCTAATTAATGTTGACTCTGAAAGAAACTGTACAATGATATCCTTTCGCGAAGCTCCAATAGCCTGCCGGGTGCCAATTTCTCGGATTCGCTCCATCACGGAGGCCAGCATAATATTCATAATACCAATACCACCAACAATCAAAGAGATGCCTGCAATTGCTCCCAAAACAACATTGAAGATATTTTTTGTTCGTTGTTGCTGTTTCAACAGTAACTCAGGAATTGTCACTTCAAAATCATACAATCCTGAATGACGACGCAAAAACATCCGTTTAATGATATTCGATGTCGCCGTCAATTGCTCTGTTTCCTTTACCTGAACAATGATTTTATTAAGCTGGTTATTTTCACCACTACTCGCTTGTGAACCATTCCTTCGAGAACTCGCTCGTTCAATCTCATCAGCTCTTAACAATCCATTATTTTTATAGCGCATTAAAAACGTTTCAGCAGGAATGAAGATTTTATTATCAGAACTACTAATTCCCATTTCATCAGATGCTGAAGCTGTGAAATCACGCTTCTCAACAATACCAATAACGGTCAACCAGATTTGCCCAACCTTGATCTGCTTTCCAATCGGACTCTCCTGTTTAAATAATTCATTTTTAATATTGTTACCGACCACGCATACGGGTTGTCCGTTTTCACTTTGAAAGCTATCAAAAGATTCACCTTCTTCCAGACTAATATTAAAAATCTCAAAATAACTAACTCCAATACCTTCCAATGAAATTGGTTTACTTTTGCCATCAACAATAACGGAGTAATTGGAGCTAACCACCGGGCTAATTTTTTCAATGGTAGGGATAACCTCTTTAATTGCCTCAATATCGAGCATTGTTAATCCTTTAGAGAACTTGGCATTACTATCGCTCTCCTCTTCATCACTTGATTCCCCATTTTCGTTTTCAACGCTTGTCGGAGTAATTATAATATTATTCACCCCAACCATTTTGATCTGATCGAGAATCTCTTGTTCGGCGCCATTACCAATAGCCATCATGCTAATTACAGCAGCTACACCAAATATGATCCCAAGAGCTGTAAGCATTGATTTTAATTTATTGGCAAAAATCGCTTCAATCCCAATAAGTAAATCATGAAAATACTTCTTAATCATGTTTTCTGAATTTCGGGGTTATTGTCTAATCACTACATTTGCTGGCATACCAGAAGGCATACCGGGAGCCATTTTATTCTCCTTCTTTTCGTTCTTCAACCGCTCACGCTCTTTAGCTGCAAGTTCTTTCCGCTCCTCTTCATCCTTTACAATTTGCTCGTAAATATCCAAGCCTTCCCAATCAAGTTTATCACTATTATCGAGCTCAACCAATGATACTTCGTCTCCCTCAGACAAGCCGGCATTAACGACCACAAAATTTTCATTTTGCTCCCCGAGCTTAACAATTTGCTTTTTGAAATTTCTTTTCTTCAGATAGACATACCTTAAACTGTCATTCTCAAAAACTGCATCAGAAGGAATATAAAGAGTATCCGAAAAATTCGAACCATAGATAATATTACTGGTAGTCATTGCGGGTTTTAGCTCACCATCTTTATCAAAGACTTTAATTTTCACTTCAAAGACTTTTGCATCGCTTCCTGGCATTGGCTGACCGACATTTGCCATGGTAACTACTTCCCCCTCAAGCTCTTTATCAGGAAAAGCATCAATACCAATAGATACTTTTTGCCCAACTTTTACTTTTGAAATATCAATCTCATTCACAAATGTTCTTGAAATCAGATGGTTCATGTCGGGTATCTTAGCAATATCTCCCCTGTAAGAACTAATTCTGGAGCCAACTGCAACAACTTCTCCCCAAGGATATTTAAAATAAGTCAATATTCCAGATTTGGGAGCATATATCACTAGTGAATTAAACAACTCTCGCAATCCTTCCTCGCGCTCTTTCAATTGTCGATAGTTGATATACCTACGGTCAACTTTATTAGCTTCCTGCTGCTGCTTCAGGTCAAGAGCTTGTTTCTCCTGTTCATATTTCCTTTCTGCTTTCTGATAATCCATCTCTGTCTTTTTCTGAACTGCTGGAGATTCATAAATTGACTGCTCCATCTCGATTTTTTTCTCAATTAAATCAAGAGAGGCATTTACAATATTATCTCGTTGGTTACTCAAAGTCAGCATGGAATCGATCTTTGCATCTTCATACTCTGAATATGTTTTTTCAATATCATCCTGAACCTTCTTTAATTCCTCTTCAACTGTTTTATGATCGAGCGTAGCAACATAATCACCGGAATCCACCAAAGTGCCCTCTTCAATCATATCGGTGATAGACAATTCATAGATTCTGAGACTTCGGTCTTTCATTTTTTCAGGGGCAGAAATATTTTCAGAAGTCTCTGATTCCAATTGCCCGGAAGTGTAGATTTTTACTTGAAATTCCCCACGCTGAACCTCGGCAGTAATAACATCAACTTTTTCTTCAGAAGTCCAAAAAATTAAAGCCAATGTTATTAGCAAAAGCGGAACAAGCGCAATAACGATTGTTTTTTTGTTCATGGAAATAAATATTAGGCGTTTTCTGTTTTATGGTTATTTATTATTTTTTGAAATTAGTTGGTTAAACAAAAGGCAGATTTTTAAGGAAATATCAAACATCAACAACTAACTCACACTGGGGCTTAAAATCGTTCCTTTGGCCTGCAATTTAACACAATATTTATGCCAATATTGTTAATAAACGTAAAAAAACTATAACCTTAGTTCAAAAAAATCACGACATATGAGTCACTACACTCATACCTAGCCGACTAGATAAGCGATTTTATTTCTGTGATTATTTTTTTTGCCAATGCGTCAGAAGCTTCCGGAGAAACTGATTCTGCATAAATTCGAATGATTGGCTCTGTGTTGGATTTTCTTAAATGGACCCATTCGTTTTCAAAATCAATTTTCACTCCATCGATATCATTTACCTCGTCCTCGCTATGCTTCTCTTTCATCTGATCAAGAATAACATTCACATCAATCTCAGGAGTTAGCTCAATCTTATTTTTCGATATAAAATAGTCCGGGTATGTTTTCCTCAATTCTGAGCATTTCAGATTTGACTTTGCCAATTGCGATAAAAATAATGCAATGCCCACCAATGCATCTCTTCCATAATGGGATTTGGGATAAATGATTCCTCCATTCCCCTCACCACCAATAACAGCATTGGTTTCCTTCATTTTGGCGACCACATTTACTTCGCCTACAGCCGCTGCTGTATATTTCCAACCGTGCTTTTCAGTAACAACACGTAAAGCTCTGGAAGATGAAAGATTTGACACCGTATTGCCGGGATTATGAGCCAAAATATAGTCTGCTATTGCAACAAGAGAATATTCCTCATTAAACATCGAACCGTCCTCACTAATTATTGACAATCGATCAACATCCGGATCAACCACAAAGCAAACATCAACATTACTGGTTTTAACAATATTACAAGTCTCTACAAGGTTCTCGGGTAAAGGTTCTGGCACGTGTGCAAAATGACCTGAAGGTTCTTCGTTAATTGAAACAATCGTTTTCACGCCCAAGGCTTTCAATAATGCAGGAATAGCTATTCCACCTACTGAATTTACAGCATCAAATGCTACTGAAAAATCTGCTTTTCTGATAGCGTCCACATCTACCAGTTCCAGATTTAAAACATCCTGAACATGAATATCTGTATAATCTTTCGTAACTGTCGTCCCTAAATCGTCAACATCAGCAAAATCAAAATCTTCGTTGTCCGCAAATTCAAGGATTGCTTGCCCATCAGTTGCTGATAAAAACTCACCATCTTTATTTAAAAGTTTCAGTGCATTCCATTGTTTTGGATTGTGACTTGCCGTCAGGATTATTCCGCCCTGCGCTTTTTCTTTGGTAACAGCAATTTCCGTTGTCGGGGTTGTTGCCAGCCCAATATTAACGACATCACATCCCATTCCATTGAGCGTTGCGCAAACCAATGCCTCAACCATCTCACCAGAAATTCGGGCATCCCTCCCTACAACAACTGTTTTTTTACTTTCATTCGACTGGCTTTCCAACCACTTTGCATAGGAAGCCGCATATTTAACTACATCTACAGGACTTAATCCATCACCAGGTCGGCCACCGATTGTTCCTCGAATGCCCGATATTGATTTTATTAGGGTCATAATTTTAAAAAGAATTTACTTCAATAAAATTTGAACTTTAAACGATATTACATGTAGTGGAGATATTCTTCAATCAGTTCATCCATTTCTTTACTTTCATCTCCATAGGTTTTGAAATTCGATATCAATTCCTTGTCATTGAACGAACGCAACCTCAAAATGGTATGATTGACTATTGATTTTGGGAATATTTGATCTTGTTCAAAGAAATGTCGAAACTCCTCCAATTTTTCAGCAGATTCATAGCAAGACATTGGTAAAATATCAAATTGCTCTCCGTCCTCCACTCCTTCCTGTTGAAACTCATTATTTTCGGTAAAGTAGCGATCCGAGTTTTTTAACGACTCGGTATTAGAAAAACCTTTCAGAAAGGCAACAATTAAAGCGGCAGAAAATAAATATGGATTTGCCCCACCATCGGATCCGCGATATTCAATTGTTTGCCGGAATGAATGATCGACTTTCTGCGGCTCCTGATTATTTGCCGTAGCTCCCAAATCCAAATGCTGATTCCATCCCAATGGGACTCGAACAAGCGTTGATCGATTGCACTTACCCCAGCAAATATGGTTTGGTGTCTGTTCGCCAGTCATTAATCTCAAATAAGAAATAGGGGTTGTATTTGCAAAAGCTGTTAGAGCCGGAGACAGATCTAATATCCCAGCAATCATTTTCAGGCTGGTCGAAGTTAATTCTCCATTCTCCACCAACATATTGCTTCCATTTTGCTCAGCCAAAAAATGAAAATGCAAGCCACTTCCGGGTTGACCAAGAGTAATCTTCGGAATGAAGGTAACATTCACGTTGTATTTCTGCCCCAACATCCGCAATATCCACTTGGCAATAACTAACTGGTCAGCAGAATTCTCAGGATCGCTAGGTGAGAATTCGAGCTCATGCTGCTCATAAATTTTACCTTTCAGTACAAACCTTCCACTTTCTGCATGTCCGAACCGAATTAAACCTCCGCACTGTGCAATTAACCGTATCGCTTCAACGCGCAGTCCTTCGTGAATCGTGAAAGGCTCCGCACACTGATAACCATTTTTCGAAACTTTTAAATCTTCCGGCACATCGCTAATCACATAATATTCCAATTCAGCCATCATCTTTAGCTGCATTCCCGTTGTCTTAAAAAACTGATTTTGTGCTTTTTGCAGAACATACTCCGGAGAACTTTCCAATGGTAGTCCATTAGCGTCGTAAAAGGAACAGAGAATATCAACTGAAGGAATGCTTGAAAAAGGATTTTGAAAAGCTGTTTTATAGCGAGGCACCAAAAATAAATCACTCGCATTTGGTTCCAAAAAAGAAAAAATACAGCTCCCATCAACTCGCTCGCCTGCCGACAGTACCATCTCAAGTTCGTCTCTCCCACGAACCATAAAATTGATGGTTTTGAGTTTTCCATCCTCCGCTACATATCGAAAGTTTAGCATCTCAATATCTCGCTCCTCGATATATCGGATAATATCTTCGCGAGTAAACTCATTAGCTGATTTTTGAAGATACTGAACCAACAGGTTTGGATTAATCTGAATTGCTGACATACGTCTGTATTTATCAGTCAAAAATAAACATGTGCAATGGAAATAAAAAGCATTGCAGAGATTTCCGGAGAAAAGAATTTAAGAAGTCCTGCAAATTTTCATTAAAAGCAGCGGTTGTAATCATCAAAAAAAGTGACCGGTAAAATACATTACCGGTCATACCTTCTCTTTTGTAAATATGTAATCCAAAATTATGAAAAAAAACTGCAACTTATTAATAAGACAATTCACTGAAAAAACACCCCTAAAAGCTTCCTCCCAAATGAGAATAATATTTTTTAAAAAGGATCGAAGCTTAATCTACATTTTAGTAGAAAACTCCTACAAAAATGTAGGTGCGCCAATAGACTCCAACACTCATTGCGCTGACAATCTTCAATTTAACATTTTTGGCATTGCGATTGACTACAAACTGGCAAAGTCATAATATGGATAAATCATTGTTTATAAAATAAAAGGAGGAATTATGAAGATTTGTGTACCGGTGTTAGGACACCAAAATAATGGCAGGTATTTTATGGCAAACGATTTCTACAAAGCAAATTTGTATTGTTTGTACAACCTTGAGACTGATGAAGTGGAGTATTTCTCAAAATCGGAATTAATGACTCGCTTTGGGTTGGATCTGAGAATGCCCGGTTCTGATGAAATAATTAGCGCAATTATTAGTCCGAACGTGCGCCCGATGGCCTACAAAATATTGCACGACAATCAAGTGGCAATATTTAAACCAACCAGCAATTTGGTTCAGGAAAATATTGAGTTACTAAAAGAAGGAAAACTGTCTCTTTTCGAACCCAGGGATATTGAAAGTTCTTCTTGCGGTTCTTCTTGCAGCAGCTGTTCATCAACTAGTTGTTCAGCAAATTAACGTACATTTCAATTCTAAAAAAATAATTTATGACTATACCATTTCGTCCCCTCGCAGAAGTTAAAATGATGTTGGAAGAAACAGGGAATGATGTCTCATATGCATACGACGATCTAATTTTTCCTGAACATACAGCATTTCTCATCCAATTTGATGATGAGAAAGCTAATAATCTAAAAGTCTTTTTTAATCGGGAGATAGAGCCTACGGAAATTACTTCCATCGAAAAAAACTTAACCACCGCATCTAAAAAAAGAAAACTTACTATTGAAAGTTCTGGCAAATTTTCAATGGAGCAAAAAGAAGATACTGAAGAAATAGAATTAAAATTTTTTCCAATCTAGGATATCTATAAATTTGACATAATTTTCCCAATTACGATATGTATAGATTGATTTTTTCGTAAAAAAAGGACGGCCACAACCGTCCTTTTGCTTTATTTAGAAGCTTTTCTAATTTTCTAAAACTACCTTTTTTGAATCTCCTGGCAAGAGTAAATTCAACACAATACCAACAACGGCAGCTAAACCAATTCCTGCCAATGAAAAATTACCCCAGGAAATAACAGCGCCACCAATACCAACAGTAAGTACGACTGAAACAATCACTTGATTTCGAGTACTGCTCATGTCAGTTTTTGAATCAACCAATGTCTTAATACCAACGGAAGCAATCATACCAAACAACAACAACATGATACCGCCCAATACTGCTTGTGGAATAGTTTTCAGGAAACCACTGATTTTTCCGACCAATGAAAACACAATGGCAGTAACAGCAGAAACACGCAGAATGAATGGATTGGTTACTTTGGTTAATGAAATTGCACCAGTAACTTCAGAATACGTTGTATTTGGAACACCTCCCATAATACCTGCAAAAGCTGTGGCAATACCATCTCCTAATAAAGTACGATGCAGACCTGGCTTTTCAATGAAATTCTTCCCTGCAACACCACCAATTGCATACATATCTCCCACATGTTCAATAACTGGTGCAACTGCAACAGGAACCATATACAGAATAGCTCCCCAGCTAAATTTTGGAGTTGTAAATTCTGGCAAACTAAACCATGCAGCTTCCTTAATTGGAGTGAAGTCGATTGCACCTAAAGCAAACCCGACAATATATCCGACAAGAATTCCTATAAAAATTGGAATCAATTTAATAATCCCTTTTGTGAAAATCACCACTACAATAGCTGTCAACAAACTAACCACAGCAATAGTCCAGTTTGTTTTTGCCATATCAATAGCAGCACTTGCAAGAGACAGACCGATGATCATGATCACAGGTCCCACTACCGTCGAAGGGAATAAACGTTCAATAAATTTCAATCCACGCCATTTAACCAAACCGGATACGACAGCATAAACGAAACCAACTGCAATAATTCCAGATAAGGTGCCGGGCCAACCATAAAGTCTTGTAGCCTCAATAATTGGAGCAATAAAAGCGAAACTACTCCCCAAAAAAACAGGAACAATTCCCTTTGTAATTAGATGGAAAAACAGTGTTCCAACGCCCGCTGTAAATAATGCAACTGCAGGATCGATTCCCACTAAAAGAGGAACCAACACAGTCGCCCCAAAAGCAACAAACAAAAATTGCACACCCAAAACCATGTTACTCGGCGTAAACTGGTTTTGCCCATTCTTTAAGCTTAAGTTCATAGTAAGTTTTTAAAAAGATTAGTATAAGTGATTAGTAAACTTTCGCTGAGATATCCCTAATATATAGTTGAATATTGGTTTTCCCCCGGAATTGATTTTCGGCAATTGAATAACAAATATCAAAAGGAAGGCCCTGACTTATTGCTTCGTAATGGCTTGCCTGATTAAATGCGATCGCTGAAAATATGGATGAATTACCTGTTGGTTCTACCAAATCAAGTTTCAAGTGTTCCAGGTTGCGCCCAACGGTTCTACTGGTACCTGCATCCAATACATTTTCAGTAACAAACACAGGAGTCATATTGTGTGGGCCAAATGGGGCAAATTGTTTTAAAAGGCGGTAAAATTTAGGGGTGATTTCTGACAACTGAATTTTTGCATCAGCTTCAATCATTTCAATTTGTTGCTGATCAGTTATCAGTTTGGTTACTATCTCTTCAAAACGGCGATTGAACGCCGGAATATTTTCTATTCTCATAGTCAGGCCGGCAGCGTACATGTGCCCACCATACGATTCCAATAAGTCACTGCATGACCCAATCGCTTCATATAAATCAAAATCTTTTACTGATCGGGCAGATCCGGTAGCCAGCCCGTTGGACTCTGTAAGGATTACTGTTGGGCGATAATAATGCTCCGTTAATCGCGAAGCAACAATTCCAACCACACCTTTATGCCAATCCCGGTTATAAAGAACCGTTGTATTTCGCTCAGACTGAATTGGATCGTGAGCAATCATATCCAAGGCTTCCTGAGTAATGTCACGGTCCAGGGTTTTGCGAATTTCATTGTAGGAATTTATTTCATCTCCCAAACGATCTGCTTCCTCCTCATCATTAACCACCATAATCTCCACCGACTTTTTCCCATGCTCAATCCTTCCAGATGCATTTATTCGGGGACCAATCTTGAAAACGATATCACTGATGGTCATTTCAGTCCCTAACAATCCCGAGATTTGAATAATGGTTTTCAGCCCAAGACTTGGATTGCTGTTCAACTTCTTCAAACCGAAATAAGCCAACACCCGATTTTCACCCGTCACCGGAACAATATCAGAGGCAATACTCACCACGACCATATCCAACAGATCATATAGCTCAACAACGGGAACATCATTTTTCTGTGTATAAGCCTGTAGAAATTTGAAACCAACACCACATCCGGCCAATTCTTTGTATGGATATTTACAGTCTGGCCTTTTAGGATCAAGCACCGCTACTGCATCAGGAATGATTTCATCCGGATTGTGATGATCACAAATAATGAAATCAATTCCACGATCTTTTGCTTGCTTAATTTTCTCAACCGCTTTAATTCCACAGTCAAGAACGATCACCAAAGTAATTTGCTGTTCAGCTGCAAAATCAATGCTTCGGGGAGAAATTCCATACCCTTCGGAGTAGCGATCAGGAATATAATAATCGAGATTTTTTATGCGTTTTCGCAAAAACTGGTACATCATAGCAACCGATGTTGTGCCATCCACATCGTAATCACCGTAAATCAAAACTTTCTCGCTATTCTCAATTGCCTGCTCAAGACGTGCAACAGCCTTGTCCATATCTTTCATAAGAAATGGATCATGTAAATCGGAAAGTCTTGGCCTGAAAAAAGCTTTCGCTTCATTGTAGTTGGTGACCCCACGCTGTGCTAAAAGGTTCGCAATGACCATATTAACATTAAGCGCTGCAGACAAATGCTTAATAACATTGATGTCGCCCGGTTCTTTAATGTTCCAAATTTTGTCCATTACGATTGTTCAACCTCTTAAATATAGTTGCTAAAATTTTTCAAAGATAAAAAATGGAGTCCGATCTGGAAAGAAAAAAGGATCTGATAAACTTATATCTTGTTAACAGAATGATAATAATCAAGGCTATGACACACCATTTCAAACCCTTAGCTAGCTGATAAAATTTCGATCTTCCTTCATTTTTCTCAACCGACTGATTATGTTACATTTAGTTCTTATCAATTCTGATTGAGTGAATACGCAATTCTTTGTTATCTTTGCAAAAATTTTTTTCGTAGTTAATTCAAACTGAAAAACACCGATGAGTACGATTGAGCTTAGTGAACAGGAAATTATCAGAAGAAACTCTCTTGAAAAATTAAGGGAAGCAGGGATCAATCCTTATCCAGCTGAAGAGTTTCCTGTAAACACCAAAGCTGCTGAGATAAAAGCAGAATTTGATCCTGAAAAAGAAAACTATCAGGATGTGGTAATGGCAGGTAGAATTATGAGCCGCAGGATTATGGGGAAAGCATCATTTGCTGAACTGCAAGATGATTCGGGCCGGATTCAACTTTATTTAAACCGCGACGAAATTTGTCCCGGAGATGATAAAAGCCTTTATAATGATGTTTTCAAAAAGCTTTTGGATATTGGGGACATCATCGGAATTAAAGGGCATGCTTTCATAACTCAGGTTGGTGAAAAATCCATTCATGTTACTGAATTAACCGTATTAAGTAAATCCTTGCGTCCACTTCCTATTGTAAAGGAAAAAGACGGCAAAGTATACGATGCATTCTCCGATATGGAAATGCGTTACCGTCAGCGCTACGTTGACTTGATTGTTAATCCAAAGGTGAAAGATGTTTTTGAAAAAAGAACCAAAATCATCAACACCATGCGTGAGATGTTTAATGAGAACGGCTATTTGGAAGTAGAAACTCCGATCTTGCAAGCCATTCCCGGTGGAGCAGCTGCCCGCCCATTTGCCACTCACCACAACAGCTTGAATATTCCTTTGTATTTACGAATTGCCAACGAACTTTATTTAAAAAGATTGATCGTTGGTGGTTTTGAAGGAGTTTACGAGTTTGCCAAGGACTTCCGCAACGAAGGAATGGACCGCACCCACAATCCTGAATTTACCGTGATGGAAATCTACGTAGCTTATAAAGACTACAAATGGATGATGAATTTCACGGAAGAAATGGTTGAACGCGTTGCGCTTGCTTTACATGGAAAAACAGATGTTCAGTTGGGTGATAAGGTGATCGACTTTAAAAGACCATTCCCAAGAGTTACCATGTACGATGCCATAAAAGAGCATACTGGATACGATATTGCTGGTAAGTCGGAAGAAGAATTACGAGAAATTTGTAAAAAATTAGATATAGAGACAGACCCAAGTATGGGTAAAGGAAAATTGATCGATGAAATTTTTGGAGAGAAATGTGAAGGAAATTACATCCAGCCAACATTCATCATCGATTATCCAATTGAAATGTCTCCATTAACGAAAAAGCACCGAGACAATCCGGAAGTTACCGAGCGCTTCGAGCTCATGGTAAATGGAAAGGAATTAGCCAATGCCTATTCTGAATTAAACGATCCGATTGATCAACGAGAACGGTTTGAAGATCAATTAAAACTTTCAGAAAAAGGAGATGATGAGGCCATGTTTATTGACCAGGATTTCCTTCGTGCATTGGAGTATGGAATGCCTCCTACATCCGGAATGGGTATTGGAATTGACCGTCTGACTATGTTCATGACCAACAATTCTTCCATACAGGATGTGTTGTTCTTCCCTCAAATGAAACCAGAGAAAAAAGCAGAAATCGACTCGGATGAGAAATTTGAAGAGCTGGGAATTCCTGCTGATTGGGTGGAAGTCATCAAAAAATTAGGATTCAAAAAGATTGACGCTCTTAAAGAAATAAAACCCGGAAAGTTCTTTAACGACATCTGCGGTTATAACAAAAAAAATAAGCTTGGACTCACAAATCCAAGCATGGATGATGTAAAGAAATGGCTTGCCTAATGGCAATTAATTATGAGCAATAATCCCAAAATAGCAATCATAGGAAGTGGAAGCTGGGCAACTGCTCTTGCTAAGATAATACTGAACAATACAGATAGTATTAATTGGTATTTCAGAAATCCTGAAAGTATTGAACTTTTCAAGCGCTACACTCATAATCCAAATTACTTAAGAGGGGTTGAATTCGAAATTGACCGGATTAACTTTTTCGATGACATCAATGAGGTAATGGAACAATCGGATATTGCTATTCTTTGTATACCCTCCGCCTTTCTTGACGACTGTTTATCAAAATTGACCGTTGAGATTAATCGAAAGTTTATTGTTTCTGCAATTAAAGGAATTATTCCTACTGACAACCAAATTGTTGGTCAATATTTGAACAGCAAATTCAAGGTTCCTTTCGAACGAATTGGAGTTATTGCAGGGCCTTGCCACGCAGAAGAAGTTGCCTTGGAGCGCTTGTCATATTTAACCATCGCCTGCCCGGATATCCGTCGGGCGCGAGAGTTTGCCGACAAACTTCAATGTCCATATATCCGTGCCAATGTATCCGATGACATTTACGGAACCGAATATGCCTCCGTGCTGAAAAACGTAGTTTCCATCGCTTCCGGAATTGTGCATGGTTTGCGATATGGAGATAACTTCCAGGCAGT
Organism: Sunxiuqinia sp. A32; assembly: GCF_052690465.1. Lineage (NCBI taxonomy): Bacteria > Pseudomonadati > Bacteroidota > Bacteroidia > Marinilabiliales > Prolixibacteraceae > Sunxiuqinia > Sunxiuqinia sp. A32. The sequence goes on from NZ_JBQYLI010000012.1 coordinate 169,877, forward strand.
ATTAATTTCCAACTCAATTCAGGAAATCAAGCGATTCGTAGATAAGGTTCACCCGATTACCCGTGATATAAAAGACTCTGCTTATTTAGGCGATCTGCTGGTTACCAGCTATTCTCAATTCTCTCGGAACCGTACTTTTGGAACCATGATTGGGAAAGGATACACCATCCGTTCTGCTCATTTGGAAATGCACATGGTTGCAGAAGGATATTATGCCTCTAAATCCATTCACGAAATTAATAAGGATTACCGGGTGAATATGCCAATTTGTGAAGCCGTTTATAATATTCTATATAAGAACATCCCCCCTGCAGTTGAGATAAGACAATTAACAGAAAAATTAAGATAAAATACCCATGGAAAAGATCTCGTTGAATTTTGAAAAGACTTTAGATTTCGTTTCAAAAGAGGCAGTTTTTGGATATGCCGAAGAACTGCAAAAAAATAATGAAGCCCTTCATAATAAAACCGGTAAAGGAAATGACTTTTTAGGTTGGGTAAACCTACCTACTTCTATTTCTGAAGCTGAACTAGCTGATTACGAAGCTACCGCAAAAGCACTTCAAGATAAAAAGATTGAAGTATTTGTAGTAGTTGGTATTGGTGGTTCGTACCTGGGAGCCAAAGCCGTTGTTGATGCACTATCTGACAGCTTTGCTCAATTAAAAGGAAGCGACAAGCCGCTTATCTTGTTTGCCGGACAAAACATTGGTGAAGACTACTTATACGAATTACGCGAATTGTTGAAAACGAAGGAATATGCCATGGCAGTTATTTCTAAGTCGGGAACAACTACCGAGCCTGCTCTTGCCTTCCGTTTATTAAAACAAGATATTGAAGATAAATACGGCAAAGAAGAAGCTGTCTCAAGAATTGTTGCTGTTACTGATGCAGAGCGCGGTGCACTGAAACAATTGGCAACTTCAGAAGGATACAAAACCTATGTTATTCCTGATGATGTTGGTGGACGTTATTCTGTATTGACTCCGGTTGGTTTACTTGCAATTGCAGTAGCCGGATTCGACATTCGTGCGCTGGTGCAAGGTGCTGTTGATATGGAAAAATCAACTGGGGTTGATGTTCCTTTTGAAGAGAACATGGCTTCACAATATGCTGCAGTTCGTAACGAATTGTACAAAAGCGGTAAGATGATCGAGATCATGGTTAACTATAACCCAAAACTTCATTTTTTCGCTGAATGGTGGAAACAATTATATGGCGAAAGTGAAGGTAAAGAAGGTAAAGGTATTTTCCCTGCAAGTGTTGATTTCACTTCAGACCTGCACTCAATGGGACAGTACATTCAGGAAGGTGAACGCAAACTGTTTGAAACCGTTCTGACCATTGCCAGCCCTGACCGCGATGTTCGTGTTCCTTCTGACGAAGCAAACCTGGACAGCCTGAATTATCTTGCAGGAAAACGTGTCGACGAAGTAAATAAAATGGCAGAATTAGGAACTATGATTGCACACGTGGACGGTGGCGTTCCAAATATTTTGATTGAATTGCCTAAAATGAATGAATACTATTTGGGCCAATTGATTTATTTCTTTGAAAAAGCTTGTGGGTTGAGTGGTTATACTTTAGGAGTAAATCCATTTGACCAGCCAGGAGTTGAAGCATATAAAAAGAATATGTTTGCCCTGTTGGAAAAACCAGGTTTCGAAGAAGCAACCAAAGAAATTAAAGCTCGTTTATAAAACGTACGATCCTATTATAATGAAAATGCACTTGCCTTTTGGCAGGTGCATTTTTTATTACAAATAGTGATTGAATAATTAATCCCTTTGATAAAGTCACGTAATATAATTCTACTCACAAAACCTGTCTGGCAATATCGATATCTTTGATTTAAATTACCTGGTAGAGAAATAGATAAACAAGTCAATTACAACGCAAATAAATGCAAGTCCAAACAGTTTCATCGAAATGGAAAAATGAGAAAATTTCGCCCATGCAATCTGTGCATTAACGTATATATGATCGTTCAATTGTTTTTTATATTCATCCTCATCCGATAAGACTGCAGTTAACTTGCTGTAATATTCATCACAGGTGGAAAACTGTTTTTGTATATTTCCAAAATAAATGACCGACTCCGGATTACCTTTCTTAAAACGTGGATTGATTACCGAGAAACTAAAATATGCTGAAGTCATTGCAAACAAAGCCGCCAACGATGCAATTGACACATTGATCCAACTCTCCTCTAAAAACAAATACATTTGGGAGGCATTTGAATAAACAATGGTTATGACAATTCCATAAACAGACAACATCACAGTTGCCTTGGTATCAGAGTACTTGATCATACCCGTGGTCTCGTTGATAATATTCCAACATTCACTTTTCATTTGTATATTTTTAGTCATATGTCGATTGTATTCGTCCACTCCAAACAGAATAGCTTCAGGTACAATCTTCATATCTATTTGATTTCACTTTTCAATGATATTAATTTGACTAGGGGCACTGGATTATTTTATAGCACACAAGTTAACAAAAGCCTGTTAAACTTAAGCCAGACTAGGTTTTATTTGGGTTTTATTTAGTTCGGGTCTAAATAATTTTAGTATATTTTTAGTAATCAACTCCTAAAATCACGATTAAGATTTCACAAGCAAAGACACCCGGTTGCTCATCGGCATGCAATTGATCATAAAACAAGCTAGTGACACGTATATCCAACCTGCACCGTAGCTAATTGCTCCCCGTGGGCAAAACCATTTCGGATTTATTTCCCCCTTCGGTATTAATGGCGGTTCTGAAATCCGTGTTTATGTCTGCCAGCAAGCGGCGTGTCCGGGCTTCGGGGAATTTTGTGGCGAGAACCTGCTGTAACCCTCATGAGACTTGGCTCTGTTGTACTTTTTTTACTTTCTGCTACAATTTTCACGTTTCAGTCTTATTTTTGGACATTTCTGCTGAAATTTTTCATGTCCTGCCGAATTTTTTTCACTCTCTGTCTGACAGAAATCCGAAAATTTGGGACTGAAACGTAAAAAAACAAGCAGGGTGTCCATATTTAAAACAGAACGCCCAGAAGGATAGCAGGATATCGTATTACTACGTTTGACCAGCCAACGCTGGAACCTTAATGAGTTGGAAAGCTCAGATTTGGATCGGTCTTTTGGATCAAGGCAAAAGGACATTGAAATTTGCAGCGCACGAATTTAAAATGCTTTTATAAATACATTGGCGGCGCCTTTGCAATCAATAATTCCCACCCCCGGGTTTACACCCGTGGCTATGACCTTTCACCCCGTTGGGGTTAATGTGTCTTGTCCTAAAATAGGTTTACACAAAAAGTAAATTTATGCCAGTATTTAAGATCTATGAAGAAAGCTTCAAACG